>JBEGJP010000045.1:0-13436 GCA_041184525.1 Pseudomonadota bacterium | reverse complement strand
TTGCGGATCCGGAATCTGCAAAAAAAAATATCATCTCCATCATCGACAGGACTTTCTTTGATTGGCGGATGACAGCACGCGGCACCCGCCCCATGAGTGGGAAAGTCGGGATACTGGCGGTTGATGAAAAATCGATTGCAAAGTTTGGAAGATGGCCCTTTCCCAGAAGTTCATATGCAGAAGCCTTCAAGAATCTGAAGGCTGCAGGCGTGAAATGGATTGGCTTGGATGTTTTTTTCTCTGAGCCGGAAAGTTTGCTGCTCACAGATGCTCTACAGCCGATGGAAACAATTCTTCAAAAAAGCGTCTCACCAAGCGGCGTTCTTGATCCGCGGCGTTTCGCTCAGGGAATTGAGGAGCTGCTGACCACCACGCCCGGAGATCTCTCACTCGCACAAGCGTTCAAAGATTTCGGCAACGTCGTTCAAGCCGTTGCGATCCTGTCACCTCAAGAGGGCGCAGGCTTGGACCGTGACTGGAGCGAAGCCAAAGCCACACTCGGCTCGTCATTGGCACCCATGATTGTCAGCAAGGGTTCTTATCCGGCACTGCAGGATGACGAGTTTTATCCTCTCATCAACACGAAAACCATCATGGGTGACCAACCGACGTACGCCTTCATCAACAATTCACCCGACTCTGACGGACTCATGCGCGTGGCTCAACTGGTCGAGGAAATACCACTGAGCAGTAAAGACAACCCTGTTCAGGAGAAAAAATTTCTGCCCAGCATGAGCCTGCAACTCGCAGCCAAGTACCTCAATCGGCAAATTGAAATTCAACATACGGATGTTGTCACGGGAATTTCTCTCGTGGGCGCTGATGGAAAAAAAATCGAAATCCCGCTCACGCGGGGCGACGCCAAACTTCTATTGAACCATTATGGGGAATTTGCAGATTCAAACGGAAAAGAAACTCCTGTGAAACTCTCCCTCGCTGATGCCGCGGAGAATAAAATCCCAAAAGATGTTCCGGAAATTCTCATTCTTGGATCGACCACCTTAGGAATCGACGACAGAAGACCTTCACCGGTGAATCCAACCGCCAATGGTGTGGAACATCACGTGGCTGCCATTGAAAATATCATTCAACGCGACTTCCTCGTTCATCCTGACAAATTCATTGTGATTGAGTTGTTCTTTCTCCTCGTGACAGGATTGCTTCTTTGCTTATTGCTGAGTCAGTCGTCGGCACTCACGTCGGTCCTTTTTCTGGTTTCGCTTCATGTCGGGATGGAGTTGATCGATCAAAAGTATATTTTTGGTCGCGGCAGAATCATCAACCTTGGACTTTTCCACTTTCAAAATGTCATTATTTTTACCGCGATGATTCTCTTCAAATTTCTGGTCGAGGAAAAAGAGAAGCGAAAGATCAAGGGCGCTTTCCAGCATTATCTGAATCCAACGGTCATCAACCAGCTACTGGAAAGCCCTGACAGCCTTAAGCTGGGCGGAGAAAAAAGAGAGCTGACCGTCTTTTTCTCCGACGTCCGCGGCTTCACCACAATCAGTGAAAGGCTGGCACCGGAGGCGCTGGCCAACTTGTTGAACGAATACTTCACACCGATGACCAACATCGTTTTGAACTCGGGCGGGCTCCTCGACAAATACATCGGTGATGCATTGATGGCTGTGTGGGGAGCCCCGTTGCCCATGGACAATCATGCAGACAACGCGCTCCACGCCTCTTTGAAAATGCTGGATGCTTTAGATGTGCTCCGAGAGGGGTGGCAAAAGAAGAATTTGCCGGCGATCGACATCGGTTGCGGCATCAACACCGGTCCCATGGTCATCGGAAACATGGGATCTGACCTGCGGTTCGATTACACAGTGCTGGGTGACGCAGTGAACTTGGGCGCTCGGCTCGAGGGAATCACAAAAGAGTACGGAGTGCGCGTGGTCTGCTCGGAAATGACCCGAGCTGCCCTGAAAGGCCCGCAAGATTTCGTCTTGAGGGAACTCGACTGGATCAAGGTCAAAGGGAAGAACGAACCTGTGACGATTTTCGAAGTCATGAGATTCAAAAATGAACAGCGCGACTCAGCCGAGACAACTGCAGAGCTTTTTAAACAAGGCCTCAGTCTTTATCGGCAACGGGATTTTATTGCCGCGCAACACGCGATGATGACGATTTTGCAAAAGAACCCACACGATGGTCCTGCCGGCATTTTTCTCGAGCGGTGCGAATACTTCATTGATAATCCGCCGTCAGAAAATTGGGATGGAGTGTGGGTGATGAAATCGAAGTGAAAGTTCCTCAATTTTCCTTGGTTTTGCTTTGCGCCGCGAGAGTTCTCTGCAACTCCTGCAGGAATTCAGCATCGTAATCAGCGGCAATCACAGAATCGTCCACGTTCCCACCGGCAGCGAGAAACTGCACAGCCAACTGAAGAAAACGACGATCTTGGCCGTCAGAGAGAGCCTGAGCAGTCGCGCGGAAGGAATCCCACACCAGAGCCACACCATCCAACTCAAGGCCAGGAGACTCGACGCATTCAAGCAGCGTCGCATTTCGGCCCCGATCGCCCACGGTGTGATCGAACGTCGAATGCCGCTTCAGACGGCGCTGCTGCGCATAGTCTTCAACACCCATGCCGGCGGGCAATTCCTTGAGAAGAGAATTGCCCCATCGCGCAAAAAGAAACTGAGGACCTGAGGCCGAATCTTCGTCACTTTTTCTTGAGAAGAGAATAACACGCGTTTTCATCGGTGAGCCCTCAGAAGATCGGCAGCATACGTGGGAACAGCGGGAGCGACTCCAGAAAATGAATGAGCGTCGAGCCAGTTGTTGTCTGCAAACTTGCTCATGTAGTTGCGGATCCCGTCTGGAAGCAACACGACAACCCGCGTGCCCTTCTTCAAATGAGGAATGACCTTGGCTGCAGCCATCAGGGCAGCACCGCAGCTTCCACCGCAGAGGAAGCCCTCTTCGCGCATGGCGCGGCGAGCCCACACAAAACTTTCCTGATCGTTGGTTTTGACCCAAGTGTCGATCAAGCTGCGATCAAGAACATCCGGAATGAAATCGTAACCGATTCCTTCCACATGATAGGTGCCCACATGTGTTCCGCCGGCCAGAATACTGCCTTCCGGATCGGCGCCGACGATTTGCACATCGGGCCGCAATGATTTCAGTTTTCGCGCGACTCCGGAAATGGTGCCGCCCGTCCCTGCGCTCATCACAACCACATCAGGCACACCACCGAAGTCTTCGACGATCTCAAGAGCCGTGCCTTCTTCATGTGCAAGCGGGTTGGAAGGGTTGCTGTATTGGTCGAGGATGTGCGAATTGGGAATCAGGCCTTTGAGCTTTTTTGCAATCGAAATGTGGCTCTCGGGTGCATCGTAAGCCGCCTCTGTTGGGGTCCGAACAATTTCTGCCCCTAATGCCTCGAGGGCCACCTGTTTCTCGCGGGACATTTTCATAGGCATGGTGATGATCACGCGATAACCCAACACAGCTCCGGCGAGCGCCAAGCCAATTCCCGTATTGCCGCTGGTGGGTTCGATGAGTGTGTCGCCCGGTTTGATGCGACCGGCCTTTTGCGCATCGACGACCATTTTGTAACCAATGCGGTCTTTGACACTGCCGCCCGGGTTGAGGAACTCACACTTTGCCCAGACCTCGACACCGCTGTCTTGAAACAATCGGTTGACGCGGACGAGGGGGGTTTTGCCGATAGCTTGGAGGATATTATCTAACATCATGGTATGAGCCTGCTCCCAAGGGACGATATAAGACTGGGTCTGTCCTGAGGGTCATAGCTGATTTGGATGGCCGGGAAAAGGCATCGGAGAGGACTTCGTGAGAAGCAAATTGGAAGGCAAATCCGCAAAAAACAGCAGCCTGAGGCCCTCTCAGGCCCTCCGCTTTCGGATTGATCGGGCGGGTGAGCTGCGGGCCATGGTTTCGGAGTCCTCCGGCGAGTTCGTTCTGAGTCCCGAAATCATAGAAATTCTTTGTCTTCTTCAAAAGGGAGAGGCGCCGACGAGCCTCGCTGCCCGACTGAAATCAGCCTACAAGACACGAAGCCAAAGCTTGCCCGAATCGGCCGAAATTGCTCAACTGATCGAAGAGATGCAAGCCGTCCAATGCCTTGTCAATCCAGATGCGGAGGGGAGTGAGAAGGGAATCGAGGACGGCTTCGCTGACCCATGGATTCAGTGGGCGATGCTCGCGGATGCACCCCGCTGCCGAGGTTACCGTGCTGCCCTGCAAGAGAGCATTGACCGCAATGCACATCTCCTCGACGTCGGTGCAGGAAGTGGCCTGCTTTCGCTTTACGCTCTCGAGCTCGGCGCATCCAAGGTGGACGCCATTGAAGAAACTTCCGTTGCCGCCGTTTTAAAAAAGGTCCGCGCACAGCTGCCGGAATCTGAAAAGAATCGCTTCACCATCCACAACTGCAACTCACACGACGCACGGCTTCCACAAAAAACAACACATGTGGTCAGTGAACTCTTTGGCAACGATCCTCTGCAGGAAGGAGTCATTCCCACGCTCAGGGATATTTTCGCACGCATCGGGAACAGCCGGTGCAAAGGCATTCCAGAGGCGTTCTCCGTTCACGTCCGTCTTGTCAACGTGGCATCGGGGCCCATGAGGAACCGATTGGAGCGCTATGCCGCACGCCTGAAAGACAAAGACGAGTCTTGGCTCAAATCCGTTGCGCGGATCAAGACGGCTCTCACATTTGATCAGGTTTCGTTTTCACATCCCGTCCGAGCGCAGGACTTGGATTTTCTTACTCCACTCAAGAAAGCATGGGAGGTGCCGCTCGCGCCCCCTCCACCGGCAAGCAGCCCACTGCCAAGAAAAGCCCTGAAGCTGGAGGTTGCTGACAACGCCGATGCTCCCGCACTTCTCATCGGCTTTCGAGCTCACCTTTCAAAGAGCATCACACTCAGCAATATTCCGAACGAGCCCGACAGTTGCGAACATTGGAGCCCGATCGTCATTCCCCTTTCGAGACTTTTGAAAAAAGGCGAAGTCTTGGATGCGCAAATCTCGGTGAGCGAACACTGGGATCGCGTGACCGCAAAAGTCGTCGACAGTGCATCACATGTGCTGGGAAAAAGATCATGACACACCCGCCTGCCGATGAAAAAATGAATTTGGAACGGCGCATTCGAAAGCACATCCATGGCAAGAAACAGACCTTTGAGATCGACGCTCCGCCCGGATTTTCAGGCCTCTGTGAGCGATTTGCCAGAGAGCTCGTCACGAAAAAATGGAATTCTGAGCTGAATGATATCAGGATCACCAGTGAACATGGTCGTGTGCGCATTGAAGACGCACCATTCGAGCTATGTCACGATCTTCTTTTAGATGGATTGCCTTTCACGGATGTGAAAATCCTGATCTTCCGCGGCAGGTGTTCCACAGATGACAAGTTCAGAACGATTCTTGAAAAAATTTCATGGGACATGTGGGTCCCTAAAAAAGAGAACCTTGTTTGGAATTTGCGGGTCAATTCTTTGCACAGCCGCTTGTACAATGAAGGCCGATTGAAACTTGAAATGACCGAATTTCTGAAACGCCGTTTTTCCGGAGACGGAGGATCGCCGTCAACAGAAGTGGATTGTGATGTCTGGATAGAGAGAGAGTCGTTGGAAATTTTCGTGTCATTGGGAGGCCGCAACTATTGGCAACGAGGACAAAAACAAACCTTGCACCATGCTGCGCCCTTGCGTGAAGACATCGCCGCGTGTCTCGTCCTCCGTCTGCGCGAGCTGAGCTTGGAGTGGTATGGAATTGCGCGTCCTAGGCACGTCGTGAATCCATTTTGTGGAACTGGAACACTCCTCCATGAAGCCGCAACACTCTTGCAAGACTTTGGCCGTCTTCCTGCAAAACATGACTTTTGGAATTACAAACGACTGCCCTTCTATAGGAAATCATCGTTCGAACACAGCCTCAAGAAGCGCAACGAGAGTCGGCTTTCCTCAAATCCAAAGTCCTCTCAGGTGACTTATCTGGGAGAAGATTTGGACAAAGACTTGTGTGATGCCACCGAGCAGTGGTTTCGCTCCATGCGCGACTCCGGACTTCAATGCGATTCAGGGAGTGCCCGATGCCACGACAGTCGTGCCGGCGACTTGCCTTGGATGAAAGAAGTGGAACAAGGAGAAGCGATTTGGCTCCTTGCCAATCCTCCGTTTGGCTTGCGACTGTCGAACAGCCATCACGGTGGGACTGAAAGATTGTATGAAGATTTTGTGAAGCGCATTTGCGCATGGGCGCGGCCGGCTGACACGATGGAGACGCCTCTTGTCATGGGCGTACTCCTTTGCCCGACAGAAGCCATTTGGCAATCGGTGCGCAGAAGCCTCAAAGGTTGGCCACAATGCTGCGAGCATTTCACTCTGGGAGGACTTGATATCCGAGCCTTCTATTTTTCGTCTCCGGAGAGGCCCACTCTAATTGGGCTGTGATGAGCTGAGGGGCGCCGGATTCGAGAGAGCTGGCAGCGAATAGAGCTGTGAGAGGGATTGTTTGGAACGCATCGGACTGCCATCCTGCTCCCATGCCAGTCGCAAAAGGTTTTGCACCGTCACAGAGCGCCATCGCGCTTGCGTGCTTTTGCGCACCAGCGTGTCGCCGAGAGAATCGCGCTGCAAAGCCATCAATCGCCCATACCAATAAGCGTTGCGCAAAATGATCGCAACGTAGGTTCGTGTTTCCTTGAAGGGAATCAGATCCATAAACATGAGAGTGTTTGCGTTGGGAAATCGCTGCCGCCATTTGTCGAGATTTTTCAATCCTGCATTGTAAGCAGCAAGGACGTGCTCCACGTTTCCGTCATAACGTTTGAAGAGCGTCTCCATGTATTTCACGCCCACGCGCACATTGGCACTTGGATCGAACAATTCGTGATGGGAATTGGCAAGCCACTTTGATGCTGTTGATGGAAGAAGTTGCATCAGGCCGCGTGCATCGGCAATCGAGCGGGCAAAAGGATCAAACGCACTCTCTTGCCGGATGAGGCTCAGAACGATGACGGGATCGACCATTCCCGCAGAGTTCAGGATTTCATCCGTGTACGCACGGGGAAAAAAGAGATTGAGAGTTTCAAGCGTCACACCCTGACTTTGAGTTTCTTTGAAATAACGCGTGAGAGCCCCGATCGCAATTTTGTGCGCACGCGCGATGTGATAGGAATTGACAAGGAATAGAAGCGCCTCAGAATTGGGGGCATCGACGGTACGCACAGCGTACTTCGCAAAACTTGAAAGATGACCTGCATCACGGCGTGCAATCAAAAGTTCAAAGAAAAAAGCTGCCAGATTGAATTCACTCCAGACGACGCCGACGCGCCTCGAGACATTCGCTGATTTACTGGAAACCGCATTGCTCAACGGATCGCGGCCCACACTGTGCCCTGCAACCACCGAGTGGATCGTGAGCGGGTAACGTTTTCTCAGTTGCTCCCAAGCAGCAGGATTGCCAGTAACGCCAGTTCTGCGGTTCATTTTTTCATCGATCACACCCAGCCAAAAGAGCGAACGAAACTCTTCGTCAGGGTTCTCCGCGTGAGCAGCAAGAAGTAAACTTTGTCTCGCCTTCTGAACATCGCCCTGAAGGAGCCGAAAAAGTCCCGTCCGGAGATGGGTTCGCTCGAATCCGTCGTCATCAGGTTCCAAACATCTGAATGCCGCTGGATAAACATTTTCAATCGCCTGAAATGCAGGTGCTTCCGGAAAAAACGCTTCTGCTCGCGCAATCAGAGCTGCCGCTGCTCCGCGGTACTGACAATCCTCGCCCAATTTCTGTGCGATGAGTGACTCCTGCATCAATTCGTGCACACTTTGCGGATCGATCCTCCAAAATGCATCTGTGAAGTCTAAGCCGCGAAGTGCATTGCGCCATTCATTTTCAGTGCGCACTCTTGCCCCTGAAACAGGGCGGGTTGTTTTGTTTTCGACTCGAGTCGATTTTGTTTGGTTGAAGCGCTCGATGGCCCACGGCACGCAGGACAAAGCACCTTGAGACAACTGCATGCTGCGCATGAGGCCTGCAAAATTTCTTTCGCAGTCTTGAATGAATTCATTCCGCTCGGACGTGGACATCGTCTGAGAGACCCATGTCATCGCCTTTGCCACTGCTGCATCGACTTGAGGAGAAGGCTCGAGACCCACCTCGCGCAGGAGTGAAACCTCGGTCGGGCTTTTGTAAGTTTGGAGAGGTAAGGTCGTGGCAGTGGCCTCGAAGGCCTGAGCCAAAGGAGAGGACTCGCTTGGTGCACCAGTGGGAGCTCGCTCAGCCCGCGAGGAAGACTCGTCGCCATCGGAGACAACGGGACTGCTGCTCCTTGAATCAGGAAAATCGTATTCCAATGGCAGAGCCCTTGCGACGGACGCGTGGAGAACCAGCACAGCACACAAGAGTGAGGGTGCAGACTTTCGACGAACCACAGACAGCTGTTTTTGAAAAGCCGGCCACCGCATTGGAAACTCCCAACCCATGAGACGATGTATCGGTTGCTCAACAACAAAATTGAAGCTCAGCTACGAAACATCCTTCCACTGACCTGCGCAGTGCAAAAGTTGGCCGTCGGGAACATGACGGATGACAATCGTCACCCTTTGAAAAAATTCAAACAGGATCGCGTTTGACAGGGCAAGTCATACAACGGGGTCCTCCCCCGCCGCGCGCAAGCTCTGTGCCGTCGAGTGTGACGACCAACGGACGCGGGTTTTCCAAAAGTGCAGGATTTTTAAGCACGCTTACTGCAGATTCCACCCGAAAGCCTGCGCCTTCGCAGGCCCGAACGGTGTGCTCATGCATGTCGTAGCTGATGACCTGCCCCGGGGCAAAGGCGAACATATTGGCACCGCTGTTCCACTGCTCCCGCTGCTGATGAAGGGGTTCGTCGCCCCCGCACAAAATTGGCTCAATGCGCAATCCCAGCCCTCGCAGTCCAAGAAGAAGATCGTCGACTTCGGAGAAACGACGCCGCCCTTGCTCTCTGACCTTGATTCGGACGATCCGCGAACGCTCCCGACCCAAAATATACGGCGCAGACACGACAGCCTGCTCCGTATTCACGAGCGTGAAAATCATGTCGAGATGAATGGTGCTTCTCTCGCGCGGTAAAATCACACAAAACACATCAAAGGGGCGATCATTGCCGTCTTGCACACGGGCATTGTAGTAAGCGTCTATCAGGCGGTCGACCGCCACGGGCGTGGTCCGCTCACTGATCCCAATAAGTAAAACATCTTCACTCAAGACAAGGACATCGCCACCCTCGATGGTGAATTTGCTTCTGTCGTCTGAGAGGCAGGCATCAAGAAGAATACCACGACCGCGTAAGCTGGGATGGTATTCATAGATGGTTCTCATGATCAAAGACTCGGTGTCACGCACCGAACTTGCCATTCCGCCCGTCACGAGGCGAGGGCCGATCACCATACTGGAATCGCGCATGAAATACATGTTCGGTAACGGAACGAGGGAAAAACTCTTGGTGGATAGATAAGAGTCGAGAGTGTCACGTTTCAGCGGCAGACCTGAGATCAGGATCTCTGCCAAATCGGAAGAAGGGTATTCGAGCAATTCCTGAAAAAGATGAGTACACCCTTGTGCCTGAGTGATGCGTGACAAAAGTTCGTCACGTGCAGAGGCGATTTCAAGAACATCAGAAAGTGATTCCCTGACTTCAAGAACTTCTGACACAAGCGATAAAACACCTTTGAGTTGCCCGTGTGCCTCGCGAACGCGGTGGTAGTGGATGATGTCGTTGTAAAGAAGCTCTGAGGCCGTTTTCGGCGTCATACGCTCCACTTCGGGTCCAGGGGTGTGAACAAAGACTTTCCGCAGCCGGCCAATTTCTGAGGTCACTCCGATGCCAAAGTCTTGGTGTTCGTCAACAGTGCCGACACGGTCGGGTTGCGCTTGTCCATCAACATACCGAAAATTGCTGTGGAGCCGATACTCATCCGAGATTCGGGGTTTTCTGGAAACGGAAGGCTTCCGAGCAGGGGAAAGTGTCGACTCGGACTCAGTGTTCAGCATGGCTGCTCCTTGGAACTCATTTTTAAGTGAGTTGATGCGGGGAACACTAGCATAGCGCCACACTGAATGGCCAGCTGTGCAGCGCTTTCAAGAACCGCCCACCGGAGAAGAACCTATGGGAAATAAAGCAAAAGTTTTGGTTTTAGGATGCGGAAAAATTGGTAAACTTGTGGTCTCGCTGTTGGCCCACGCGGGAGACTATGAAGTGACTGCTGCGGACCTTCACCTCGAAACAGCGCAGGCGGCCATCCATCACGGGAATGGTCGCCAATTGCCTCATTGTAGCGCCATTTCGGTCGACCTGAGCGATGCGGCAGCGATCGATAAGGCCATGAAAGGTCAGACCTATGTGCTGAGTTGTGCGCCATATCATTGCAACGTGCGGATTGCTGAGTCTGCAAAAAAGGCGGGCACTCATTACCTTGATTTGACCGAAGATGTGGCAACCACAAAGGCTGTCCGTGCACTTGCACTCAACAGCCCTCTGGCCTTTGCTCCCCAGTGCGGTTTGGCACCCGGATTCATCACGATCGTGGCCAACAGTCTGGCAGAATCGTTCGAATCGATTGAACACATCAAAATGCGTGTGGGCGCTCTCCCGCAATTTCCGCACAATGCTCTGAAATACAACCTCACGTGGAGTACCGAAGGTCTCATCAACGAATATGGCAATCCCTGTGAAGCCGTCGTGCAAGGCAAAATGACCCTCCTGCAACCTCTTGAAGGACTCGAAAGATTCAGCCTTGACGGCGTTGAGTACGAGGCTTTCAACACTTCGGGCGGCCTTGGAACACTCGCAGAGACCTTTTCAGGAAGAGCAAAATCACTCGACTACAAAAGCATCAGATACCCCGGTCATCGCGATATGATTGCTCTGCTGATGAACGAATTGAAAATGAATGATGACAGAGCGACTCTGAAACGAATTTTTGAACGTGCTCTTCCGACCACAAAGCAGGACGTCGTTCTGATTGTTGTGACCGTTCAGGGGACACGTCAGGGCGTATTGAGCCAAGAGAGCTATGCTCACAAGATTTATCACCAAGAGATTGCCGGTGAGCACTGGGGTGCTATTCAGGTCACGACAGCCGCGGGCATCTGCGCTGTTCTGGATATGCATCATCAGAAGAAGATCGTCCAAAGCGGTTTCATTCGCCAAGAGGACGTTCCGCTGAAAGAATTTCTAAGCAATCGCTTCGGCAAATATTACAGTCAAAGTGAAGCGCGCAAATAGGAATTCCAACTGGACGTCAGTGCCAATGACTCCAAACTCAATCCCTGCAAAGCAAATTGAAGTTGCAGATGAGCGAAATCGGCCCGCAGTTTGGCCTCATCTGCGGAGCGGACATCCAATGCCCGCGCCAGCCCTGCCGCATACGATTGCAATGCCTGTTGCTGAGCCGCAGCTGCCGCACGTTGAGCAAACGCAGCAGCAGTTTGAGCCCTTTGCAAAGCTTCAAAACGGGTCTGGAGTGTGTCGTAGGAACTGCGCAATTGGTTTTCCAGCTGACGAAACTGCGCAAGCACATCGAGTGCAGCCTGCATATTCCGACCACGCACGGCAGAACGGGCACCGCCATCGAGAAAATCCCAGCGCGCCTTGATTGCTGCAAAGCGTTGCGGCTCAGGCGCTGTCTCATAACTCTTCTTAGAATAACCAAGCTCGAAATTAACCTGAGGGAAAAACGAAGCATCGCTGAGGGCCGAGTTTTTCAGCTGCACTTGATACACCGAATGTAAGGCGTCGAGTGCCGATGATTGAAAAGGCTTGCCGGTGACAAAAGGAAATTGTGTCAGGCCAAGACCGTCGGAGGGATAAGCGATTCCGACCTGTTGCAAGAACTGCTGTCTCAAGCGGGTTTCTTCCGCCTTTGCCTGTTCGCGCTGTGCGACCGCTGCCAGAGAGGCTGCCTCGGCTTGATTGAGTTCCAGACGCGTCGCAAGGCCTGCAACAAACCGCTGGCGGACAATCTCCTCCCGTGCTTGTGATATTTCAACAAACCCTTGATTCACCAGACTCGTTTGCACAGACATTTCAGTCTGCAATAAAAGCTGTGCTGCGCCCAAGGTGCCCGACTCGAAACGGGCCTCCCGGATTTTGTCAGCTTGCGCATGCAAGGCGCCACGCATCACCCAACCGTAAACGACCTGCGCATTCATCAACGGGATTTGCCATCCAAAACTGAAGGTGCTCTGTTGCCGCGGAATGACAACAGTTTGGCTGCTGACGGGACCAACGGGTGGAGGCAACGGAAGATTGAAAGACTGGGTGACACCCGGCCTGTACCATTCCTTTCCATACTCTAGGCGCGCGCCGCCAAATATACTTTCAACAGCGGTGTGAGTGGCTTCCACAGCAGCTCTCTCTGCACCTTCGATTTGAGCCATTTCCGGACTGTCTGCACGCAACTTGCTGATGAGCGCTATAACCTTGGACATTTCAGCCGAACGAAAAGCAAGTGCGCCTCGTCCCACATCGGACGTCACAGCTGATTGCATTTTTGTAGCTGCAGCCCCTGCGGGCGAGGAAAATCCAAACGCAAAAATTCCAAACAGGAAAATGACACTCGTATGAACCGCATTTGATGAACGTAACTGCTGATCCTGACGAGAACGGCCTGAACGAAAACGATCGAGCAATCCGAAAACAGCAGGCACCACAAAAAACGAAAGGACTGTGCTGGAAATCACACCGCCAATGATGGCAATTGCCATGGGTGAGCGGAACTCCGAACCGCCGCCGCGCATGACAGCCGTGGGAATCATTCCGAAGATCATCGCAATGGAAGTCATCAGAATGGCCCGTGAACGTTCGCGCACACTCTCCTGCACGGCTTGAAGCAGAGGCATTTGTTTCTCTTTGACACCAATTGCATCCACCAGAAGAATCCCGTTCTTGGCGGCGAGACCAATGAGAAAGACCATTCCGATTAAAGCTCCCAATGCCAATTGCTGGCCCGCAATGTACAGACCGACGAACCCTCCGATGACAGCCAAGGGCAGTGTCAGCAGAATCACAAAAGGACGCAAAAGGTTTTCAAACTGCGCGGCAAGAATCACGAAAATGAAGAACAAACTTCCCACAATTGCAAGGGTGAAGCTTCCCACCATTTCTTCAAAGACTTCCTTATCGCCTTGGATTTCTCCGGAATAAGGCTGCGGGAGGCTGTCGACCAGTTTCTGCACATTGGCGAGAACAACTCCAAAGGTCTGGGTGCGATCGAGCGTACCCCAGATCACCATTTTCCGTGAGCGCCTCTCTCGATCGATCCCGCGCGGACGGCTGGTTTCACTCACATCGGCAAATTGATTGAGCGCCATCGGCCCGCGCATGCTGGGAACGTAGACCTGATTCCAGAGTGTGCTGATGTTGCGATCTTTGTCATCCAAGCGGAGGAAGAAAGGAGTGTTCTTTTCTC
>JBEGJP010000044.1:0-2597 GCA_041184525.1 Pseudomonadota bacterium | reverse complement strand
GGCAAAGGCACCATCTGCAATATGGGTGCCGAGATCGGCGCCACCACTTCAGTCTTCCCCTTCGACTCACGAATGGCCGATTACCTGCGGAAAACAGGCCGCGACGCTGTTGCACAAATGGCTGAGAAAAACGCCGAACTGTTGCGTGCAGATATTGACGTAGAGAAAAATCCTGAAAAATATTTCGACCAAGTCATCGAAATCAATCTGGACACTCTCGAGCCGCACATCAACGGCCCTTTCACTCCCGACCGCGCTTTCCCGATCAGTGAATTCGCCAAGGCCGTGAAGGAAAACAATTGGCCTGAAACGCTCAAGGTCGCGCTCATCGGCTCATGCACGAACTCTTCCTACGAAGACATCGATCGTGTCGCCAACATCGCCAAAGCAGCCGCTGCCAAAGGACTCAAAACCAAGGCTGAGTTCACCATCACCCCCGGCTCGGAACAAGTGCGGGCGACTATCGAACGCGACGGTCAATTGGCTGCTCTGGAAGCGATCGGAGGACAAGTGCTGGCCAATGCCTGCGGTCCCTGCATTGGCCAATGGAAGCGCCACGACGTGAAAGATGGAACTCCCAACTCCATCGTGACCTCATTCAACCGCAACTTCACCGCACGCAACGACGGCAACCCGCAAACCCACGCCTTCGTCGCATCACCCGAAACGGTTGTGGCTCTCGCGCTGGCGGGTTCGCTCACCTTTGATTTCACAAAAGACTCTCTCAAAAATGACAAGGGTGAAACGGTCAAGTTGGATGCTCCACAAGGGTTGGACCTCCCCGTCAAAGGCTTTGTTCCTGACGAAACAGGTTTCATTCCACCGGCAGCCGACGGCAGCTCCGTGACAGTGGCCATCAATCCTTCTTCCGATCGTCTTCAAGCTCTGAGCCCGTTTCAAAAACCCGACACCGGCAAAGACTTCAAAGATCTGGCGCTGCTCATCAAAGCGAAAGGAAAGTGCACCACGGACCACATTTCTGCCGCTGGAAAATGGCTGAAATACCGCGGGCACCTCGACAACATTTCAAACAACCTCCTCATCACTGCCATCAACGCATTCAACGACAAAATGGACTCTGTCCTGAATGTTGCAAAAAATACGTATGGCGGAGTCCCTCAGGTGGCACGCGAACTCAAAGCTCAAAAGGTGGGCTGGATTGTAGTCGGTGAAGAGAATTACGGAGAAGGTTCTTCGCGCGAGCACGCCGCCATGGAGCCCCGCTTTCTGGGCGGACGTGCCATTGTCACGAAGAGCTTTGCTCGTATTCACGAAACCAATCTCAAAAAGCAGGGCATGTTGCCGCTGACCTTTGCCAACCCTGAGGATTACGCGAAAATCCGCGAGAACGACCGTTTCGATTTGGACGTTGAAAATCTCGCTCCGGGCAAGTCGCTCACTCTCACAGTGAAACATGCTGACGGCAGCGGCGACAGCATTCCTCTCAATCACACCTTCAATGAACAACAGATCGGCTGGTTCAAAGCAGGCAGCGCATTGAATCTGATTGCTGCCCACCAGAAAAAGTAAGTGTTGGAACGGGTTCGTACCCGCTCGCAAGAATCAACCTTCCGGCGTGCCCTTGATGGCCACGGAAGGTTGATTCATTTGAAGCCACAACACCCCTGTCGCACTTTTGCTCGACACAAATCCTTATTCTGATGATTTTGATTTTGCGAGCGCGCACAGGACACGATCGATGTCGTGATCTGCGATCAAAGGTGAATCAGCAGCCAATCCCAAAGGAAACGCTTTGCCGCCGCTGACCTGCCGGTAGGACTTCCAATAAGCTTGTTCAAACTCAGGGATGGAAGAGTTTTCAATGCGGGTTCTGACACCATCCGCACTCATAGAAAATCGCTCGCCCAAAGCACCATAACGCGCCCGTGTGAGCAACTGTGTCATCACCTTTCCGACCGGTTGGATTGAAGCATCACCAAACACCTCGGCTGCCTCGAGCACCGGCGGAATGTGCGTTGTGACGTCGACACCATAAACCGTATTGGAATGCCTGCGATCAAATCGTTCTTCGAATTTCGTCTTGAATTCCAAGTCGCCTGGATTGGGAGCCTGAAACGCGTAGACTCGCACGACTCGAATCCCTTCATTTTCCAGCAGCCATGCCGCATATTGGCTGAGCACCCCACCCAAACTATGTCCCGCAAGCACGACGCTCTTGCCCCGCCCTGCAGCCTCTCGCACTGCTGCCGAGACGCGCTGCCAAGAAAGAAGAAAGTTGATGTAAAAGCCCTCGTGAACCCATCCGGGGAGTCCAAGTGTCTCGCCGTGCCGGGATGTGTAGAAGGTCGCATTCAAAAGGTAATCAAGCACGTCCTCAGTTCCGCGATAAAGAACGAGCACTTGGGAATCAAATTCTAAGAGAGTGGCATGCAATCCCCAGCGTTCCAGACTGAAATCAGTGACGCGAACGGGCGGCACTGCCATGCTCTGCCAAGCGGCGTTGCGCGCGGCTTCCGTCAACTGAACTTGCCTTGCAAACCACGCTGCGGAAGTCATGTTGGAGGCGGAAAAAGGACGTGTGTCTTCTCTCATGAAATCGAGAGTCGGTGCGGGCACCTCACAGGGCGGCGGACCGT
>JBEGJP010000043.1:0-3443 GCA_041184525.1 Pseudomonadota bacterium | reverse complement strand
AGCGATCAGCGCGTCAGCCTGATGAACGAAATTCTCAACGGCATCCGCGTGATCAAATTCTATGCGTGGGAAAAGAGTTTCATCGGTCGCATTCGGGGTTTCAGAGAAAAGGAACTCGCGGAGCTCAATGGCCTCGCGCGTGAATCAGCCTTGGTGAATATTCTCTTCCTCAGCACACCCATTTTCGTAGGCATGGCGACTTTCACTGCCCATCTCGCACTGGGCAAAGACCTGAACGTGGAAGATGTTTTCAGTGCTCTGGCCTTCTTTGGCATATTGCGCCCCGTCATGTCGCAAATGCCCATGACCTTCTCGAGTTACATTGATGCCGACATCGCCGTGCGGCGCATTGAATCTTTTCTTTCCCGCGCGACCTTCCCGTCCCGCAATGAGCAGTCCTCTCTGGCCCGCGGTGAAATTAAAATGAATGCAGGAGCCGTCTCGTGGGGCAAAGGAATTCCGGCACTCCATTTGAACGAAATGCACATCAAAGCCGGCGAACTCGTGGTGCTCTTGGGGCCTGTGGGCGGCGGTAAAACAACGTTTCTGCATTCCATTCTCGGTGAGCTGGAAGGTTCTGAACTTTGCGTGCAGAGCCATGGCAAATGTGCTTATGTGCCACAGTTGGCGTGGATCCTGAATGGCAGTGTGCGCGAGAACATCCGTTTGGGCGCTCCAGAGAATCTTCTGCAATACCAAAACGCAGTTGCTGCGTGTTCTCTCGAGGAAGACCTCTCGCAGCTTCCGGCCGGAGATGAAACCGAAATCGGCGAGCGCGGAGTGAACCTTTCCGGCGGGCAAAAGCAGCGCATTGCTTTGGCCCGCGCCGTCACATCCGAGGCCGACATCTATCTTCTCGACAGTCCGCTGAGTGCCGTCGACAGCAAAGTAGGTAAAGACATCTTCAACCAGTGTCTGCGCGGTTTGCTTGCCGACAAAACGCGTTTGCTCGTGACGCACAACGTCGAACATGCGCATTGGGCAGACCGCGTTCTCTGGATCCAAAATGGCAAAATCAAGGAACTCTCTGCTGCTGAAATCAGGGCCCTTCAGTCTCATGCCTTCAACGAAACCGGCGCAGTGGAACAACCGCCGACCCAAGACGTGTCCCTCGGGATGTACTCTCAGAGGTCTGCCGAGCAGAGCGGGCCTGCTTCTTCTCTGGCACGCAGCGAACAACTCCTCAGAACCACACTCCCCGTCACGGCACATCCCGCCCAATCGCCGGCACGCCTGCTCAACGCAAGCAACGGAAGATTGGTTGTGGATGAAGAACGACAGGTGGGGGCCATCGAACGCGCACTCTATTCAAAATATTTTAAGGAACTCGCGCCGGGGAAAATGTTCTTCATTCTGGCTGCACTTTATGTGTTCCGTGAAATCTTCAATGCCGGAAACGACTCTTGGCTGGCGTGGTGGACATCCAACAAAACGAGCAGCATTGCGGTTTTTCTCATCGTCATGGCTGTCCTCGGCCTCACTGCAACTCTCATCACATTCTTTCGTGCTCTCCTGATGGCACGCAGCGGAGTCAAAGCGGCGGGTTCACTTCATGAACATCTGTTGCAAGGCGTGTTGAAGGCGCCCATGAATTTCTTTGAAAAGACGCCTTCAGGCCGCATTCTGAACCGTTTTGGCAAAGACACGGAAGCCATAGACCAGCACATTCCCAACACACTGATGGAAGCTCTGGGGTGTTTGTTCACTATCGGTGCCACGCTGGTGGTCATCGCTGCAGCCACGCCGGTGGCTTTACTCGTTCTCTTCCCGTTGGCGTTTGTCTATCTCAAAATCCAACATCTGTTTCGCGTGACCTCACGCGAAGTCAAACGCCTCGAGTCGATCTCGCGTTCTCCCGTTTATGCTCATTTTTCAGAATCACTTGCCGGAGTGAGTGTCATCCGAGCGTTCCAGCGCGAACCCCTCTTCGTTCAAGAGAGCATCCGCCGCTTCGAGGGCAATCAACGCGCCTTTTATACGATGATCTCCATCAACCGCTGGCTCGGCACACGACTTGAATTCATCGGAGCTCTCGTGGTGGGTTGCGCCGCAGCTTCGGCCATGCTCCTGCACGGGCAAATCACGACAGCCTTTGCGGGTGTTTCGCTCACCTATGCACTTCTTGTCACCGGTGCACTCAACTGGGCTGTGCGGATGATCAGCGAACTCGAGAGCAGCATGAATGCCATCGAACGCGTGAGCCACTACGCCGACACCAAAAGCGAACAATGGGAAGGCAGCGCGCCTGCGATTCTCTGGCCGCAGAGCGGATCCATTGAATTCCGCAACCTGACGCTCCGCTACCGTCCGGAATTGCCTCCTGTGCTCAACAGAGTGACATTGCACATCCGCGCCGGCGAGAAGCTGGGAATCGTCGGTCGGACCGGTGCAGGCAAAAGCACACTCATGCAAACGCTGTTCAGAATTGTTGAACCCGAGGCAGGCAGCTTGTTCATTGATGGCGTGGATGTGACAACGGTGCCGCTGGAAACACTGCGCAGCCGCATGGCGATCATCCCGCAAGACCCGATCCTGTTTTCAGGAACCTTCCGACAGAACATCGACCCGTTTGATCAACACACCGACGAAGAAGTCTATGACGCCCTCGCGCGCGCCCACCTTTCAGAGGTGGTCCGGACGCTTCCTTCTGGGCTTCAAACGATCGTGCAGGAAGGGGGCTGCAATTTAAGTGTGGGGCAACGCCAACAGGTGTGCCTCGCGCGGGCACTGCTGCGCAGGGCGAAAGTCCTCTTGCTCGATGAAGCCACGGCCAACGTCGACCTTCAAACCGATGCGCTCATCCAATCGACTCTCAAAACTGCGTTCGCAGATTGCACTGTTTTGACCATTGCCCACCGACTCAACACCGTTCTGCACTGCGATCGGATTGTGGTCATGCAAAGCGGACGCATCGCGGAATGTGCCCCACCTCGCGAACTGATGGCCGATGCCCGCGGTGTTTTTGCCGGTTATTGGGCCGATTCAAGACTTGAGCTCCCCGCGCACTGAGACTATGGTCGCGACGCAGAGCCGCGAAAGGATGTCACCATGAGCGCATCTAATGAAGAAGCAAGCCCAACAACCGGCAACAACAAACACAAAGCCTGGTGGGTTTTGGGTTCTCTCGCAGTTCTCTCTCTGCTGATGGCAGGTCTGACCTCCGTGACCTACCGGCAAACGGAAGTCCATCTTGTCAAAATGTACAAATATTTTGGCGATTTGGGCTCAACTGCCACCAGCGAACGGTGCATTGATGAAGTCATCCAGTGGATCCCGCGCTGCGATGGAATGAAAGCGCTCTGCGAGGGTGCCGTCCCACGGGTCATGGAAAGTTGTCTCGCCGGCCAAAACAGAGCACAAGAGTGCGCGGCACTTTCAAAACGCGCCGCTGACGCTCACTTTGGCTTCAAAGAATGCGAAGCTCGGAGTCTGTCCCGCAGCCT
>JBEGJP010000042.1:0-12278 GCA_041184525.1 Pseudomonadota bacterium | reverse complement strand
TGTTGAGGTCGCGGCTCACCTTCTCAGCCAAGGTGTTGAGCTCTTCGAGAAGAGGAGGAAGGCTGGCGATGTCTTCCGCAAAGGTCTCTTCACGGCCCAGTGATTTTCTCTCTCGGTGGGTATTCACACGCCGTTCATCGATTCCTTGCGCCGCATTGTGAATCCAATGGGCGAAAGAGCCGAGCTGGTGTTCCAGTGTGATGAGAGGGATGTTGAGCACATCTTCGCAGGTCTTTAGCCCGATCTGATGCAGGCGTTTCTCTGTGGCTGGTCCGACGCCAAAGATTTTTCTTACCGCAAGTGCGCGCATGAATGCGGCCACTTTTTCCGGCGGCACAATCGTGATGCCTGCTGGCTTCCTGAAATCTGACGCTATTTTGGCGACTAATTTATTAGGTGCGACACCCACAGAACAGCTGAGTTGCAGCTCCTCGGCGACAGCAGATTGAATCGCTCTGCCAATTTGAGATGCATAGAGTCCTTGAACATTGTCCGTGACGTCGAGAAACGCTTCGTCGAGCGACAAAGGCTCTATGAGGTGCGTGTAGCGAGCAAAAATCGCACGGATTTGTCGCGACACTTCAGAGTATTTGCTGAAGTTGGGAGGCAGAAAAATGGCCTGCGGGCATTGGCGGAAGGCCTGCGCACAAGACATGGCCGAGCGGATGCCAAACTTCCGAGCTTCATAACTGGATGTGCAGACCACAGCACGTGACTGGGGAGATCCGCCAATCACGACAGGCTTCCCGTTGAGTTCAGGATTGTCACGGATCTCCACGGCTGCATAAAACGCATCCATATCCACATGAATGATTTTTCTTTTCAGCAGTGATGGGTGGACCGTGTTCAAATGGATCCCCTGTGCACACATCTCATTGGGACTTTCAGGCTCCTGTTTTAACCTCGGAAGGATTGATACTCAATCGTTAATTCTTTATGAAACGAAGGGCCGGTCCAAAGAGGACTGTGCATTTCGTTGGGCCTGAGGAGTGTTTTGCTAATGGTTCCCTTCGACACTTTGAGTGCCATTCAGAGCAATCTGCTGTCTCCCGTTGTTCTCTGTTTCGTTCTCGGTTGCGTTGCGACGTGGGTGAAAAGCGATCTCCGCATTCCGGAATCTATCTATTCTCTGCTCACAATTTATCTTTTGTTTGCGTTGGGCCTTAAAGGTGGTGTGGAGTTGTCTCAGGCAGATCCTGCCTTGCTCTGGAAGCCCGCCTTCGCCACTCTGGTTCTTGGCATTCTCACTCCCCTCATTGCTTATGGGGCAGCCCGCGGCGTGGGAAAATTGTCTGTGCCCGATGCGGCTGCCTTGGCCGCCCATTACGGTTCAGTGTCGGTTGTCACGTTCATTGCCGTCCAGTCCTTCTTGTCTGCGGTTGGGATTTCCTATGAAGGATTTCTTTCGACACTTGTTGTTGTTCTCGAGGCACCTGCCATTTTGGTAGGGCTTCTCATGGCCCGCCTGCAAGAGCCTCAAGAGAAAGATGCTGCGGGTTTGAAAACCGTTCTGCACGAAATTTTGTCGGGTCGGAGCATGCTCTTGCTGATGGGCGGATTGATCATCGGAGCCCTCAGTGGCAAGCAGGGCTATGCAAGGGTGGAACCTCTGTTTGGAGCTCCCTTTCAGGGTGTCGTTGCGTTGTTTCTTCTTGAGATGGGAATTGTCGCATCCAAGCGGTTCCGTGATTTGAAGAAGGTGGGCGTTTTTGTCCTTTTCTTTGGAACCCTCATACCTCTCATCAACAGTTTTCTGGGTATCTTTTTGGGTCAGTTGTCAGGTTTGAGCTTGGGGGGCACGGTCATTCTGGGCACTTTGGCTGCAAGCGCTTCGTATATTGCTGCGCCTGCCGCCGTGCGTATCGCATTGCCGGAGGCCAATCCGGGGGTCTACCTGACGTCCGCGCTTACAGTCACTTTTCCGTTCAATCTGGTTGTCGGTATCCCCCTGTATCTTAAAATCGCTCAACACTTTCTGGGGGCGACGCCATGAACCGACTGACTCACATGAAACTCATTTCGATGACTTGCGAACATTCTGTGGCACAGCGTGCTATCGATTTCCTGCGGGAGAAGGGAGTGAGAAGCGTCAGAACAAGTGCGATTCGCATTGAAGAGTTCGGCAATGATTCCAGCGTCGATCTGCATGAGTCGCAATTGAAATTGGAGTTTCTTGTGCATCCCGATCAATTTGCCCCGCTGCTGGATGAATTGACCAAGCGTTTCCTGAGTCGATTTGATGTTGGTTTTTATACGACCGATGCTCATGTGCTGCGGCCGGAGATTTTTTGCGAACCTGAGAATTCTTCAAAATGAAGACCAACGTCCGGCACCGTGTGAGTGTGGTGGTGGTTGATGGAGACCATCTTCTCGGCTTCCGTGCTGAAGATCCCCAGAGCAAAAGGGGATATTTTTTTATCCCCGGCGGAAAAATTGAAAACGATGAATCTGCATTGGCGGCAGCGGTTCGCGAGACACTGGAGGAAACAGGTTATTCAATTGAAGTGTTGTCCATACCCGCAATTGAGCGCATTTATGACTTTGAATGGGATGGCCAGCTCCATGAGTGCCACACACTTTTTGTGTGTGGAAGACTTTTGAACAAGCATCCCAAAACCGTACAGGATGCCGCCTATCATCAGGGAGTTGTTTGGCTTCCGTTGGCGGAGATCGATTCTGTTCTCGCCTATCACAAGGACATCATGGAGCCCGTTCAGCTTCTGGTAGCCCAGCTCAAAAAATAATTGGACTTGCGAATTTTTGATCGCGGCATTCCTCTGATACTCTCTTAGGCAACTCTAACATCAGTTTCAGTTGGGTGGATCATGACCTTCAAGCGTTCCGCGTTGAATTTTGTCGTGCTTGCAAGCCTCTTTCCTGCGGCTCTCGCTGCCGCCGGCAGCTCCTCGAGTTGCTTTCCACCGAACAAACGCCATTTGAAGCCTACGGCACTAGAAAAGTCGAACATCAGTGAGAAGAGGTTCAACGAGATCATTGCTGCCGCTGAAAAGGTATACGCCCCTATCGTGCGTTCCCATGGCGCCAAACTCAAAATCAACCGTCGCTGGGATGATGAAACCGTCAATGCCAATGCAGAGCAAAATGGCACCCTGTGGGAAGTCAATATGTATGGCGGTCTGGCGCGTCAGCCGGAAGTCACTCCCGATGGTTTCGCACTCGTTGTGTGTCATGAATTGGGCCATCACTTGGGTGGCTATGTGATGGTCAAAGATGACGATATGAAATGGGCCTCGAACGAAGGCCAATCCGACTACTTTGCGACACAAGCCTGTGCCAAGCAGATCTGGAAGGCGGATCTGGAAGAAAACGCCAAGCACCGTGCCACTGTGCTGCCTGCAGCCAAAGCACTCTGTGACAGGAACTACAACTCCGAAGCAGAGCGTGACCTGTGTTACCGCACCTCCAATGCGGGCCTCTCACTTGCCACTCTTTTGGCCAGCCTGCGGAATTCCGAACCTCCAAAATTCGAAACGCCGAGCCGCGTGAAGGTGGAGTCGACCTTGGATGAGCATCCGGAGGCGCAGTGCCGTCTCGATACTTATCTTGCAGCAGCGGGTTGTCCTGTTGCTTTCAATCCCCAAGTGATTCCGGGAAAGGAACTCGCTGAAGGTGGAGCGAGCCGACAGGCCGAAGCACTGGCAGGTCAGTCCTCATGCTTGGCGCGCGATGGTTGGTCGAGCGCGCAGCGCCCGCGCTGTTGGTTCAAGCCTTATTTTGAGTTTGAGGGTCTTCTGGCCGGAAATGCGCAATGGAAAGATGCCTCGAAGAACGGCCAAGCTGAGCCCGGTGAAACTCTTTCGCTGACCATCCCTTTGAACAACAACTGGAACAAGGTTTCGCAAAACGTCGTTGGAGAGATTTTCAGTCTGACGTCGGGCGTGACTGTCGTTCAGGGCAAGGTGAACTATCCCGATATCAGCACGGGCCAACAGACTGTCCCTGAAGCGCCTTTTCAAATCAAAGTCGGAAAGAGTTTCACCTGCGGTCATCCCTTCGAACTCCTCTTCCGAGCAAGCTCCGCGCAGGGCAGTCGTGAGTTTCCGTTCCGTTGGTTCACGGGCCCCAAGTTGGCAGATGACTTTGTTCTTGAACGTCGGACGGACTCTCACACCATCGACGATTATCCGTCAGCGGGTTTGAAAATTCCCATGGTGGTCCAAGAGAGCCTGACAACCAAAACTCTGGAATTGACCATTAAGATTTTGGGACTTTACCCTGAGGAAATTGCGATTTCTCTCGTTTCACCGGATGGCAAGGAGCACCACTTGAAAACGGACGGCGATTTCGATGTCAACAACACCGCGCGGCTCAAAGTCACGTTTTCTGAGCCTTTGAACATCAAAGGGCGCTGGCTCCTCAAACTGCGCGATACGCAGGAGAACGACACAGCCACGCTGGAGAGTTTCGAGCTGAGAGCCCCGCTTGCCGAAAACGTTTCCTGCCAAAAGTGAGCGCTCCTTGAGCCTTCCATGGCTCCTTTTACGGCTCAGTCTTCCTAAAGGCGCGAATTTTCTTGACCCGCCTCGCACTCTGTGAAACGAAGTCCCTGTCGTGGCGGCAAAAGGTGCTGCAATGACAAACCTTTTTCACTTCGCTTGATTCTCAGAAGTGAACCTCACAGAAAGCCACAACCTTGAATATCCAAGACCTCACCGAACGCGAGTCCTCTGATCAAAGCACGCCCAGCGCGGCTCTGGAGAATTTCGATGGGTTGCCCTTGCCCTTGCGCGAGGCACTCACGGCGCAGGGAATCAAGGAGCCCACTCGGATTCAGGCGCAAGCCATCCCGGCGGCACGCTCAGGACGAGATATCTTGGCTCAGTCGAGCACAGGTTCTGGGAAAACTCTGGCTTTCTCTCTTCCCGTGGCGTTGCGGCTCAAGAAGCACGGCGAGCTGCGGGCACTCATTCTGACTCCCACGCGCGAATTGGCCACTCAGGTCGCTGCAGTTCTCGACTCCACGGTTTCTTCGTTGAAGTTGCGGACGCTGGCCATCACTGGCGGTGCGAGTTATTCCCGTCAAAAGCGCGCATTGAGCGAAGGCGTGGATATTATCGTTGGAACCCCCGGCCGCATGACCGACCTCATGTCACAAGGCGTTTTGGACCTGAGCCGCATTGAGATTTTTGTTCTCGATGAAGTCGATCAAATGCTCGATTTCGGCTTCGCAGAAGATCTTGAGAAGATCCGCAGCCAGCTCGCTCCGCAAGCACAAACACTATTTTTCTCCGCCACTCTGAGCCCTGAAATCAAAGCGCTGGCGCGAAAAACTCTGAAGAATCCTCTCGAGGTGAATGTTTTACCTGCGGGCGGACAATCGCCGACGACCATCCAGCACAGCTATCTGGAAGTGCGTGGCTTTGCTGAGCAGAAGGCTCTTATCAATGCTCTGTTGTTCCATAATCCGACTCAAGCCATGGTGTTCTGCAAAACACGTCAGGAGTGTGCCGACCTCACCGATGCTCTCATGCGTCGCGGATTTGATGCTGCTGCGTTGCATGGTGATCTCACCCAAGCGGAACGCAATCAAACCATGGAACGGTTCCGTGAGAAGAAATTGAAATATCTGATTGCCACAAACGTGGCCGCACGCGGGATTGATGTTCAGGACCTGCCCTTGGTCGTAAATTTCAACGTGCCCTTCGATCTGGAGAGCTACACGCACCGGACAGGGCGCACGGGACGCAACGGGGCTGCCGGACAGGCGTGGACAATCGTCACACCTGCTGCCGCGCGTTCGTATGAATTCATCATGCGCAAGTTGAAATTAAAACCCGAGCTCATCACGATTCCTTCGGCTTCGGAAATCATCCATCGCTCAGCAGAAGGCATGCTCGCGGAAATGAAAATCGCGCGCGAGAAACCAGCGGCAAAGACGGTGGAAAAGGCCGTGGAAAGAACCTTGGCGGCGTTGAGTGCGGAAGAAAAAGAGCAGATTTTGCGTGAGATGCTCACCCGCCGCCTCGAGAAGCTCGACGTTTACTATAATGACGACATCGTTGTTCATAAGCCGATTGTGCGCCTCGACGAGGGTGGATTCAAAGAACGTCCCTCTTGGAAAGATCGCAAAGGCGGTGGTGCTGGTGCAGGTGGAGGCGACGGACGTGGCCCTCGCGGTGATAAGAAACATCGTGGTCAGGATCACGGAAAGCCCAAATTCGGCAAAGGAAAATTTGGCGGCGGTCAGGGGAAATTCCCGAAGGCAGGTCAGGACAAACCATTTCCTGCCTTCAAGAAAAAGAATTCTGACTTCAAAGCGAGGCCGTCGTCGAGCAACTGACGCCTTCAATTCTGACCTGAGCAGTGCCTGACGAGACCATACCGATGGCTTTCGCGGCACCATAGCTCAGGTCGAGAATGCGCCCTCCGGCATACGGGCCGCGATCATTCACCCTCACCTTGGTTTTCTTTCCGTTGTCCAAGTTGGTGACACTCAGGCATGTTCCCAGACGCAGAGTTTTGTGTGCAGCAGTGAAGCCATAGGCATTGAAAATTTCCCCGTTGGCCGTGCGTCGTCCGTGGAACCCATCGCCCACTCCGTAATAAGATGCTCGTCCGGTTTGTGAAAAACCACTTCCCATGACGTCAGCATCCGGAGTGTCATCCACCCCTGCTTTTCCGCATCCCGTCGCCAAGAAAACAAGGCACACGAGAGACGCAAGGGCACGTGAGATGTTCGTCATGGAGACCTCCTGCACTGTCGAATTTGGATTTGCTCCGATCGGGGAAGCAAAAATGGTGCCGGTGAACAGAAGGCCTGTGTCGAGCGATAAAATATTCGAAATCTCTTGGAAAAATGTCTTCGATGGCAACTGCCGAGGGCCGCGCACACTGTCTAACGATTCGTCAGTGTCTAAAAAAGGCACACAATCCGTATCTCACCTCGTCCTGCGCGGTGCGCGACTTCACGTGAAATTCACTTCAATCATTTGCTGGCGGCTTCGACTCTCATCGGTGCCGCACTGTTGGCATTTCTTTTGCTTCGAAGAGGGCGGACGTTGGATTCGTTCGAGGTCATTATGAGCAAACGAAGTTTCATGTCAGTTCTCGCGCTGCTCTCTATGACAGCCTCGTGTCAGAAGTGGGGTGTCGGTTCGCAGTCCGAAGGCGATGTGCAAAGTGCGCAGTCACTGCCGGCTCCGCTTCCGGTGCGGGGTTCCTTCCGTGCCGTCGAGATTTGGGGTTTCACGGAAGACGACAGGGGTGCAAAAAAGCCCCTGCACGCTGAGGCACGGGAGCTTGAAGAAGACGTGTGGACAACACATTTTAGTCTCGATTCCGGCGGCTCCGGCGTGATTGAGGGTATGCAGAAGTGCACCGGCTTGTCCGTTTCCAATTCCACTCCCAACAGTTTGCGTCCTCAGAAAGTTCTCAACATTATCTTTGGAGCCATTGGGGCTGTCGGCCTTGTTTCACGCGCGGCAGATGATCTCCAGTGTGTTTCTTCAGAAAATGGATTGTTAAAAAACATGGTTCCATCGATACCGATGAGGAATTTCTTCGGTACGGAGTTCCGGGGTTTTTCAAAAAATCTTGGATTCGTCGGCGAAGAAAAAAGCATGACAGCCGCAGACAATGAATGCAGAAAACTGCGTGGCTGGCGCTATGTGAATATTGCAGGCGCCGAAACTTGCATTGGATTCCGCGATGCCTTGGCAAACAAGATTCGTCTCATTGTCATCAGGCCGGGGGATATTCATCCGATACGCATTGATTTGGATAGAAAATAAGCAAGCAGCGTGAACTCTGTTTTTTTGCGTTATCGCTGGTTCTCGAGCTTGTCGAACAAGTCAGAGGCCAGCAGCAGAACGTCCTGCGGTGCCCTGCTGGACGTGGGTTGGCGGGCATAGAACGCGGACTCACGAGCATCCATCGCAGGAGCGGGTTGCCGCGTGATCCGCTTGAAATACTCCATTTTTACAATCTGAAAAAAATCCTGAAGATCGGCATCCGTGAGGCCACGGGGTGGTTCGCGGGTGACTTTCATGAGACGGTTGATGCCATGGATTCTTTGCTTGTAACGGCCGCTTTCAAGCAGTTGAAACATGGTTTCGGCAAACTCAACGGCGCTCCCTTTCGACTGCAAGTTGATGGAAAACTTTTGCATCAATTCGGTTTCAGAAGAGCTGAATGATTCGACACCGAGTGTTACGATCTTCTTCAGATAAAAAGATTTCACAATCTCATAAAATTCTTCGAGGTCACTTTGCGAAGGCTCCGAACCGTACTTGAGCTGTTGTTGATTGCTCGTAATAGAATTTGCACTTTGCGCTGAACCTGAATTGTCTCGTTGGGGTGCCTTGCAGCCAACGCAGGTCAGCATCAATGCCGCCATCATCATTTTAACGCCGTTCTGCATAAGTCCTCCTCCGGTTTCATCGGCATATGAGGTCAGTTCCTTCATCTTTTTCATCGAAGTGCGCTGTGAGCATGTCGAGCCATCCTCCAAAAAAGAAGGAAAATTGCTGTTCATTCTCAAGCAGGCAGTTTGCGACGGGAAAAAGTGTTGAATTTCCGTCTGGTTCAATTGCGAGAGCCTTGCACAGGCCTCCTGTGATCTGGAAAAAACCATCTTCTGCGGGTGGCTCCAGAATCTCGAGCTTGACGGGATTGTCCTCAGACGAGCAGATCACCCCCGCCCGCAGGCTGTCGTGGAATTCCGCTCCCCAAGCCGAGTTGCATAGCAACAGAGTGATGATCAAAGCCGATCGCGTGCGCACGTCCATGTGCTTCACCCCCATGCTCGAGGTATCGGAAAGCATGAGCGCAAGACTGACAGGGGATGCACGGATTTTGACACCTGACGGTCAAAAGCCACATTTGAAGCTACATTCAGAAGTTCGGGCGATGAGTGGGGTGCAAAAATGTTCCAGTGGCGATCCGTCTCAGCTCTTTTCGCCAGCGCGATCGTGCTGTGCACCGCAGGGGTGGGCGGCACTGCGCAGGCTGCAGAAGCTCCACGGACAGATTCACATCTTTCATCTTCTGAATACAAAGCACTTGTTGAAACTATTTTTGAAGAATTCTTGCCTGACTCCCATCGGCATGATGCGCGCATCTCTCTTCAATTCCATGAGAACAGCTCCGGCACAGGCGCTTTCACGTGGAGAAAGGACGGCGGCAGGACGTGGGAATTTCACTTCTATGACGGTGTCCTCAAAATTAAGAACATGACGACAGATGTCCTCACGCTGATCGTGTGCCACGAACTTGGGCATCATTTGGCGGGATATCCGTTCAAAGAGGAATCCACATGGTCCGCGGCGGAAGGTCAGGCTGACTACTTTGCCACTCAGGCCTGCGTGCCGAGGCTTTGGCAGCACGACTCCGATAAAAATGCCGTCTTTGCAAAAAGGGTCGGAGCCGAATCGAAAAAGGAATGTGATGCTTCGTTTCTGCAGCAGCCTCGGCGGGACATTTGCTATCGCACAATGACGGCACTCGAAGCGGCTCGTTTTTATGAGGGGCGCAACGAGAGGGTTCTTCCCGATCTGCGACGCTCTGATGGAAACGTCGTGAACCGCACGCAGACGGATCATGCCAGTGCACAGTGCCGCATCGACACTCAGAAGGCAGGTGCAATTTGTGCGCGTGAGTTCGATTTTAGCTTTGTACCGGGAATCCGTTTCCCTGCGAAAAACTCGATTGAATCTGAAATGGAGTCCGCGTTGTCTGTCTGTTCGGGGGCAGATTTTCCTCTGTCGGCGCAGCGACCACGCTGTTGGTTTGCACCTTTGGCGGGAGGTGTGAATTGAGGCTGGGGGCATGGACGCGTTTGCTCTTATTGGGTTCGGTTGCGATGGCGCAAACCTCAGTGCGCGCCGAGTTTTCGCAGGAGCTGTGGGAGTCTTCTCTTTCGGAATTTGAGAATCATTTTGCTCCCGTGGTGCGCCAGCACGGCGCTGAGCTCAAAATAGAGCGGCTTTGGCAAAGCGATGCCGATGGCGGCCGCTGTTCACGATCGCAAGACGGGAAACTCTGGAACCTGCATATTTATGGTGAGATGGCACGCGCCAAGGGAACAACCACCGACTCCTTTGCCATTCTCCTGTGCCATGAGCTGGGCCATCACCTCGCCGGTTATCCCTTTTATTCGCAGTACCATTATGAGTGGGCTGCAGCTGAGGGTCAGGCGGAATATTGGGCGGCACAGGCCTGTTTGCGTGATTTGTGGAGCGCGACACCGGAAGTGAATTCACATTTTTTGCAAGTGGATGCGCCGCAATGTGACGCTGCGTTCGATACCACTCCAGAACGTCTCATCTGCCGCAGAACCCTCAAAGCCATCGAGTCGTGGGCGCGTTACCAAGTGAAAAAAGGCGGTCGGGTTCCCTCGCCTGAGCGGCCTGATCCGACACGGGTTAAAGAATTGAAAGTGGCGCATCCTGCTGCTCAATGCCGCATTGATTCTCTCGTGCAGGGCATGCTTTGCACACGTTCCTTTGATTTCAGTTTGATTCCCGGAAGGCTGCACCGCATGGGGCAAAATTCCATCGGGGCTGAAAACGAGGCTCGCGCGACTTCGTGCTTTGCCGAAGATGGTTTCAAACAGGGCGCGCGGCCGGCGTGCTGGTTCAAAAAGTCTACCACCGAACTCGCTCCACCACCGGGGCCCAATGACGACTGGCGTGCCAAGCCCGTCCCCGGACCCGGATCCGGATATTCATCGCAAGAAACGATGCCAATTGTTTTGACCAAGGAGGTTCCATGATCCGCCTTCTCAGTGCGCTGCTGCTTTTATCGTTGCCTGCTTTCGCGAATCCGCCCAAGCCATCCTACTCAGATGAAGTGCCTTGGGCTGCAGCTCTTTCCGACGATCGTGAGGTCGAGTTTGATCGCCAGATGATCGGCGATGATGAAGTAGTTGTCGATAAAACGTTCGATTGGATGTGGCAGACCACTCCCTCCGAACCGATGAACTGGTACGACGCCTATTATCATTGCGCTGATTCGCGGGTGGGCGGTTTTTCTGATTGGCAATTGCCCAGCTATTGGCAAATCCAGTCGATCGTCGATCACGGGCGCGAGCAGCTTTTCGTGCTCCCCGTTTTCAAGAAAATTGAATCACATCAGGTTCTCTGGTCGCGCGATGATCACATTGGCATCGACCAGCCTGATTTTGACGATCGCTGGGCTTTCCATGTGAAAATCGGGCTCACCACCTTTGAGAAGCGGCAAGAGATGTTCAATGCTCTGTGTGTGCGCGGTTCCACGCCGGCGCGTCTGGGCCCGAGCGGGAAAGAGCGCTTTGAAGAGGTTATGCCCGACGTTTTCCTCGACAAGGTCACAAAGCTGAAGTGGACGGGAATGCGCGATCCGAAAGTGAGCAAATCGATTCTGTTCACGGTTGTGGTCAACCAGACGCTCGCGAGCGGGATGTGCCAGAACCACAAGACGGGCCAATTGAGTGACTGGAGATTGCCCACAGTTCAAGAGTTGAAAATGATTTTGGCCTTGGGCAAGCGAACCATTTCTTCGTGGATGCCACGCATGCCGAGTTCGATGTACTCGCTCTGGACCTCAACACCCAAACCCGGCGGCGATTGGACGTGGGGAGTGGACATGTTTGGGCAGGTTCGCTCATCTCCCTCCAATGAACCCAATACTTTCGCCTGCGTGCATGAATAATTAAGAGAAGGAGAACTCTGATGAAGAAGATATTTGCTCTTTTCGTGCTCCTTTTCAGCACACCCGCATGGGCTGACGTTGTCATTGTCATGAAGCCGCAGGTGCGAGCTCTGCCGGAATCGGTGGCTGTGCTTCTTCAAGGGCGGCGGTACACAGTAAAAGAAGCTTGGAAAGAAGATCGTCTTGTCTTGCAGAACCTGCCAAGAACCACATGGGAAAAGGCCCTCCGCCAACCGGCGATGGCTGTGTTGCTTGAAGGCGAATGGGAACTTGAATCTGCGTTGCCCGAAGGAGTGGAGCGCATTGAGGAGAACGCGAATCTCGCGGAACTCGAGGTTTGGGATCGGTACAAGTTTGATCCGGTGAAGTGTGCCGGCGTGATCTACGGATTTGGCCATTATTCGACGGCAACCCAAACGCTCACAAGCGAATCTCCCTGCGACAACTTTTCACTCCGGACACAAGGTGGATGGAAGTACCGCATCAGCGTCGAATCGGCTTCTCCGAAGAGTGTTGAGGTCTATGAGCACGGTGAATTGATTGCATCGGGCGAAAAACAGCTCGAAGTGGCTTTCAATTATGGCTACCGGCAGAAGTATCTGATCGTGAAAGGTGCTCCGGGGAGCTAT
>JBEGJP010000041.1:0-4335 GCA_041184525.1 Pseudomonadota bacterium | reverse complement strand
AACCATCGGCGTATTCTTCCACCTCGACTCCGAGCAGCGCACAGTTCGCACAGAACGCGGCAATGCGATCGGACTCATGGTGACGAATGTGGGCCACTCCCGAAACGCGCACCCCTCGTCCTGTGCACAAGGCCATCACACCTGCAGTGAGAGCCTGATCGCTGCAGGCACTCATGTCGAGATGGAGTTCGTCGGAATATTTTTGTTCCCCCACTGCCCCGCAAACTTCGAACGAGCGAGGGCTCACAGCGACACTAAAGCCAAAGTGACGCAGCAGAGTGATGAACTGAAAATCAGGCTGCAACGTGTCGGAGCCCATGTTTTCAACTTTCAGGTTCACGCCCAAAACACTGGCCAGCGCCGCAAAATAACAGGCTGTCGAAGCGTCCGCTTCAATGGAATAAGACTCGGGCGAATTCCACTGATGCTTCTGCTGAATTGAAAACTTCGTGAGTGCGTTGTCGCTCTCGATGTGAACACCAAAGTCCTTCAACATGGCGATCGTAATGCGCACGTAATCCGGTTGCACCAAAGTTCGGGTGCGCTCGATACGGCACGCGTGGCCGGCACCAGCTGCCGTCAGCAGCAAGCCACTCAGAAACTGTCCGGATTGTGAACCATCGATTGTGCAATCACCCTGCAATTCGGAAGGCGATATCTGAAGAGGAAGACTCTCACCACGGATGTGCCCACCCCACTGTCTGAGAGCACCAACCAAAGGAGAAAGCGGCCGACGCATGAGTTGCGGATCGGCCTCCAGATGAAATGCAGCGACAGGTGCTTGCGGGTGGAGACGATTCCAATTCAAAAGGACAGCCGGCAAAAAACGCGCGAGCGTGCCGGCCTGTCCGACGTACAGCGACACGCCATCCCTCGCCGTGCGCGGTTGAGGTGGGTGAACGATCACTTTCTCAGGGAGCCCTGAAACATCGAGTGAGAAACCAAGAGTTTCGAGCGCACAGAAACCCCACCACGTGTCGTCTGACAGCAGTGGGGAGAGAATTTCCAAAGATTTGCCGCTTAGAGCCGCGAGCACGAGCGCACGATTGGTGACACTCTTTGAGCCGCTCACCCGCAACGACCAAACTTTGCTGACGCAGCCCGCCACTCGTATCGATTGCGCGAATGCCGGCGGGATCTGAGGTTCGAAAAGTGATTCCAATCCGCGCACAGACATAACGGAGACACTCATGGGTTCAAGATTTTGATGCCGTCCGGAGATTGCAGCAAACGTGCTTCGGTGCACGCCTGCAACTGTTCAAAACTCAGGCCTTCGACGATTTCCGTCACCACCAATCCTTCCGGAGTGACGACCATCACGGCCCGATCGGAGATGATTTTCTTGACACATTCCTTGCCGGTGAGCGGTAATTTGCAGTTCTTCAGAACCTTGGGACTGCCATCGGGAGCGCAGTGTTGCATGACGACCACAACATTGGGCGAGCCGGCAACGAGATCCATCGCCCCACCCATCCCCTTGACCATTTTTCCCGGGATCATCCAATTGGCGATATCGCCCCGCTCGGACACCTCCATGGCACCGAGGATCGTGAGATCGACATGACCACCGCGGATCATGGCAAAAGAATCGGCCGACGAAAAAACCGATGCCCCCGGAAGAAGAGTGACCGTCTGCTTGCCCGCATTGATGAGGTCGGCTCGTTCAAAACCCGCCTGCGGAAATGGCCCCATGCCGAGAATGCCATTTTCGGATTGCAGAGTGATGTTCATTTCGGGCGAAATTTCGTTTGCCACCAAAGTGGGAATGCCAATCCCAAGATTCACGTACATGCCCGCACGCAATTCAGCGGCGGCGCGCTTGGCCAATTGTTCACGTGAGAGAAGTTTGACGTTCATATGCTGAACTCTCCGATTCAGACGCGGGGTTGCACCGTGCGCTGCTCAATGCGCTTTTCATAGCCTTTTCCGAGCAGCAGGCGTTTGACGTAAATGCCGGGGGTGTGGATGCTCAATGGATTCAATTCACCCTCACCCACGAGTTCCTCGACTTCAGCGATTGTCACCTTGGCTGCAGTGGCCATCATCGGATTGAAGTTCATCGCCGTCATATTGTACTGAAGGTTGCCAAACACATCCGCACGCCATGCTTTGATGAGAGCAAAGTCGGCTTTGAGCGCACGCTCCAGAACATACTCACGACCATCGAAAATTTTGGTTTCCTTCCCCTGCGCCACCAGAGTGCCCACACCTGTGGGAGTATAAAAGGCGGGGATTCCGGCTCCTCCCGCACGAATGCGTTCTGCCAGATTGCCTTGAGGAGTGAGTTCAACCTCGAGCTGGCCGGACAAAAACTGCTTTTCGAAAATCTTGTTCTCGCCGACGTAACTCGAGATCATTTTGCGGATTTGGCCGGTTTGAAGAAGTTTACCCAAACCGAAATCATCGACGCCTGCATTATTGGAAATGCAGGTGAGATTCTTCACGCCTTTGACGCGCAGAGCCTCGATGAGATTCTCTGGGATTCCGCAAAGGCCAAAGCCACCGACCATCAGTGTGGCTCCATCCTGAATGTCGGAAATAGCCTCAAGAGCAGTGTCGAGAAGCTTGGATCGGGATTTCGAATTCATGCTGCAACAACCTCACGCAAACGCTGGCCGTTCTTTTGAATAAAAATGCGCAGACCGCCGATTGCAAATCCAGCAAATGCACCGAGAAAAATACCCAACACCAGTGCGATTTTTCTCTTGCTCAGAGGTTCCTCGAGCGCAATCGGTGCACCGGTTGCACTTGCAGGCACCAGCACGGGCAAGCGCGCTGAAGTATTGCTCATCAGAGACGATGATTTTTTTGTCGCAGAAATTGCTGCGATGCGATTTGCCTCTCGCCTTGCAGCAGGGATGAGTTGAAAAATATCATCACGGATTTGCACGGCGCGTGTCAGAATGTCATTTGCATCCTCGGGCTTCATTCGTCCTTCTGCAAGCAAAACAGCCGTCATGCGCTGCGTTCTTTCGAATTGCCCCTGCACTGCCAACTGTTCTTGATAATCACTGCTCATGGCAGTTTGCCCGCTCATTTCAGCAGACGCAGGCACATTGATTTGCAGGGATTTGACACCCGAGTCGTTGGCCGAAACAAAAGAAGAAAAATCAGCCACTCCACGCCCGAGACGCGCGCAGAGATACTCAATTTTCAAAAGTTCCTGCCGTGCTTTGAGCAACTGCTCACGATATTCATAACTTTCTTCTGTCGGAACACTCTGAACAGGAGTTCCACCGGGAGAATTCGCATTTGCGGGCTTCGATGCGACGTCTTTGTCCTGATCTGCTGCGCTGCCGGCAGAATGAAAAGCCAATTGAAGAGCAGATGCAAAAAGCTCGCCTGAGCGCACCGACAAACCCTGCACCGGCAATTGCACATCCAAAATAAAATCGCGCGGACTCGCCGACTCGCGCAAACGCAGCGGAGATTTTTCCGGCTTGTCGCTCAGAGCTTGCGCCGCGGCAAGTGAATCCTCATTCAGATTTTCCTCTTTCAAAAGCCGCGCCAATTCAGGCGACTGATTGAACACCGACCGCCAAAGCACGCGGGCGTTGTCGGAAACGTTCAATGCATTATTGAAATTCTCGACCATTTTTTTGGATTCACCCAACACCGTCTCGCTCTTTTCCAGCACCAGCGGGATTTGCGTGCGGTAGGTGACGGGCAGAACTCTCCATGCGACAAGACCGCCGAGAAGCAGCCCTACTGTCGCTCCCAGAGCGATTTCCAATTTGATCTTCCAAAAGAACGCGAGCAGCTCAACCAAATCGATTTCATCGGAGGGCGGATTCATCTGGTTTGAGTAATTCGGAAATCCACCGATGAGGGCTGAAGCATTCCCCGAAGGGTTTTGAATCGTCTGGTCCTGCGGAGGCTGAATTTGCGACATGGTCACCTCATAGAATCAACCTAAGAAAGGGTTCAGGAGACCCATCTCATAGCAGAAATCTTTCACAACGGGCAATTTCCAACCCACTGTTTGACCGACGAGCTCGGGGAGCTCCACGAGTTCCACCCTGACAAATTCGCCCTCCGAGCGGGCAAGATTGACGCACTCGAGACTGGGGATCTCAATCAGAAACCACATTTGTTCCTGCCCGATATTGTTGCGTTCTGGATGCGCATCCATGACCTCCTGCGGAAAACGATACCTTCTCCAGCAACGCGACTGGGCGATCACCTCCACTAACGCCCGATCCACTCCCAGCTCCTCGCGCACTTCTCTGAAAAGTGCCTCGCGACAATCGGTGTCGGAAGGTTCAATTCCTCCTTGCACCGTTTGCCACACCCCGCGCGGCTCGTTTCTCTCGCAGCGCAAGAAACGGTTGCCGA
>JBEGJP010000040.1:0-2905 GCA_041184525.1 Pseudomonadota bacterium | reverse complement strand
GTATCTCAACAGACACTGAGACTCGCATGCTGCTCATCATGGATGACATCTCTGAACTGAAGAGAGCCCAAGAAGAGCTGCTTTTGAAATCCATTGCGATTGAACGTGCCAATGATGGCATCGTTCTGACCGATACAACCCAGCCTGACAATCCCATTGTCTACGTCAGTCAAGGATTTCTCAAACTGACCGGCTACTCGGAAGAAGAGGTCTTGGGAAGAAACTGCAGGTTTATGCAAGGGCCGGAATCCGATCCTGCTGTCATACGTAAAATGCGCGAAGCCATTGCGAACGAGCTACCGTTTGTCGGTGAAATCATCAATTACACGAAATCGGGCAAGCCTTGGTACAATCATCTCAAGCTCGAGCCCGTGCGCGATGCGAGCGGAAAACTCATCCGCTATGTGGGTGTGCAGATGGACGTCAGTTCAGCACACGCACACGAAGTGGAACGCCGCATGGCTCTTGAAAGAGAGAAAGCAGCGCGTAAAGAAATGGAACGTTTGTATCAGGATGCCCAACAGGCCAACAGCATCAAGGATGATTTTCTTGCCACTCTTTCTCATGAACTGCGCACACCTGCCGGCGTTATCTCGGGGTTCACCGAGCTGCTCAAGTACGAAAATCTCGAGCCGCAAGAGCGTGATGAGGCACTCGACGCATTGGAGAGAAATGCGCGGGCGCTGGTCACATTGATGGACGATTTGCTCGACATGAACCGCGTGATCACAGGAAAGCTGAAGCTCAACCCCAAGCCGCTGGATTTGACATCGATTGTCGAGTCGGTGATCGCGGCAGAACTTTTGGCAGCGCAGGCGAAAAACATTCGGGTGGTCACAGAATTTGATCCGGCGGTTGGTCCGATTTACGGCGACACCACGCGCCTGCAGCAGATTTTTTGGAACCTTCTTTCCAACGCCATCAAATTCACTCCACGCAACGGCAGAGTTAAGGTCGCATTGAGAATGGAAGGCGCGCGCGTGGTCGTGCGCGTCTCAGACACAGGCGTTGGAATCGAGGGCAAATTCCTTCCTCATGTCTTTGAACGCTTCCGGCAACAGGACAGCAGTTTGGCTCGGAGCTACGGGGGGCTGGGTCTTGGTTTGTCGATTGTCAAACACCTTGTCGAACTCCACGGTGGGACTGTTGCCGCCGACTCGCCGGGGCCGGGACGCGGTTCGACATTCTCAGTCAGCTTTCCTGCCCTGACCTATGCCGGCTGACAACGGAGTGCACCTTACCCGCTTGCTGCTTTCCGTGTTACGTTCCAACTGAAGCAAGGCGATGAATCCCATTTGAGACCGCGAGAGCCTTTATGACGAGCCAACCGCGCAAAAAACCCATCAAACTCGAATTCGAAACCCGACTCTCCACCGTGAGCGCCCCTGATGCCGAACAAGTGCGTGTCAGGGGCACTTCACAAGAAGGCACGCCCCACACAGGCCTGTCTGAGCCCATGCCTCTCTCAGGCACCGTCAAAATCAGGCGGGAAGTGAAAGGGCGAGCAGGCAAGCCGGTGACTGTTCTCTTCGATTTCACCGATCCGAACGCAATGCACACTCCCTCACTAAAAGGGCTGCAAGCGACTTTGAAAGAAAAGTTGGCTTGCGGAGGAACATTCGAACCAGACAATTTTTGCATTGTCCTGCAAGTCGACGACCTCAAGCGTGTGCGCACAGTTCTTGAAAAATTGGGCTTCACAGTCAAAGGTTGAGACTGCCAGAAGCCCGACTCCCCCTTCCTGAGCAGCTGGAGTATCTTCAAATTGAATGATTGCAGCGAACCCGAGAGGATGATGCCCAATGCAGGTGAGTCTTGATGGAAGCATGGTCGGTTTGGTGGGAGTTCTGAACGAACACGTCGATCTGCATTCTGTTGAAGCAGCCATTATGACTGCCCATCAAATGGCCTCCGACGAAAAAGGTGTCGTTTTTCTGGATCTCTCGAAAGTCCAGCGCGCCAACTCGTCGGGTCTGCTCCAATGGCTGCGCATGACAAAGCGTCTCAAGGTCCCTCTGTGCTATGTGAATGTTCCGGTCTGGCTGGTGGAACAATTCAATATGATCGATGAATTTTTCGACGGGCAGGTTCAGGTGGAATCTATCTTTGCCCACTTCTACAGCCCCGACACGGACTCCAGTGAAAGCCGCTTGATGAAAATTGGCACTGACGTTCCTGTTCTCGAGCACTATAGAAACTTCCACGCCACCGCGACTTCAAGTGATGGAAAACCTCTCGAGCCGGACTTCGATGAGCGCTCTTATTTTCATTTCATTGCCCGCCATATCTACAAAAAACCAACCGCCTGAGCGGGTCTGACGCTCAAGCGGCTTTCCATAGTTGGAACACATGCGTTCTTCTATTTGGCTGCAGCCACAGCTTCTCCCGAGGGGAAGTAATTGACGGTATTGATGATCTCCTCAACAGCATCATCAATTGTAGCTCTTCCGTTATCAACACTCGGAACGCTGTCACCGAGCATGGCAAAAACAATTTGCCAACCGCTGCGACTGTCGCCGAAACCAGCCAAGGCTGTGGTGGGATCGGTTGTCAGAGTTCCCGTTTTGGCGGCAATCGTTCCATTCACGTTGCCCAATCGACCGGCGAGTGTTCCATCCACTCCGCCCACAGGCAACAGAGAACGAAACGCACGCATTTTGTTCGAAGCGCGAATTTTTCCGAGAATCTGAACGAAATCTTCAGCAGCAAGGCGATTGCTGTAACTCAGTCCGGAACCGTCCACGATGGCGAGTCCGGATGATCTCGCGATGCCCAGAGAATCCAGCATGCTGTAGGTGCTCTTCACTCCGCCACACCAGCCCAACACAGTCTCGGCCATCACATTGTCCGAGTATTTCATCATTTCCCGCATATAATTGTATTCATAGGAGCCGGTTTGCGAAGC
>JBEGJP010000039.1:0-5870 GCA_041184525.1 Pseudomonadota bacterium | reverse complement strand
TAGCAGGGACAAACGGTGGCCGACCCGCGGCCTAAGGAATCGGGGGGAGTTTGCCAATTCCAACCCGAACATCGGACCGGTGTGTCAACCTTTTGGCAGGGAAAGTCAGTAGCCGAAAGTCCCTGAAAGCCCCTGACTTTCGCTGTAGAGCTGCTGTTTTCGAGGGGGAAATACTGTGCTAATGAAGATAGGGCAGATGAGGTGGAACTCATCCATCTCGCACGGTTTTTTAGTTCGCCTCGCATCACTGGATGCCCACCTCGGCATTGAATTGACGCAGGTCCCCAATTTCGATTTTGTCCGCGTCAGCTCCTCTTGTTACATTTTTGGTGTCCGTCTTCCAAGTTGAACGTTTGCCCGGTCGGCAAACAATGGGATAAAACTCTGCTGCAAGGGCTGACTGCTCAAGCAACAGCCAGTTTTTTGCCGATACCTCAGTTGATGTGAGTGGAGTGACTTCATGGGCTGCCAAATCGAAAAACAAACGACCCCCGCGCTGCAATTGCCGCACATTTCTGCGGGGCGGAGCCGAACGATGTTGGTACTTGGGCTCATATTTTTCAGCACTGCACACGCCCAGCCTCTGACCGGCGAGAAATCTCCAACAAATCTGCCCAACTCCGACACGTCAGCATCGAAAGTGTCGACAAAACCGGCTGAAGCCGCGGCGTTGGAAAGTGTCGGTACAGCTGTCAACACGCAGACCTCAGAAACCCAAGGAACACTCGCTCCGGCTGCGGGAAAGTCGGCTGTGGTGCCCGTGGTGGCAGGTCCCGAGAGGCCGATTGGCCACAGTCTAAGAACACCCGAAGCCCAAAAAAGAATTGAAAAAATGATGGTCAACGCCCAACAGTCGGGAAAAGTAGGCCCTCTGGTGCCTGCACCTGCACCCGCAGTTGGAACGAAGCCACTCGTGGGCGGGCAGTATGGTTTCGCTGAAAATGGCGAGTTCAAAGGAGTTCCAAAAGCCCTCGTCAGCCTTGGGAGTGCATCCCCTGCTTACGGAATTGTGGTGGAAAAGCTCCATCATCGGCTTTCACTCTTCAAGCTCACCGACTCTGGGCGCTACGACTTAGTTAAAACGTATCGTGCGATCACCGGACGCGACCCGGGAGACAAAGTGAGTCGTGGCGATTTGCGCACTCCGGAAGGTATCTACTTCGTCACGGGCAGGCTCTCTGACCAAACGTTGCCCGCAAAATACGGGCGCCTTGCTTTCACTCTGGACTACCCCAATCTCTATGACAAACGTCAACGAAAGTCGGGATACGGCATTTGGATCCACGCAACTGACGATGCAAGGCGACTGCAAAAACCCTTCGACACTGAAGGCTGTGTCGTGGTCAGTAACGAAGACATCACTGAACTCGAGAACTACATCAAACCATTTGAAGTTCCAGTCGTGATCACGAAGGAAATGACCTCCGTCAACGAGGATGAGCTTCTTCCTACGCGCAAAAAAGCAATTGAAATGGTGGATGCGTGGCGAAAGGCTTGGGAATCATCCAGCTTTGAATCTTACATGTCCTACTATTCGAAGAACTTCCGCTCTTTGGGCAAAAACAAGGAACAGTGGGAAAACTTCAAGGCAAAATTGAGTGAAGAGCGATCGCAAAACATTCGGGTTGCCATCAGCGAACCTAAAATCGTTGCCTTTGAGGACCAGTTGCTCGTGGTTTTCCTTCAGGATTACCAATCGGAAGAACATTCAGATTTCGGTCGCAAGTTTCTTTACCTCCAGTGGGAAGGTGATCGCTACCGAATTATCGCCGAAAAGTGGTACAAGTCGTCAAAGACTGAAACGTCTCTGAGAGCATTCAAAGGCCCCGGCAATCAGCTGTGATGCGTAACGCCTGACATGGATGGGAGGTGCGCTGGGAATGCTGAGCACGACACCAAAGAACTCGCGCGACAAGCGCGTTCACCTTGTCTTCTTCACGGATGCTTCGCAAACAAAATCCACCTCGGTCAGCGTCAGGAATCTCGTCCTTGGCACTGTGGCCTTGATTGGCCTCTTTGCGGCTGCGGTCTTTTGCGTCGTACTTTACACGTCCAACCGAGCACTCGTCTCAAGCAAGGATGAATATATCCGCGAGCTGAAGTCCGTCATCACCGCCATGGCCGTTACGGAAGGCAAAACAAATGACTCTATTTCAAACGAAGCGCAAAGCCACTCTGAGCAGATGAACAGTGTGGCGCAGGAGATTCAGAATCCTCCGCCGGACGCCATGAAAAATTCCACAGTGGATTCTGAAAACACTCTCGCGAGTCTCCAGTCGAGCCTCTCGAGTTTGAGCACAGTCAGCGCCAATCTTGCGAAAAACGACGCTCAAAATTCAGTTTCCGGCGTGAATTTTGCCAAAGGAGTATCAGCTCCGACAAAGCAGGATGAGCTCATTTCAAACAACAAAAAGTCAATGAACGCCAAAGGGTCCGGCGCGACAGTGAAAGCAGGTCAGCCACGTGCCCTTGCGAATACGCTGACCGGAGTTCAAGTGGAGAGCAGGCATGCCACCGAACTCAATGGCCAGACCACCGTACATTTTCAACTCGTAAACACGTCAAAGTCACTCGGTCAGACTTGGGCGGGGCGTGTCTGCGGTGTTGCCGAACTCAACGCTACCGATCCCTCCATTGAATCGACTGCGGGAGGGCTTATTTCCGTTCCGGGTGGCAAACCCGTGCGCTCAGCGGAAAATCCCAATAATTACTGCGCCGAAGGAGAGTTTGTACGATTTTCGCGTCTGCGCCCGACCGAACTGGTCGTTCCCGTCAAACAGGACTCGATAAAACGAGTCACTATCTTTTTTGTTGAGTCCGGAAGCAAAAAAACCATGTCTCAACAGATTGAATTATAAGCGAAAAATATACTTTCGCCTCAACCCGCAAATAGACCCTCAAAAGAAATGGAAAGTCTGCCGATCCCTTCTCATGAAGAAGGGGAGGGCTACCCATGAAACAGAGGAACTTGGTCCTGACCTACATCGCAGTGACTTCGTCGGTCTCGACCCTCATGGGTGGCTTTGTGGCATGCGGCGCTCAAAGCTACAGAATTTCCGTGCACGGAGACAATCCTGAAAATGTGAACAGACCCAACACAGGCACAAGCGGATCCAGCTTGGCCACGGGGAATTTGGTCGGCGTGCACAGTGCCAACGGTTGGAAAAGGAGTCTCCCGATACGATTCCTGACAAGCCAAGAAATCCAGCCTCAAGTGGTCAAACAACTGCAAACAGCTATGTCAAGCTGGGAAAAGGCTGTCGGCAAAACACTCTTTGACTATGGTGGCAACGAAACGAAAACAGGTGCCGACTTCCGCGAACTTTATGAACCGCTCAATGACAACGTCAACGGTCATTACTTCGACAACAGCTGGTTCAAAGCGACCGGAAAACCCAACAGCGTTCTAGCGACCACCATTTGGGAAAACAACGCTAAAGAGTCGGCTTCTATTGTCAAAGCAGACATCCGTTACAATGCGGAATTCTATATCTTCGGAAATTCGTTGGAAGCCTTCAGCGAAGGTAAACGCACAATCGTAGACATGGAGAGCCTTGCTCTGCACGAACTCGGTCACCTCTTGGGCCTGACCCACATCAATGAATCGGAAGACCGGTTCAGCGTTATGAACCCGTCACTCTTCATCGGCGAGGGCATGATCACACGACGATTGAGCAAGGGCGATATCATCCGAATTCGATCGGTGTATGGGGTAGGTGATCCCACGTTAGCCGAAAATTTGGAAACAGCTGACGATTCTGAAAGTGCATCTCAACTTTCATCAGACCAGAGTAAACTTTGAAGCTCTCGGCAATCAGGGCGCTTTAATCAGCCACGCATGGTGAATCAGGTCATTGCGAAAGTCCGGAGGTATGGTCTTCCGAGAGATATCCTCGATCAAAAATTGCGATGAAATTTCGTCTGACAGTGTAAAACTTCTCAGATTGTTCGAGAAAAACAGCACTCCGCCGGGGAGAAGACGACTCATGCACTGTTTCACGAGCCAAACGTGATCACGCTGCACATCAAAATCAGTTTTCATTTTTTTTGAATTGGAGAACGAGGGCGGATCAAGAAATATCAAATCGAACTTGTTTTCCAATGCAGCCGAATTCAACCAATCGCATATATCTGCTCTTACGAGCTTGAACGATGAAGACGGAAATCCATTCATTTGGATATTGTCTTCAGCCCATTTCAAATATGTTGAACTTAAGTCAATTGAAACAACCTCACGAGCACCTCCGCCCAACGCATGAACACTGACACTGCCGGTATAACAGAACAAATTCAGAACGCGACGGTGGACCGAATTTTCAGAAACCCAACGCCGTGACAAACGATGATCCAAAAATAGACCCGTATCCAGATAGTCCGAAAGGTTGACGAGAAATTTATATTTTCCTTCGCTGACAACGTGCATATGACTTTCTTCGGAAACCTTTTCATATTGGGCCAAGCCCTTTTGCCGCACTCTTTCTTTGACAAAAATATCAGCGTCAGAAACGCCAAAAATTTCTTTTATTCCTGCAATGACATGCGGGAAATTTTGCTCATCGCGGGAATGAAATTGGGCTTTCCGGTAGCGATAGACAACCACCTTGCCAGCGTAGAAATCAACGGAAACTGCATACTCGGGAATATCTCTGTCGTAAACGCGAAACGCATCGCAGGGAAAACGAGAGGCCCACGCTTTCAAATGTTTGAAGTTCTTGGCGAGGCGATTTGTGAATGGAGTCATGACAATCCTGTCGAAAAATCGTCAGTTTGTTCAGAAACGACTGCTCGAGTACTCCTCAAACAGTGACCAACAACGATTGTCTCTGCTAAAAAATGCCAACATGACACGCTCGCGATCCCAAACTTTGTAGGTTGCGGAGCGAAAAGTGTAATACCGAAGAAAAAGACCCGCGCTTTTACCTGACACCATGTTGTCCGGCGTTGGCATAAAGTCGTCCAAATAATAGCACTCGCCGCCGTCCATGCGCATAAAGGGAAGAATAACCGAGAACCCAGTGTCCTTCCTTCTTTCAGGAACACCAACGCAAGACACTGTCAAGAGAGCAACAACACAAGTGTACGCCAGCATCACAAGGTTGCGACCGGAAATCACCCGCAGTCGTCCTTTGAACGCTTGCACTGAGTTGTGTAAACTCTTTGCCATGGAATGAGCAGTCACGGCACAATCCCTCCGACTCTCTCCTAGGGATATCGGTGCGCAGACGTGGCGCATGAATTCCGTGGAGGAAGTTTTTTCCAAAGGAAGCGAATGTATGACGATGGGTAGGAAAACTTTTACGAGGCTTAAAATCTGCCGTGCATTCAAAAGATCTTGTTTAGTTTTCTGCAACCTTTCTATTTTGTTTGCAGCCCTCGGATGCCAAACCACGCCTCTCCCTGCGAAACAAACAGTCGAAATTCGCTCCACGTCTGAAATTGACGAGCTGAGAACCGCGGTGAATGCTTCTCGTGCTTTAGAATGCAAGCTGATGGGCAACGAGTGGTACATCCCCGGAGATGTCCAACACGCAAAACTTGTTCGCAATAAAAACAACCTTGCCTTGGTCTATCAGGCACTTCTCCGCACCGGTCCGAGGACCGTCTACCAGAGTCTGACCCGCGGTTTGGCATTCGAAGGGGATGGTGTTGTCGTCGGTTTGAAGAATTTGCCCAACGTCACCGATTACGAAACATATCAAAATGCAAGCGGCGACGTGATGACAGTCAGCCGGACAAAGGCACCCAACTCTGAGCTCTTTAAAGCCATGGTTGAAATCAATGTCGAAGGGGACACGTGGTGGCGGCCCATTCTTCCGACCGACGCCAACGAAACTGTCCAGCAAATCTGGCCTGTTTTGCCGATGGGAAAT
>JBEGJP010000038.1:0-3794 GCA_041184525.1 Pseudomonadota bacterium | reverse complement strand
AGGGAGAAATCACTTCGGCTTCGTGGGCTTTTTCAAGTGCCTGCGCGTAAAGTTTTGTCGCTTCTTCCTGCAACGGAAGAGCGATTTTCTCGATGCGGGCGCGGAATGTTTCGACATCGCCCACCGACATTCCATTGGGGTTGGGTGCTTGCACCAGAATATTGGCCAGTCCTTCCTGCAGTTCTGCCACTCGGTACAGTGCACCTACCGATGTTTCTGCCTGACCTGCTTGAGCCAGTTGGGCATACTGTTGGGCAAGACTTTGAGCCTGTTGTCTCAGTTGAGCGAACTCCACTTGGATTTCATTTGAGTTGCTGATGCGCTTGGAAACCAAGGCACGGCTCTGTCCTTCGAGCAATTCCAATTGGACCGCACCAGCCATCCGCAGGCCTTCAAAGGCAAACGGGTTCTGGATCTTTCCTTTCAGAGCCTTGCCTCGCGTCAGCGAAAGCGATGCCCAGCGGTTCGCCTCCTCCCTGCGATCGGAAGCCATGGTCAGCTTGGCTGCCATGCCTGCAAAATAAATTCCCCATTCGGGAGAGCTGTTCAGACATTGCTGAGCCGCCGTGGCGTGAGAAGAGATCAAGTTGGCAGGCTGTTGGAGCGCGACGGCATCCACAAGTGTTTTTTGCGATTCACAGACATCGGATGCTTTCTTCAAAAGCGGAAGAGCTGTTTGAATATTGGCAACGCTTTTTGCGGAATTTCCTCCAGCCAACCGCAAGCGCGCAGCATGTGCCATATCCAACGCCGCCTCTTCCCGATTCTTTTCGAGGCTGAAAAGCTGTTCGAGAGCCTGCGCGGCCTGTGTGTGACGGCCCATGCCCTCTGCCGTCGCAGCCAGCAGCTCTAAGGCTTTGGGTCTGTAGTCAGACTGCGGGTATTGGGTGACAAACTTGTCCAGTGTTGTGAGAGCTTCGTCGGCACGGTTGGCCTTGAACTGATTGTTCGCTGCGTTGATCAGAGCTTTGGGTGCGTCTGCGTCACGCGGGAATTGCTTTTGAAAATCGAGAAACAATGCAGAGGCCTCTGAGAAACGTCCGGATTTCTCAAGCGCAAGGCCTTGCTGGAAAAGTGCAACGCGAAGCAGTTTCTGCAGGTGCGCGCCGACAGGAGCAGAGGCAATGCCGGGGATGGCAAGAAATTGCTTGCAATCCAGCGCGGCTTTTGTCCAATCGCCTGCATCAAAGGAACGTTTCACAAGATGGCGGAGACCGTCGCTGGCGAAGGCACTCTGCGGCGCTTCTCTGGCCAACGCACTCCAGCGCGTATAGGCGGGACTCAGGAGCTGCGCTTGAAAGTGCAAACTCGCCGCGCGGTGTTGGTAGGCGAGACGCTCAGGGTCTTTGGGGAAAAGTTCGACGTGAAGATCGAGAATCTTAATAAGGCGAGAGACGAGTGGATGCAGAGTTGGGCCTTTGAGGGCTGCGCTGTCTTTGGACTGTATCAGCAGATCGCTTTCAGCAATCGCATTCTCAAGGGCGGTTTTGCTTTCGGGGCGCTTCAGTGAGAATTTTTTATCCACGAGGGTCGCACGCACGTACCCTTCAATGGCCTTGTCATGCTCGCCTAAGGATGTGAGAAGCTGCGCCCTATTGAAGAGGGGAGTGAAAAGAGCAGCAGTGTCGCCTTGGTTCTTGAGAACGAGGTCGTAAAGCTGGAGACTTTCCTCGGCTGTCTTTTTGTTTTTTGTTTTTTGGTATTCGGAATGAAGACGCAAACTCCAAAGATTCGCTTCGGAAATGAATGTTTGGCGCGCTGAATCTCTCTGCTGTGCGGTTTGGGCACGCGACCAGTCGGATGCATTGTCAATCATATCAGAGGTTCTTCTCATGGCATCGACAAGCAGATCGCGGCGTTGTTCTTTTTCAGACAAACCGGCCATGCGGACAAGGAACGTGGGATTTTTAGGATTCAAAGGAAACTCATCCATCAGGCGGCGATAAATTTCCGTGGATTCTTTGAAACGTCCGGCATCGGCATGCAGCCATGCGAGGCGCTCGAGAAGAGTTTGGTACATTTCCGGTTCGTTGATGGACTTGAAATAGCTTTGAGCTTCAGAAATATCGCCAAGGTCGGCATACACGAGAACCATATCTCTCAGAGCGTCTTTGCTCAGAAGATCGAGCTTCCGCTCCCCGCTGCTTTCTTGCGCGAATTTGACAAGCAATTTGAATGCTGTGAGCGATTTTTGAAGGTTTTTCCGATTTTCTTCCTCGGTGCTGCGCAAGTTGTAAAAAGTCCATCCCAACTTATAGACGGCATAGGGGTAGCTGCGGTTTTTCCTGTCCTGCAGAGCTTTTTGGTAGTGGACCAAGGCATCTGTGAATTTGTTTCTGCTGAAATAAAATTCTCCCAATGCCAGATTTGCATCAGGGATGAACCGTGATTTTGGAAAACGTTCTATCAGGCGTTGGAAATAGAGCGTTGCACTGTCGCTCTTCATTTCAGTCAGCAAAAATCCCAGTTGGTAAAGTGCATCGGGTGTTCTGGGATGATTGGGGAACTGATTGACCAAGGAGCGGAGCACACCTGTGGCCGCATTGATGGCCTGCAATGACTGCACCTGACTGAATTTCGGTTCGACTCCATTGCGCTGATTTTTCTTCCATTTTTCGTAAGCATTTTCGTAGTTCTCAAGCTCTGCTTGAAGGTAGGCACTGTGTCTTTCAGCGTGAAGCTCAGCGAGGCGCAGCATGAGTTCAACACGCTGCCCCGCGGACGAGGGTTGTTTGAGAATTTTTTCAATGCTCGCGATAGTTGCGCTTCTGAGCCTTTCCACGTCAGCGCGCTTTTTTGCGTCAGCGCTGGTGGTGCCCGCAGGCTGCGAGATGAAATTTGAAAACTCGAGAAGTCCGGGAGCTTCGAAGCGCCCCTCGCTGACTCCTTTCTTCAACTGCAGCGAGTTGGAGAACGTGTTGGCTTGAGCCTTGAGAACGTCCAAAGCCGAGAGCCCGTTGCTTTGCACGGGAGTGAGAGTTGCAGCTTTGCTTTTTGTGCCGGACGCATTTTGCCATTGTCCCAACTCAGCTCGGGGGTCTCGTGCCGAGTTCAACGTGGTGCGATGTCCGAGTGCTGTTTCGATTCTTGAGACAACCGGTTGGGCTTGAGCTTCCTCTAGTGTCGCACCCAACAGAGCCAATAGGCTCAGACCGATCAAATTCCTACATTGACTCATTTTTCGTCCCTCCTCCTTGAGTTGAATCGCATTGTGATCTCTTTGCGAAAACGAAACTGTCCAATTCGTCTTTCCAAAACTCGCGCTTTTTATCTTCCCAGATGCGAACTTGAGAGCCCCCGTTCTCAAGAAAATCTTTTTCCATACCCACATACTCTTGCCCTTGTGAGCTGCGGTCGGACTGAGTGAGTTTGTCTTTCTCGGCGGTCATGACCTCAATGTGAATGAGTCTCATTTGAGCCAGAGTGCGTTCATATTCCCGACTCATTGTGCGGATCTGGGAAAGGGCAATTTTTGCGACGTTGTCTTTTTCCTCTTTCTCCAAGCGCAGAAAACTTTCCATGAGCATGTTCTTGCTTTGCAGCGGCCAAGAGAAACTCAGAATGTTTTTTCTCGCAGAACGCAGTTTTTCAAGATCAGCGAGCCCTTCGATGATCGACTTTCTTCTTCCGAGGCTCTGCAGGCTGCGTGGTCCAAGAAGATTGTTGGAATGAGTGACACCTTGTGAAAGGCCCTCGACCACCTTGAAGGCCTTTTCCAAATCCTCTTCCGGAGCGTTCTCGTTGGCCGTGGAACTGCTCTCTTGCCATTGTTTCAGCATTTGTGCTTCTGAGCT
>JBEGJP010000037.1:0-31660 GCA_041184525.1 Pseudomonadota bacterium | reverse complement strand
ATCGTGGGCTTGGAAAAGCCTGACGCGGGTGCGTTGCGGTTGGGCGAGACGGTGAAAGTGTCCTATGTGGATCAGAACCGCGAAACTCTCTCAGGCAACAAAACTGTTTTCGACGAACTCTCGGGCGGCCGCGACATGATTCAGGTCGGCAACCGTGAACTGGCAGCGCGTTCTTATATTGCGAGCTTCGGATTCCGTGGCTCCGACCAGCAAAAGATGGTGGGTAATCTTTCAGGCGGCGAGCGCAACCGTCTCAACTTGGCCAAGCTCATTATGAACGGCGGCAACCTCCTCCTTCTTGACGAGCCCACCAACGACCTCGATGTCGACACCCTGCGTGCTTTGGAAGATGGTCTTGTGAACTTCCCCGGTTGTGCGGTGGTCATCTCCCACGATCGCTGGTTCCTTGACCGGATTGCGACCCACATCATGGCCTTTGAGGGGGACAGCCGCGTCGTATGGTTTGAAGGCAACTATCAGGATTACATCGAAGACAAGCGCCGTCGCTTGGGCGACGATGCCGTCAATCCGAAGCGCATCAAGTACAAGCCCCTCACTCGCTGATGTTACTAAAACACTTGTATTTACAGCAATAAATGTGTTCGGCTCGCTTGCCAGCCGGACACGTTTCAATGTACTGAAACCAGACTGTTTCTTGAAAGTCACAATCGGACGGGGTTGAGGACGTATGCTCCAGTACACGCTTGCGCGCGATTCTCTTTTGGTCGGCTACGGCGCCGCTCGTGCTTTCGATGCCTCTCCCGTTGAACCGCTCCCTCTCAGCAAGCCGGGTGCAAGGCCTTCCTTGTTTTTCGCTCCGACCCGCGATGCCAACGGACTTCTCACCCGCAAAAACTTCACTCACATTTTGCTCATAAGAAAAACTCCCGCAGACGGTGCTTCCCGCGCGGTGCTCCTGCCCTTTCCCACAAGCGAATGGGTGGCCGACGCCCAGCTCGAGCAGCTTTTGCCTTCCGATCATCCGGTGAGTGTGGCGACGTGTGTGGTCAAAGAAAGCAATTTGCATCCGCAGGCCGATCTCTCTCAGTCTCTGTTTTTGTTTGAGCATCCCGAGTTCAAAGAGCCAGTCTCAGTTCGCATTGAAGGCTGTGTTTTTGAGAACAGTCTGCGCGAGCAGTTCATCATTGAGGATGTTTCGCACGAGTTTGCCTGCTTCGTCTTGCACTGGCACCAACCTGAAATCGGCGGTGCTTCGCTGCTGCAAACCACCTACGCCCAGCTCACCTCGGGCGCATTGGTCTCGTATCGGAACGGCAATTATTTTTCTGCACAACTCTTGCAAGGCAACAGTTCTGTTTCGCCTGCGTTCGCCGCTTGCGCGCAAATGCAAAGTGGTGGTTGCGCCATTCGTGATTTTTCAGTTGCTCTTTCCCGCACGCTCACCACCCTGAAGCAAATGGGCAGCGGTGCTCCGCGCGCCGTGCGGCTGCAGGTTCTCTCGCGCTGGCAGCAGCTTCAATCTGAACCCATTGCAACAGGAACCAGCCAAGGTCTGATCGTTTGGCCCGTGGAGCTCGAGCGTCCTGTGGAGCTCAGCTTCGGGTGGCATTCCACATTGGAATCCGCTGCGGCGCGTCAACCATCGCCTTTTGCTTCCGCACGCGCTTCGGTGTTGGCGGCAGACGAGGCTTGGCTCATGAAAATGAATGAGCGCAAACCTGTCGACTTGCCCGAAGCGGTCGATGCTCTTTATCAGCGTTCGCTTCTCACATTGAAACAAATGCAGGATCCGGGCGGAGGCATTATTGCTGCCCCCGAATTTCAGTTCGAGTTCACAGCGTGTGGCGGGTATGGCTACTGCTGGGGACGTGATGCCGGTTTCATTTCATTGGCCATGGACACAGCCGGTCTGCATGAAGAATCAGCTCATTTTTATCAATACATGGCCAAGTGCCAGTCGGAAAACGGTAGCTTTTTACACCGCCACGACATGCAGGGGCATTTGGGGCCCAGTTGGGGTTTGCTGCAGCCGGACGAAACAGGCAGCGTTCTCTTCGGACTCTGGAAACACGTGCAGTTGTCAGGGCGGAAGGACACCGCGGCTCCGTTGCGCGGCATGGTCGAGCGCGCTGCGCAGTGGTTGAACACCTGCCGCTTTGATGGATCTTCATGGCCCGCTGAGGGCTTTGATCTGTGGGAAGAGCGTGAAGGTGTGCATCTGTATTCTGTGGCGGCCGTCATCGCAGGTTTGTCCGCTGCTGCGCAATTGGCCGAACACATGGGTTGGGCTTCTCCGGTGGGTGCATGGCGCGAGCGTGCGTCTCAACTCTCGCAACTTCTCGAAGAGCATCTCGTGGCCGATCAGGTGGCCGGAGAAACGTCTTTTGCGCGTACTTTATTTCTGAAAAACCAGACTCAGCAGCCGGCACTTCACCAAGTCGCGTCGCATGCCAATGACATCGGCTCGATTTTGCAGCCCAAACGCTGGTTGTCTGATTTTGTCGTCGACATTTCACTCTTGGGTGTTGTCGAACCCTTCGACGCTTTGCCTCAAGGCAGCGCGGCGAAAATGCTTCCTGCACTGTGCAAATCCATGCGCCGTCATCTGTGGCGTCGGGGCGTTGGCGGCATTGGTCGCTATGAGGGCGATCACTACCGCGATGGTCAACCATGGATCCTCACCACACTCTGGTTGGCACTCGCAGCAGCGCGTTGTGGCGACAAACCACTCGCAACCGAATGCTTGGCGTGGGTTCTCGCACACACGCCACGGGAAGGTCAGTTGCCGGAACAAATCGATCCAAACACGGGCGAACCCAGCTGGGTGATGCCCCTGACGTGGTCTCATGCGATGTTTGTGCTCGCCTGTGCAGATATCTCCAAGGATGTTTGGTCGAGCGCCGTTCAGGCCGCTTCTGCCATTTCGAAAATCAAAAACACTTCAACCAGAGGACTGTGATGTTTTCAAAAACCCTCGGTGCAGCCGCGCTGCACTCTGCTGCTTCCTCATCTGGTCCGGCCGCTCCTTCCAATGGCGGGAAGTCTAAAATTGTTATGGCAATTGTGGCTGCAGCAGTTGTGGGGCTTGTGACATTGCAAGTGCTCACGAGCAAAAAAGGCGGGAGCTCTACCGAAAATGCGGGCGCTTCTTCAGCTGCAGGCGGTGCCGTCGAGCTCACGCTGTGGGATCAGGAAGAATCTGAAAACACGAAAGTCATGGACGACTGGATCACGCGTTTCACGGCGCAACATCCAAACATCCGTATTGTGCGTCAAACCTATCCGAACGAAGATCTTCGCACCAAATTCACGACTGCGGCCACAGCCGGTCAGGCGGCCGAAATGGTGTGGGGGCCCAATGACATTGCGGGTGTCTTCGCAACCGCAAAGCTCATTCAGCCTGTCGAGTCCTTTGTCGACTTGTCGAAGTTCACTCCCGCAGCAGCAGAAACGGTGATGCTCAAAGGCAAGGTCATGGGGATGCCCACCACCTACGGCAATCACCTGATGCTTTTCTTCAACAAAAATCTTGTCACAGAGGCACCTGCCACCACCGACGCCCTCATTGCGGCGGCGCGTCAACACACCAAGCCAAGTGAAAACAGGTACGGTTTGGTCTTCTTCCAGAACGAACCCTTTTGGCTCGTGCCTTTTGTGGGCGCCTATGGCGGATGGCCATTGCGCGTTGAAACTGACGGCACAGCACAGCTGGAATTGAACTCCGATGCTGTGAAAAATGCTCTGACCTTTGTTCACAATTTGAAATCAGTTGAGAAAATCATTCCCAACGAGTGCGATTACGATTGCGCGAAAGGACTTTTCCTCGAAGGAAAGGCTGCTTTCACAATCAACGGCGACTGGAGTGTCAAAGAATATCAAAGCAAGCTGGGCGACAAACTCGGTATTGCACCTCTGCCCGTGCTCAGTGCCACCGGTCGCCCTCTGACGCCCATGGTGAGTGGCCGTTACGTCTTCGTGAATGCACAGGTTGCAGAGTCGAAGAGGGAGGCTCTGAGTCAGTTCCTCAATTTCCTGTCCTCGCGTGAAATTCAAATCGAAGTGGCAGAGCGCTTGGGCCGCATTCCTTCGACAAGCGAGGCTCTCAATGACCCGCGCGTCGTTGGCTTGGCCTCCATCCAACCCCTGATCCAAGCTGCAGCCAACGGCAAACCGATGCCGGCTCAAACCGAGATGCGCGCTGCTTGGGATGCCATGCGTCCTGTGCAGCAAAAAGTGATGTCCGGCGATCTGACTCCCGAGGCGGCCGTGGGCATTATGCAACAGAGTGCCTTGGAAAAACTTGCTTCATTGAAAAAGTGAATCGGGACTGACTATGACAGGCGTTTCGTTGTTGCCGGCTCTTCTTGAAATTGTTCGCCTTCTCCTTCTCGTTGCTGCTGCTGTTGCTTTGCTTGTCGGTTTCTTGTGGGCAAACTACAAAACATGGCGCTCGGAGTATTATCTGGCTGGGGCGGGGCTGATCTCCTTCGTGCTCGGGGTGGAGCTGCATCTGGTTTTGGGTGCAGGTCTCAATGCCTCAGTCGCCGTGGGCCTTCTCCCAATCATTGTGGCGCTTGTCTTTCGCTTCCTCATCCGAGGCCGCTGGATGGTGCCTTTTTTATTTGCTGCCCCCGCCACTGTCGGTGTGGCATTGCTGTTTCTTTATCCGCTCGCATTCGAGATTTTCCTTTCCTTCCATCGTTTGAATTTGGAAACCTTGGGCGATTGGATCCGTCAGGGAAGTCTCGACTTCACCGGAATTGAGAATTTCATTCAGGTGCTTCAGGTGGGAAGCCAAACCAAAGAGAGTTTTTGGCTTGTCACTGCGCGCACGTTCGCGTGGACCGGAATCAATCTCGTCTTTCACGTTCTTTTGGGACTCATTCTTGCCCTCTTTCTCAATCAAAAAGTCAAAGGGGTGGGGGTGTACCGGACCATCTTGATGCTCCCTTGGGCCATTCCGCAGCTCATTGCCGTTCTTGCGTGGCGTGGAGAGTTTCATTCGGCGTATGGCTATGTGAATCATCTCATTCAAATCGTGAATGACGTGTTCTCGTTTGGAACGGGTGAGGGACGTCTCGCTCCTCTCGAATGGGTGGGTTTCAAGCCGCAGGAGTGGTGGACCGATCCTCACGCGTTGTTTGCATCCATCTGTATTGTGAATATCTGGTTGGGCATTCCCTTCATGATGATGGTGTCGCTCAGCGGGCTGCAGTCCATTTCGAAAAGCTACTACGAGGCTGCAAGTCTCGACGGCGCCTCCGCATGGCAGCGCTTCAAGCACATCACACTTCCGTTGCTCAAACCGGTCATGGTGCCCTCCATGATCTTGGGCATGATCTGGACGTTCAACAACGTGAATGTGGTTTATCTCATGACAGCGCAGCGGGGCGGGTCTGAGGGAGCCGACATTCTCGTCAGCGACCTCTACAAGCAGGCCTTTGTTTACAACCGTTACAGTTTCTCTGCGGCGTACGCGATCGTGATTTTTGCAATTCTGTTGGTTCTGACGGCGGTCTGGATGAAGTCCTCCCGTATGACCGAAGACCCGGGTCGCGGTTGACCTTGTGGAAGTGGAAGGAGTTTTGCTTTGTCTTCTCTAGAGAAAGTCAGCCGCAAACAGTCCATCCTCACGCATGCTTTCCTTTGGGTGGCTTGCTTGGTGGCACTGTTTCCTGTGAGTCGAATCATCACGATTTCCTTGCGTCCGGGCAACCGGCTTCTGTCTTCCGACATGAGCCTGATACCCTCTGATGCATCGCTGGACAGCTATGTGAAGATCATCACCGAAAAACCATTTCTGCAATGGCTTTACAACAGTATGCTCATTACGGTTTCCACGAGCCTGATTGGCGTGTGTCTGGCGGCGACGGCGGCCTACGCCTTCGCGCGATACAAATTTCCGGGCCGCAAATCAGGCCTTCTTTTCCTGATGACAACCCAGATGGTACCGGGGGCCATGCTATTGCTCCCCATTTATCTGGTGCTCACGAAAATAGGCTTGAACAACACCTACACAGGGTTGGTTGTGGCTTATTCCGTCACCACGTTGCCCTTCTCGATTTGGATTCTCAAAGGGTATTTCGACACCGTGCCCAAAAGCCTCGAAGAGGCGGCACGGATTGACGGTTGCACGGAGTTTGGGGCTTTTTATCGGATTCTTCTTCCCCTCTCGAAGCCGTCTCTGGCCATTGTTTTTCTGTTCAACTTTACGCAAGCGTGGAACGAGTATTTGGTGGCATCCACCATCTTGCAAGATTCCCGCCTGCGTACGTGGCCTCTTGGCCTTTACGAGCTGCAGGGGAACTTCAATTCAGAGTGGGGCCTCTTCGCTGCGGGTTCCGTTCTCATTTCAGTGCCCGTGATCCTACTTTTCCTGTACTCGAGCAAGTACATGATTTCAGGGTTGACTTTGGGTGGTGTGAAGGGCTGATTGGGCGAGGGGCAACCCGAAATATTTTGCTTGAGTGCCAACCGAACCGGTGATAGAGCGGCCCTGTGAACTACAAATGGAATTCGGAGGTCTTTTTTATGAAGAGTATCGTGACTCTTGCGTCCGGTTTGATTTCTGCTGTTGCTTTTGCAGCTCCGGGTTTTGTGATCGACTCAGCCACTGGTCCGAGAACCGACGCTATTCTGATGGAGCGTGTCATTTATACGGGCGCTTGCCCCGGCAGCACGCTTGAGCCCGTCCGCGGCTATTTCTTTGATCCCGAAGTGCCCACCGTGGCCGGCCGTCGCGTCAAGATTGTCAACGTCACTCTGGGCATGGACTCCAATCCGTATCCATACACCGATCGTGAATACCGCTCTGGCGGACGCTCCGAGAAAATCGACTTTGCCCCTCGTTCCAGCCACGGCCAGCGTTACTTTTCTGTGGTCGAAGGCATCAACGATTTCGAAGTCACCTACACTGACGGTGGCCGTGTTATCGAAACCAAATCTTTCCAGATGCCTGTCTCTGTGAACACCCGTTATGAAGGCCGCTGGCCCGTGTGCCGTGTGACGAGCGATTGTCATTACGGTCCTAACGGCACCATCTGCTTCCCTCGCACTGTGTGCGAGTGCAGCCGCTGAATTTGTCGGCTCAATATTCCCATTGGCTCGGTATTGACTACTCCGGAGCGCAGCATGCTCACGCTGCACTGCCGGGGTTGCGCATTTTCAGGGGGAGTGTTTCCGAAAACGATGTTGCGGAAATACGTCCGACAGAGTCTGGGCGAGAGCATTGGAGTCGCGCCGCAGTGGCGGCGTGGTTGGAGAATTTTCTTCTGACCTGCGATGGTCCCGCAGTCGTTGGCATCGATCACGCTTTTTCTTTCCCCCTCAATTATTTTGAAACCTGCGGAATTGGCTTGTCGTGGGATGAGTTTCTGGAGGACTTCTGTCGCCATTGGCCCATGGATATTGCTGCAGTGAGTTTGAAAGAGTGTATGGCGAGCCGGAGCCAATCCCCTTCCCACAAGTTGCGCTTGGGGAACAGCCGTTGGCGGCGCAGGGCTGAGCAGGCTTCGCGCGGTGCGAAGTCCGTTTTTCATTTCGGCGTCCCGGGGTCGGTGGCAAGTTCGACGTTCACCGGATTGCCATGGATACGCGCGCTCCGGATTCACCCCGTCTTGAGTGAGCGCATTCATTTTTGGCCATTCGATGGTTGGGTTCCACGCGCAGGAAAGCACGTGATTGCTGAAGTGTATCCGTCGATCTGGAACCAGCAATCGTCGCGTGGTGCGTTGACACAAGATCAACATGATGCACGTATGGTGGCTCTTTCGTTACGTCAGGCAGACGAAAACCGAGAACTGCAACGCTGGTTCTCACCCGCGACGTGGCAGAGTATCCATCTTTCGGCAGAGGATCTTCATCAGGCACAGATAGAAGGCTGGATTTTGGGACTGCACTGAAGGTTCTATGCCACCTTGTCGAAATCACCAGTGTCGATGGGGATGTTCGAGTGCGGCGGTTCATCAGCGCAATCCTGTCCCTCATTGGGCTCACAAATGGATTCTCGAAAACTCTCCAAAAGGTCATGGGTCAGAGCATCGCTGGGAATCAAATGAACCTTCACCGAGCCCTCTTGGCCCTTAAAAAGCACAGAGCCAAGTTCAACCAAGTTAGGCAGTTTGCCCGTCAGTCCCTTCAAGAAGGCATCGCTCATGATGATGTTGCTGCCGGGCAAACTGTGAGTCAGTTTCTCCATGCGATGAAGTAGGTCGATTCCCAGCGACTGACTGTCAAAGGACTTCTGAACCGTTTCGCCTCTTGCACTGCTGACCTTGATTTCATGAATCTGCAAAATGGTATCGGGGATATAATGCAGAGCTATTCCGCATTCGAGTGGTTGACCTGTGAGTCCAGATAAACTTCTCAGTGCCACGCGGAATTCCCGAGCAGCTGACAACGCCGACATAAAGGGATCAGAATGTCTTGCGAAGGCTCCAAAGTGAGCAAAAGCAGAGTCGCCGGAGTGAGATTCACGCACACCACCATGGCGAATCACTGATTCAGTGAACAGTCGCAAGACCTGAGCGCGCAGAGGTCGGTCAAAATACTCTTCGTTGTGAATCTGACTCGAATTGACGATGTCAAACGCAACACCAACGATGGGCCTCTTGCAGGGGAATGTCTGCTTTTGTTCACGCAAAGCATGCACGAGCTGGGGTGGGACCCATTTCTCGAGCTCAATCATCAATTCCCTTTCTCTTTGGTGAGAAAACTCAAGCTCACGTTGTACCGATTGAAATTCCTGATTTGACTTTGCAAGTTCTGCAATTTTTCGTTCAAGTTCGGCAACAGCCATCTTTCTTTCGAGTTCTGCGCGATAGAGCGCGATGGCAGATTCGAGGCGACCGCACATATCGGTCGAATCCCATGGCTTTGTAATATAATCAAAGATCTTGCAGCGACGGATGAGTTGTATGGTCGTTTGTTCGGTGGTTTGACCTGTGACAACAATCCGCAGAGCCTCGGGTACCAGCTGAACAGCCAACTCAAGAAACTCAAGTCCGCTCATCACAGGCATGCGCTGGTCAGAGACAATGACCCACGGCCTCAGTTGCCTCAAGTCCTTCAACGCTGAAACGGCACTGTCATAGAGGTGGACCTCCCACTGTTCGGGGAGAGATGCCTCGAACACAGTGAGGTTGTGCGGCTCATCATCCACATAGATAATGACGGGCTTCATGCGACCTCCTTATGCGATGAATGGGCAAACTGCAGGATTACAGTGGTTCCTTTACCTGCTTCAGTGAGTGTTTCAATTTTGCCACCGCGTTTCGCCATCTCAGACCTCACAATATAGAGCCCCAGACCAGTTCCCTTGCCAACGGGCTTTGTTGTGAAAAAAGGATCGAAAATTTGTGATCGTATGTTTTCGGGAATCCCTGCTCCATTGTCGGTGACAGCCAAAGTCCAATGACTTTCATTCCATTGTGCGGCGATAGTCAGAATGCGCTCTTCCGAATTCGATTCCATCGCATCACACGCATTGTCTATCAGATTAGAGAGCACTTGCGTCACACAAACCCGATCCATTTCGACCTGAAAATCAGGTGGAATATTCAGAGCCACAGTCACCTTCTCTTTTAATTTTGGCTTCAACAAAGCAAGAACATTTTCAACTATCGGAAGGAGTTCTTCATAAGAAACAGTGCCGGTCCTCGAGGAATAAGTCTTCAGGTTGATAATGATCTGTTCGGTCAATTTCAAACCGTCATTCATAACGGACAGAAGCTTTTGTGCTTTTGCCTGTTCGATCTCTGTCAGTGACTCTCTCTTTAGAAGGTTGGAAAGTGGACTCAGAGATCCACGGACATAATTGAGTGAGTTGTTGATCTCATGCGCGATACCAGCCGAAAGGGTACCCAGTGATGCGAGTTTTGCGTTCGAAATGATTTCAGCCTGTGCTGTCTTGAGGTCTTCCAACGCTTTGGCCAAAGAAGCTGTCTTGGATACCACTTCACTTTCGAGATGGGCGCGCAGATAGTCTCGTTCGATGTATGTTTCATTGACAATCTGGTTGAGAGAGACTGCGGCGAAAAACAAAATACCCAACATGCCCACGGCAAAAACAGGTGGACCGTTGTGAATTCCGAGGACAAAGAGAATGTCGCTCATGGCTGCAATCGAAAAAATAGAGATTTCTGTGAGCTTCAACATCGTCAGGGATAATTTTTCGCCTGCCTTGTACACACGCCAGAGGCTGAACAATGATCCCAGCAGCACAATCGGCGCGACAAGGAATGGAAGGGTGGTTCCCAGTTGAGCTACGTCACCGTCAGGAGCAAAAACAATCACGAGGACCGCTAGGGCAGCTGAAATGGAAAAGAGTTGAAGCAGCTCTCTTTTAACCAACTTCTGCTCGTAGAGGAAAAGAAAGATACCGACAGTTCCGACCCAAAGGCTGAAATCTGCAATTTTGTGAAGAGCCAGCATAGAACCATTGATCCCGTAGAAAGCGGGAGTCATGCACATAAAGTAAAGCGCCAATGCAAAAGTCGAGAGCGCAAAAGAACCCAGCATTCTTACCGGTACTTTGCCCCACGCGACGATCAGTGTGAATGCGCCGAGGACAATCAGGATACCGCCTGCAAGGGAATGAAGCCCCTCAGAAAAGAAACTATAAAGGCGGCTGGGCGGAGCAATCTCGGGTGCCATACCGATGCGCGCGAAGTACTGACTGTACGAGGTGACTTCCCAGCGCAACTCACTTCCTTGGGCGAGCACTGAGCAATCCACTTGTGGTTTGACATAGAAACTCTGTACTTGTCTGAAAGTCGGATCACCAAAACGAGCCACTGACCTTCCATCGACAAAGAATTCCTGAGAGCCTTGAATGACAATCGGGAAATGAACCGACATGCCCCTCATCGTTGAGCACAGATTCGGTATCTTTTTGTTCGTTGCAACGAATTTACTGTAGTCGCCGACGCGTTCCCATGATCTTTCGATGTCCCAGCCTTCCAATCCTTGTTGCGGGACAGGATGGACACCCAAGAAAGAGGAAACCAACAACAAAATGAAGACAGCAAACGACGACATTCAGCCTATCCCTATTCTCAACTCTTTCTCTTCAGCTGGCCAGATTGATGGGTGTAGTTCGCCCCTGCTTCGCATTCTGGGTTGCTCCGCTGACCACTTCCTCAAATTTAAAATCCGCAGCTTTCATTGCCTTCTCAAATTGGAATATCACCAGATCAAGGTCGCTCTGCGTATGTGGTGCCATGACTGTGAAGCGGAAACGGCTCGCGTTTCTGCTGACCGCGGGATAGACGATGGGAACAACATAGATTCCTGAATTGAGCAGAACTTCATTCATGAGTCCGAGCTTTTTCTCATCGCCAATGATCACGGGTATGACGGCTGAGGCGTGGTCTGGGGCCAAAGGGGCACCGAGAGATCTCATGCCATTCACAAAATAGCGGATGTTCTCTTGAAGTCGGGTGAGCAGAGATTTGTCACGCTGGAAGAGATCCAAAGCCTTCAGACATGCTGCTGCCGTTGAGGGCGGAATGGAGACGGAAAAGATCTGTGAACGCGCCATCAGGTCAAGAAGGTCGCAGACCTCCTGATCAGCAGCAACAAATCCGCCAATACCGCCGCAGATTTTAGAAAAAGTACCCATGACGACGTCAACTTTGTCGCCACCGCTCAGATTCTCCCAAAGTCCGAGGCCATGTTCGCCCACCACTCCAAAAGAGTGAGCCTCGTCGATGTAGGTGCGAGCATTGAATTTTCGCGCCAGTTGGACAATTTCATCCAACTTTGAGACGTCACCATCCATTGAAAAGACGCCCTCCGTCACAATCAATGTACCTTTGTGCTTGTGCCTGTGTTCCTCGAGGAGAGTTTCAAGATGATTGACATCATTGTGTCTAAAAAGTCTCGATGTCGCTCTGGACATACGCAGAGAGTCTTGAATGGAGGCATGCGAGAGAAAGTCGGCGAGTATCAGATCGCCCGAGTTTGCGAGGGCTGAAATCGCTCCAATGTTGGCGGCATATCCCGAGTTGAAGAGAACAGCATTGTCCTTTCGGAACATGTGGGCCAGCGTGTCGCAAAGTTCGACATGCGCAGCAGACCTTCCCGTAGTGACAGGTGAGCCCGTGGAACCGAATCCATATTCATCCAATGCTTTCTTTGCTGCATTAATAACTTCCGGATGTGCGGCAAGTCCGAGATAATCGTTCGAACCCATGACAATGAAGTTGTTCCGCGTGGTTCTTCGAGTTGTCTGCAGAGTCACGCGCGGTCCCATGGAAGGCTTTCGGGTGGTCTCGTAAGCGTACTGAGGAAGCTTCCGCCACTCCCGTCGGAAAATGGAGATCTTTCTTGCTCTTGAGAAGAGGTCAATGCTTTCGTCGTCAAGATTGACGAAGTCGGCAAGGGAAAATCGCTCGGGATCAATTTCCAACTGGCTGGAACTGCTTTCACTGATCAGACTCTCGGCCAATTGGAATCCGAGGGGGCCCTCCACCGGAATTTCACTGTCCACAACAGAGAACGCGATTTGGTGACACGTTGTCTCTTGGTCAAATCTGACGCGGCGGATTGTCATTCTTCCCAAGACCAGCTCGCTTTTGTCCCAGATGAGTTTCCCATAGGGGATCATTGAATCGACAGAGAGTTCATCCTGTTCGTCAAAGTTCTCCGACGTTTTTGTTAGGACACCCCCCGCAGAGACGTTGGTGACCGTGAATTTATGTTTTTGGCCGGTGCACGTTTCAATAAAAAGACACAGTGTCGAATCATTGCGGACGTCAAACCGTTTGTTTCGAAGAACAGGCTTCACCATGATCCAATGACCTCACAGACAGACGTTTCCTTGGGTGCATCGGAAGTTATCAGCCGTGTTTAATGACATGAGTCAGTGGGCAACAGTGAAATTATTTCCTGTGTTTGAATACTCTATATGGGGCAATTCGATTTGTCGCTTGCCAAATCGAAATTGAAATAGGCAAATGACCAGTTTTCCTTCAAACGATTTCCACTCGGGTTGTGGAGCACAAGAAGGAGGTAATTTCTGCAGTCGGTGAGTGCGCTGTCAGATTGTAACTCCAAACCGATGCCGCCATTTGAACTTACTGTTGGTGAAAAGATTTGGTTCGCTCCGGTGACTCGGACAACACCGGTTCCGTTGGGTGTTGCGTTCTTTCCCTGTCCGGAATAGCCAAAGAGACGCTGTGCCGCTGCTAGAGTTAATGTTTGTCCCTCGTTGAAGCTGTCTTTTGAAATTTTCAGGTAATATTCACCCAGTGCCTGTGAATCTGCGCCTGTTCCGCAGAGCCAATTCAAAGCATTTGATGATGTTGTTACAAGTCGCGACAAGCACTCCAGTTTCACTGAAAATGAAGGCATATTGCGGCTCGACAGGTTGGTGAACGTCAGTGCCGATGGATCAAGGAGCCAACGGAGCTTCGGAGCAGAGCGAGCACTTTCAGAGGTGAGATATCCAGCCTGTCCGAGTTTCATCAAGCTGACTTTTCTTCCAACTCCGAGTTCCTGAATCGAAAAGATGACCTCTGATGAGTCGGATATTTGTGAGGGCAGAGCGACCGGATTCTTTACGTTCAGCTTTTTCGAAGTTGTTTGACTTTCAAAGACGGCCGAACCTGATCCCGAGAATTCACCCCCATCGGGTAAGTTGTAAACATCCATGCCAACGACAAAAGAGCGCAATGAGGCGACACAGTTGAGGTCGTTGCGCACGAGCTGCAGCCATTGTCCATGGATTGAGGTGTCGTGAATGAATCGGGCTCCGGAATCGCAGCCTTTCACGCTCAGGATGAATGATGAAGGCACGACAAAATCGTGCTCGCGAACATTCAAGGATGTTTGATTCAATGATGTTTGATTCAAGGATGTCGCGCTGCCATTGATCGACAAGGGCACACGTACTTCCGGCTCAAGATGCTCAATAGGGTATGACGATTCGCTCTTTCCGCAAGCCCCTAGGAAAGAGCAGAAGATAAGAAACATCCCCCAAGATGTTATTCTTGTCTTGAGGTCAATTCTTTGCAAAACGCTTTCCCGCTGCATCGCATCCTCCGCAGCGCTTATCGGCATAAAAATATCCTTTTTTTCAGATTTCACCGCGAATTTCTTGCATAGCTATGAGGCTGGCGCCGGATGCAAAAAGAGCGAGCCCAACGGAGTTTGTCTACCCTTGGGCTCGTTGTGAAGGATGGGATTCTGTTTTTAGGGGTAGATGGGTGCAAAGTCGACGTTGAAGTAACGATACGAGGCGGATGAATTTGAACGGTATCGAACCACAATCAGCAAATTTCTCTTCAAATAAACAGGACCTGGTCCAGTGAACGTGCCGGACATTCCTCCATGAGGCAAATCGCCCATGGGCACGAAGACAGCACTGCCACCGGCGCTTTCAAAAAGCGAGTCCGCTTGTGCGAGTGTTAACGTACCGTTGGTTGTATCTTCAATGACTTTCACATCCATATCAGAGATCTTTTGTGCTTCCCCGCCTGCAGAGGGGCAGGCATTCCCATTCACAACGTTTGAGTTGCAATCAAATTTTATCAGCCAACTCGGCACTCCTCCAGCGGCCAGCGACGAGATGTTGATGGAACTGATCTCCATGTTGGGGGAGTCTGAGCCTGCGATGGCGATGCTATGTCCTGAACTGTAAGTGATTTTTGTCGGGTTCTGAGATCCGCCTTCGGTAATTTCGTTGAATTTATAACTGATCCTGTCGGAGTCGGAGAGAGGGCTGCCGAGTTGCGATTCAATCGAGACGGAGAGTTGCTTTGTACCTCCGGAGAAGATTGCCTTCGTCCCTGCTGCGCCTGATAGACTCCCCGTGTAAGTCACGCCGCCGAAGCTGAACTCTTTCAGTGTTGCGAGACAATTGAGATCGAATTTTACCAAATAAATGGGAGATGTATTTAAGTTAGTACCAGTGAAGCCGGACTCACAGCCAGTCACATCAATTTTAAATCCGGCAGCCACCGCGTCAGAATCGAGAGAAAGGCTCGATGGCGTATTTTGTTTGACTGAAACTTCAACGGCTTGTTCGAATTTGAGTTGGTTTTTAACTTCGTCTTTTCCGCAACCTGACGAAGCGCCAAGCAAGGAAAGTGAGAATATGATTGAACTCTTGCGGTGTGATTTGGAATAGGAAAAAAGCAACACTGTGACCTCCACTTTAAAATTTTACAGTTCGTTCAAATGCGCCTCTCATTCGGCAATTCTGATAAGAAGATGATCCTGCCAGTCAAAAAAATTGTAGAGAAAAAATTTTCCATGTCTGAAGCACAAGTGTTGGCGAGAATGTAGCTAAAAAGTGGATGCTTGTTCAGCCGATGGTGGTTTTGATTATGCCTATTTTCACAGGTAAATTGAGTCGAGTTATGAAGTCAGAGTTTAAATTGTTCAGCCGCAAAGCAGTATTTGCGAGTCTGTTTGCGGCGACTTTTATTCTTTCATTCGCTCTCACGACAGGTTGTGTCAAACCGGAAGTGAAGTCAGCTGCCTATTCGGAGGAGGCGAGCCGGCCGGGTTTTGAGAAGGAATTTACAAAAAAGCAATTTCTTGCCCTAAGTGAAGAGGAACAGTTCCAGACCTATGTGAGGGCATGTGAGAAGAGGCTCGGAAAGATTCCAAGAATCAATTGTGCGAATGGTGGCGAGATTCCAGCTGGAATCACAACACACGGTTCCTTCGAGAATTTTGACGGTTCAAAAGGGAAGTACAAACCCTCCAGTCAGGATGGAAGGAGCTGTGACAGACCATCCTTCGGGCTTTCGCCCGACCTCGGGCACACGGCCTGCACGCCCCATTCGCGCATGGGTCGTGCACAGGCCCAGAGCGGATTCAATACCGAATGGATCTATCTGTGCCGACGCTATTTCGACAGAGATAAGAACTCGACTCTTTTCGACGACATCAGTCAAATTGGCTACGATCGGACGACAGGAGCGACATGTTTTTTTGTCTCGAAAGTCAATTATAGTGCGCCCCAATCGCCCGCCAAGGACGGCGCCATCGATTCGAAGTTGATTCCTGAATTCACTTCAAAAGACAGTACCAAGTTCTTTATGTCGCCTCGGGAGATGAGCCGGAGTTTGAATTGTCTCGAGTGCCATACGAGTCATGCTTGGATCAGAACTCCTCACATCACTCAGGTTTCAATTGATGGGAAACGGGTCTTGCCTGAGGTGCGTTCGAAGGATCCCTACCACGTCGTAGCGTTCAATTATCTCGAAGCTGTCGGTTCTCAACAGTGGCGTTCAAAGAAACTGGTTTCACCTGAAGTGAAGGTGTGCACAGGTTGTCACAATATCGGTAACGGCTTTTATGCAAGCTACATCGTGCCGGCTGCTTTCGGAATGACACACGGCGTTCAAGTGGATGGCAAAAATTCGGAATGGCCTAGGTTTTCGGAATATGCCCAGAAATTCCCGATGAATATCCATTTCGAATTCGGCCGCGCTTTGTTTCCGCAACCTAAAACTCCTGAGGAATGGGAAAAGTCACGATTCAAATTGGCCGCTGATTTTATTCTGAAGTGCGCATCAGAGAAAAATCAGAAATGTGTCTGGCAGGAGTGATTTCAATAATGAAATGCCTTTCTTATTCTTAGAAACTCACGCCTGCAGTGATGTTGAGAATCCGCACGCTCCACACTTGCGCAGTGAACTTTGCTACACTCTTTGCCGATGAATACAAACTGTCAGGGAATTCGGTTTTTTTTGAATAGGATTCCGAGAGTGTAGCCAGTGGCAAAGAAACACCCATCCACTCGGCTCCATAAAAGACGGGACCCCAATCCCAGCGGTTGGCAATTCCTGCTTGGAGTTGAATTTGATGATGTGTGCTCGAGAATGGGTTGGCCGAGTATTTAAAAACGGTTCCATTGACGGCGGCACTCTGACCGCCCGTGAGGCCCAGATTCATCTGTTCATAGAAGAGCCCCACGGAGGGCAGCAATGATGTCGACAGAGGCACATTCAGCGTCAAACCGAAGCGGCGCCGTTCGATGTTATAAAGGGTTTTCCATTCGGGAAGAGAGGCCCATTCCGCGACGCTCTCCCAAGTGAATTTTTTGCTCTTAGAGAATCCGAAGGCGGCAGAGAATCCGGGAGAAAGCATAAGGCCGCCACCGGCGCGGAAAGAGTATTTGCGCTCCACCGGCGGTGGGATCGGGACAGTATGGACTGCCTTGCTTTCTTTGTCGGGAACAGCGAGTGGCTTTCCAGCGGCACAGTCGGTCTTGCAATTTTTCTGTCGCGTGCTGTGAGGCATGACAACGGGCGGTTTCGTTTCAGCAACAAGAGCTACGGGCATCAAGGCCACCTTCCCGCTGTCAGACGCCCAGTCGTTTTGTGGCTGACAATCCACCGTCGATTGCGATGATCTGGCCCGTGATCATCCGGCTTTGTTCGCTGAGAAGGAAAGACACGGCATGAGCCATATCGTGGGGTTCAGAAAGCTGCGGGATGGCTTGCAGGTTCAGGCTTGTCTTCAGGGCCTGTTCATTTTCCACAATCCGCTTGCTCATGCGGGAACGGGTGAGACCGGGCGCAATAGCATTGAAGCGGACAGGCGCATACGTGGCAGCGCAAGAGCGCACCAGAGCCTCAAGGGCACCTTTGGCGGCAGCAATGGCTTCGTGATTCTGCAGGCCCACACGCGCAGCGGTGCTCGAAATAAGAACAGCACTGCCACTGCCTTGCGTTTTGAAAACAGGCACAACGGCCTTGAGTCCGAGAAATGCAGTGGTGACGTGTTTTTTGAGAGTGTCTTCCCATTCATCCAAGCGCGTCATGTGCAGCGGTTTGAGCAGTATCGAACCACTGAAATGGGCATAGCCGTCGATACGCTCCCATCGCTCCGTCGCTTCTTGCACGCTTTTCTTGAGAAACTCCTCATCAAGTGCAGAGCCCTCGCGCGCCATGTGTTCGCAGTCGGGAACACGCTCGAGCGGATGTTCACTCAAGAGAAGAAAACGCGCTTGTGGATTCAATTCCACGAGGGCCTGAGCCATGGCTGCATTGGCACCCTGAACAACAAAAACGGGTGAATTCATCCGAGGACTTTCTTTAAAGTTTCAGAGAGTGATTTTCCATCAACGCGCCCGACCAGTTCGGACTGCAGACCTTTCATGAGAATTCCAAATGTGCGCTCGCTTGTCTTGCCTAGGTAATCTTTAATGTAAGTTTCAAGTTCTGCAGCGGTGAGCGCCTTGGGCAGGTAACGTTCGACCATTTCCAATTCTGCTTTCAAGGGAGCTTGTCTGTCCGGCGGATACTCTGCGAGACTCTTTTGCAATTGCTTTTGGTAGGCCGCAAGAATCTGGACAACTTCAGCTTCAGTGCGAGTTCTGCCGGGTTCCTTGGGATCGTTGATTTCTGCGTTTTTGACTTCATTGAGCATCATGCGAACAACGCCGAGAAGGTCTTTATTGCCTTCCCTCATGGCTTGCTTCATGTCTTCGGTCAAACGTGTGCGTGTTTCGCTCATACGGAATGTTCCCCTGATTTGTTCTTACTGCTGGACGAACAGCACCGAGCGTTCGCGACCAATTGAGAGCGAGATGCGTCCTTGATCGTCTACAGGATAGGTACGACCGCTCACCAATTCCAAGGCCTGACGCCCGGGCAAAAAGCGAGTGAAGAGTGTGACGTTTTGGGAATCGCTGTTCATGTTCTGGTTTGAAAGGAAGTAGGCAAAGTTCTTTTCACCGAAGGCTCTCTCGTAGCCCCAGAGCCACGCAGAGTCGGACTCGGACTGGCCGGTGACCACAAGACGGTTGCCCACTTGAACTTTCAAGCCGGTGTTCATTTTACCGCGCCGCAGCGAGGCGTGATTCTTTCTCGCCAAGATGATGCGCCGGTACATGGCGAGGAGGTCTTTGTCCTGCTCCACAGAAAACTTCACGCTTGGATTTTCCAGACACCACGTCGCCGGATGCGTGACACACTGAGTTTCAAATTGTTGGCCGTTCGCAAGCTCATCCCAGATCATGGGCTTGCGATCGGAAGGATCGTCAGCGCCCCACATCCCCACTTCGGCGCCGTAATAAATGACAGGTGCTCCGACATAGGACATTTGGAATGCGACAACGCCTTTGAAGAATTCCTTCTCCAAAACACCAGGTTTGTCATTCGAATAGAGAGCACCGCGGTCAGGCTTGTTGACGATATCGTTGTCCCAGCTGTTGCCTTCTTGCGGGCGTGGCGAGAGCGAGCGATTTTGCCAAATGGTTTTGCTGAGGAATCGGTCGGTGTCATGGCTGTCGAGCATCGTCCACAATGCGTGTTTTGTATGTTCGCGGTAGCCATCGAGTCTTTGTTCGACAAAATTTCGCGCCGCACTGGGCGTGAACCGGTATTTTTGATCAAGATTGACGAACCAGCTTTCGGCCAGAGTGCGTGCACGGTAATTCATAATACCGTCGGCCTGATCGCCTTGAAGCATGTCGTAACCGTCGTACCAGTCTTCCGCGATGATTAGAGCGTCATTACGAACGCCTTTCAGGTGTTTGCGGAAGAGCCTCCAGAAGGAAGCTGGCACGTCGGCATAGACATCAAGACGAATGCCATCCACTCCGTTGAAACGGACTCCGTCAATATCGCGCGGTGTGAACCAGCGGTCGAGAATCGCGAAAATGTGGCGCTGCAAGCCGGGGTGGAGAGCACCATTGGCGAAACCCTGACGGTGGTTGATGAGCGGACAGAAGCCTGCCCAAGAATCGAAACGGATTTTGCTCGCGTAGGGGTATTTGCTGCTGTCAGGATAAAACTCCGAAAGTTGGCAGGAGCGGGCATAATAATTCGCTTCGCCTTCGTATGAGGTTGAAAACCACTCATAATAAGGAGATGCCTTCCCGCGTTTGGCAACATCTTCCACCAGCGGGCCATTCGATGCAGAGTGGTTGAACACGCCATCGATGACGACTCGAATTCCATTGCTGTGCAATTCATTGACAAGTTCAATGAATTCTTTGTCAGCGCGGGTGTAACCCCACGTCGCGGGGTCGTCGAGTTTCTCCGACGCCAACAGGCGCTGGTCGTCCTCAAATAGTTGAGGCTTGCCATCGGAACCGACATCCATAGGTCCCAATTTTGCGTCCACATGACGATAGTCTTTCGTGTCATAGCGATGCAGTGAATCGGAATCGAAAACGGGGTTGAAATACACACCGCTGATTCCCAAGGATTTCAGATACGGAATCATCTGCCGCACACCGCGGAGGTCGCCTCCGTAACGACGCGTGAAAATGATTTGCCGTTGCACTTCACGCGGGTCGAGCTCGGGTTGCAGTTGGCGGACGATGCGCTCCATGTTGCGTTCGACGGGAGTGAAGCTGAACCAGCTCATCGTCCACGGCGTGGCAGTGCGCTCGAGTTGATTGAGCGCGGACATGCTGCGGTTCCATTCGGTCGGGAGCTGGCCGACAACATCGTTGCTGACATCGCCGTTGCGGAAGCGCTCAGGGAAGATTTGGTACCACGTGGTATCGACCGACCAAAGAGGAACTTGGTACAGGTCGGAATTGTTGATTTGCTGTTTTACCGCGTCATAGTTGAACGGGAAGGTCTCGGGCCGAGACGTTGTCGAGAAAGGATCGCCGCTGATGATTCCCTGCTGTCCTAGGTTGAAAACAGAAGCACCGTCGTGCGCAACGACCACAAAGGTGGAATCGAGCGACTCTTCAGGAAGAGTGAGAAGACCTGAGTAGGAGGTGAAGTTGACGGAATCGAGCGTGAATTCCGCCTGAGGCGCAAGCTCCATATGTTGGCCATTGGAGAACAGGACTTCAATTTTCTCAGCGTCACCTGTGAGCATTTTGATCTTGAAGCGGACAACCTTTTCACCGGCATCAAGTGCAGCAACCGTTTGGGCGTTCAGCTCAAGTGCCGCCTCATCAATATAGCCGTCCCTCGCAGCAAGGAACTTTTTTGCGAGAAGAGCACGCGGTGAAGGAATCACGTTGTTGTTGTAGGGGGAGAGTCCGGTTTGCGGTTGGGTGGAGTCGGCGAGCCAATCGAAGGTTTCATCTTCGTAGCGGACGACGAACTTGAAGAGCGTTTCTTGGGAACGATCGACCTGAAGAACGCGCAGGAAAGATCCGTCCGTTTGCGGCAGCAGGCGGAAATTTTCGTCGAAGCCCGTGCTCCATCCACGAAAAGGCCCTGTGACGTAAACCGACTTCACTTGCTTTCCTTGAGCAGGAAGCTTTGCCAATCGGAATTCAGTGCGGCGCGGTACGACCAATTTTGAGCGCGTTTGAGAAATCTCGCCGCGGGTGTCGACAGTGATGGCACGGACAATGGTCGGTTGATTCAGCCGGAGTGCTTGTTGGAACGTGCGTGTGCTTCCTGAGGGGCGATTGCCGGACAGAGATGGGAGCGTTCCATCGAGAGTGTAGAAAATCTGATTGCCTTCGGTGGTTTCAAAGTTCACATCCACTTCGCCGGTCGCGGGCACGGGAGTTGCGACGATGTTGAGCGCCGAGCGGTTACTGTTGGTCCGCAGAATGGCCCGTCGCTCAGGAGTGTTTTCCTTTAAAGCAGACCACGCAGTGCGGGGTTCTCCGCTTGTGTTGGGCCAAGCGAGCGTAGCACTCGGGGTGTTTTGTGACGAGCGGCAGGCTGCAAGCGCGAGAAGACCAAGAGCTGCTGTTGCACGCCATCGGGAAAATGCTCTTCGAAAAATGAATTTAGCTGAGTTCATTCACGCGTCCGCCTTCTTCCGTGGAGTCGAACCAGTGCATTGCTTTGCGATCGATTGTCGTTGCAAGTTCCGAGCCACGGGTGGCTGCTTCCATGACTTGCAGGCGTTTGGGATTGGCTGAACGGATGATCACCTGTTGACCGCCGATGTTCGCGACGAGGTGTGTTTCGTGTCCATGGGGTTCGATGAGCACAACCTTGGGTTTGCAATCCACCGTCCCCTGCGATTCACGGCCCTCTTTTGCGAGAACCTTGAGAGCTTCCGGACGCAAACCGAGCGTGTAGGCTCCGGATCGGGTCGGGGTTTGCGCATCCGAGAAATCGAAACTCATGCCATTGAAAGTGAAAATCTTACGTCCGGCACTGACTTCAAGGTTGCCCTTGAAAAAGTTCATGCTGGGGTTTCCAATGAACGAGGCGACGAACGTGTTCACCGGTGAGTTGTACAGTTCCAAAGGGGACCCGAGTTGCTGCACGCGGCCTTTGTTCAGAACCGCAATCCGGTCAGCCAGAGTCATGGCTTCGACCTGATCATGAGTGACGTACACGACCGTGGCACCCACTTTTTGATGGAGTGCCGCCAATTCAATTCGGGTTTGGCTGCGCAGCTGAGCATCGAGGTTGGACAAAGGTTCATCGAAAAGGAAGAGAGCCGGTTTGCGGACAATCGCTCGACCGATGGCAACGCGTTGGCGCTGGCCGCCGGACAACTGGCTGGGCTTGCGATCGAGAAGATGGTCGATGTTGAGCATTTTGCTTGCGCTTTGGATGCGCTCGTCGATTTCTGCCTGAGGGCGCTTTTTGATGCGGAGTCCGAAGCTCAGGTTGTCTCGCACAGTCATGTGCGGATACAAAGCGTAGTCTTGAAACACCATGGCGATATCACGGTCGGCCGGAGGCAGGTCATTGACCACTCTCTCACCGATTTCGATGTTGCCCGAGGTGATATCTTCAAGGCCTGCAATCATGCGCAAGAGCGTCGATTTGCCGCACCCCGAAGGTCCGACCAAAACGAGAAACTCGCCATGCGCAGCCTCGATGTTTACATTTTTCAGCACTTCTACTTTGTTTTCGTAGATCTTGTTCAGATCCTTGATGACCAGCTTGGCCATGTCAACTCCGCCTTAAGTGAAACAAGTGTCAGTGGTTTTAAATCTCAAAATTGGTACTTGAGTGGCCGCTTGAAGGCAAGTCATGGCACACCTTTGAAGTAGCTGTTGATTGCCTCTTGGGCATTCAACAGCCCGCAGCGGGATGCAGTGCCGGCAAGCTGATTTCTGTTTGAACCCTCGCACAAAACTTCAATCATCCGCTTTTTTTGTTGATCTTTGGACCATGTGGGGTGTGCTTCTCGGATGAGACCTAGCGTCAGCATGCCTACAGATGCAGCAATAGGGGAGGCCATGCTGGTGCCGGATTTTTCACCCAGTTGCCCGTCCGGAAGTGTACTTGTGATTTCTGTGCCAGGGGCAAAAAGCGCAATGGTTTGAGAGCCCCAGTTGCTAAAACGAGCGCGCGCTCCGGCTTGATTCGAGGCGCCTACCGAAATGACGCCGGCGAAACGCTTTGGAACGGGTGGAGAGTCGTTGACGTTGATCCCGTCGTTTCCTGCTGAAGAAAAAATGATCACACCTGCGTTTTCTGCAGCTGTAAAGGCATCACGCAGGACCTGTGTCTCAGGTCCCCCGCCCCAAGAGCAATTCACAAGATCGACATTGCTTTTGATTGCTGCAGCGAGAGCGCGGGAAAGGTCGATGCTGTTGCTTTTGCCACTGCCGTCGAGGGCCCGTAAGATGCGCAGCTTCGCATTGTACGCGCCGCCAAGGCGTCCTTCTTGTGACCATGCATTGTTCAGCAGGCCGGCCACATGAGTGCCGTGTCCGAACGTGTCCTGTGGAACCGAAGTTTCTGTGACGAAATCATAACCCATGACGTCGTCGATGAGGCCATTTTTGTCATCATCGACTCCGTTGTCCGGAATTTCATTGGGGTTGGAGTCAAACACATCTTTCAGCGCGGGATGGTTGAGATCGACTCCGCTGTCGACAACGCCCACGCGGATGGTTTGCGGTGTCATATTCTTTTCCCTGATGAGGGATAAGGCCTCAGCAAATTGCATTTGCCGACTCCACCATGAAGGCTGTGGTGCTGGCAATGGTGTCCCGAGATGGCCTCGCATGGGCGTCCATTCGTTCGAAAGCGTCAGAGCGTCGAACGGAATTTCGGGTTCTACCGCAGCCCAATCTGAAGGCCAGCGCAAGGGCAATCTGCCTTGATAGACAATCACGTCAGCCGACCGCGATGAAGACATGCCATGCGGGCGGTATGAAAAGAGCCGCTCGCCTGAGGGGGTACCTCTTTCAGAGATTTCTTGAGGAGACTGTTTTTTCTTCAGCCAGACGATGAAACGCCCGCGGATACGACCTCGCGCCGGTGCCATGGCTTCGCGCTTCTGTGCATCAGTAAACCGCTCCAGTGAGGCTTCGTGCGGCAACAGGCCGATATCGGAATCGACGTCGCCCAGCAGCACATATTTTCCGAGTGCAGGGACGAGGGCAACACCGGGGGTGGTCGAGTCAGAGATGAGGAGCGGTGTTTTGATGCGCGAAAATGTCGTTCCACTGCCAACGAAAGTTCCCCATGCTCCCGCGACGATCCAACGTTGATCGTCTTCTGTCATCCATGCACCGCATCCGCCGTTTTCAGAACAAGGGTTGAGGGCGATCTTTTGCACTGGGCTCCAAGCCGGCATGCCGTGGGCAGATTCGGGTAGAAGTGAAACGAGGGAAAGTTGATCTTCGCCTGCACGGAGAATCCAAGGGCCCGCTGCAGCGAGAGTGTCGCGGTTCCTGAGGTCGGGCCAAGGCGACTTGACGTATTGAACGTGGGGAGGCTGACCCTGTTCTGAGGATTCGCTCACGATGGCCGCATTGCCGCGCTCTCCCAGCACAAGAAAACCATGCGTGAAACTCAGGGCATGACTCCACGCTGCATTCGTTTGCGGCAGCACAAGTGAAGCGCCGCTGCTGAGAAGGACGTGCCCGTCGTGGATGTTGAGTGCCAGCCATGCACCGGTTCTTTTGTCGACAGCACAGCGCAAATCACGGGGGCCAGACAGGAGGAGTTGCTTTTTAAGAGGATTCTCTTTTGACTCCGCGCTGCCGTCGTCATGAATTCTGAGTGTGATGAGTTTGTTTTCCACGCAGACGATCGCTTCGGTTTCTGAAAGAGAACTTTCTCCCGAAGGAGAGACGTCGCGCTTCAGCAAGCCTCCTGTGACCACAGAGGGCTCCGATGGCGCGTCTTTTCTGATGGAAACAGCCTTTTCGAAGGTGCCACGACGCAAAAGAATTTTGGTATCACCGGCCAAAAGAAAATCGCCTGCCGGATTGCTGTCCGCCAATGCCCGCGATCCTGACGAGGTGTAACCTCCGCCGGCCCACGCGCAGGGCGCTACATTCATGACAGAGAAGAAGATAGCCACCGCGCAAAGAATTCTTGGGGTCAGATGAATTCGGACCATGCAGGGCTCCTGCTTTTGAATGGGGCAGCGGGGTTATGGTCGGTGATCAATCCGGCGGGGTTCCACGAGACCGATCCGATTGGCAGCATCGCGGCCGCTGCGCAGCCAAAAAAGACCGTCCGTTGAAAACTGAAACAGATACTCCAAATGGGCCCAGTCTCTCGTCAGAAGAAGACTTTTGGGGAGAAGCCAGCGGTATCGGAAGTTCTGTCCGTGGCGCCCCACGAGATTGAGCCACTGGGTCGAACGAGCGCCTGAGTCGGTTTTCCAAACCACCTGCGCCTGCACTCCTTGCGGAGAGGCTTCGGGGGAGTTTGTGAGGCCGGGCACAAGAACCTCTGCCTCGACGGCCAAACAGCCTTGAGAGAGCTGTGGGTCTGAAATGTTCTGGGGATCATTCAAAGGCTGCGAAGAGGTGAACGAATTGCAATCCGAAGAGCCTTCCAGAATTTGCCATTGGCCTGCCCAAGCAGGAGAGGGCGTGATTCCGGGCTTAATTGTGATTTCATAGTTGTTCCCAAAATTGCTGTCCCAAGCGCCTTCGCATGAACGTCCGCGGGTGCGAAACCACAGCTGGGCCATTGTCGCGTCGTCGGGAATATCAAAGCGCGCCGGAAGGCTTTGTGCGTTGCCCGTTTGAACCGAATTGAGCACCGCCGATGATTCCTGCCCATTCGGAAAGAAGCGGATGAACGCTTCTGTTTGCCACGCCGGAAGTCCGTTGTAGCTGCTGGCTTGGCATTGAGGAAGACGCTTCAGATCATACTCGACAATGAGAGATTGTCCGGGCTGAGGTGAACCGCGCAGTTCGTGCGACCAGTCTCCCAAGAAACGTGCCGTTGAAGTTCCGCGGCCTGCGCGCTCACAACTTGTCACCGGCGAGGTCAGTTGCCAGTTGTTGTTGCTGCTCAGCGCGTAGGTATCGACAACTTCAGGATGGGCGTTGTGGTCGAACACGCGACGACCGTCACTGCTTTGCATGAACGGGATCACATAAAGCACTCCGTCCCGAACAGGATCGTCACCGGCGTTCGGGTTTCTCACTCGCAGGGTATCCTTTGAGATTCGAAATTGATGTTTCTGCATCGTCACAGGAGCACCGGGCACAGTGAGGGCGGGGGCCGTGTGCCACGTTGCATCGGCACCGGAGCGGTAGAGAAGTTGCACGGATGCACCCATCTTGAGCGGGGCGGATGCCGCATCAACTTCAGCATCAAAAACATACCAAGATTGACCCATTTCATCGGCGTCCGTTTGGGCAATTCCGGTGGACAGGTCTCTGACGAGCTGCGCCCGCCGTAACACGACTTGGCAGGAGTGGTCAGCGCCGTCGCTGGAAGTGGCCCTGAAGGTGTCCGCGCGAGCAATGCCGAAAGTGAGCATCAAGAGTGAGAGAAGCGCTGTAAACAGAACAGCGCTAAAATTTGTTGCGCGCGCAGATATCTGACGGATAAAAAACATGTCTCTGCCCCCTCAGGCCGGCGGTCTCTTTGCCGGCTGACTAGCACAGAAAGCTCAGTCCGGCAAAAGAGTCCCCCCACTTGCCCCGCCGAGGGGACTGGGCGATAGAGTCTGCACATGACAGATGCGAAACACAGCAAGGAGAACGTGATGATTCTGGGGTCTCACCTTGAAGCAGGGGTTGAAGGGCGCTGCCGCACAGCTGCGCAGCCGAGCGGTTCTGGTACAGGCAGTCAGACGACGGCAGCAAAAAACTTTCCGGCACTGCGCAGTGCTCGGAATTATTATGAGCCGCACCGCTTTTGCCGTCAGTTGCATCTGACTTTGGCGGGTCGATTCACGTTCGAAGAAAATCGATTCGAAGCTTATGCTTTTCTTGTGGTCAGAGCATTTTCTGAAGGTGCAAAAACTGTTGTTTTTGATGCCCGCGAGATGCAGTTGATGGACGTCAGTGTGGCACCCTTGCGCACGTTTGACATCATGAACCCGTACGCGATTGAAACTTTGCCTTTCGCCCCAGCAGAATACGAATACGACCATGCAACGCTCAAAACGCATTTTCCGGAGCCGCTGCGTGTCGGCCAACTGATGGTGGTGCGCGTCCATTATATTGTCAGCAATCCGAACGCCGGTTTGTACTTCGTCCACAAACTGAAGACGACCGATGCGTCCTACGATTGCATCTGGACGCAAGGTCAGGACACGGATTCACCCTACTGGTTCCCCTGTCAGGACGATCCCCGCATGAAGATGACGGTCTTGCAGCGCATGAGTTTTCCTGCGCAATGGAAGGGCTTGGGAAATGGCCAATGCCTCAGTGACAAAGTGGATGCAGGCTGGCGCACTCAGGAATGGGTCCTCCGCCACCCGCACGCACCCTATTTGGTTGCCTTCGCCTGCGGCGATTTTCACGAGCACAAAGCCACATGGCGCGGCCGCGAAGTGAATGTTCTGGTGCCGGTCAAGCATGCCGATGGGGCGCAGACTTTGGCACAAGACACAGTAAAAATGATGGATTTCTACTCCAATTATTGGGGATATGAGTACCCGTGGAGCAAATACGGACAGGCTTTTGTTGCCGACTTCCTCTACGGCGGTATGGAAAACACCACGGCAACATTCAATACGGACAATGTCATTGGTCCTCAGGAATTTCTGGTCGGCAGTGAGTCCCGCCATTTTCTTGTGATGCACGAATTGGCCCACCAATGGTTTGGCGACACGGTGACATGTGAAACGTGGTCTGAAGGTTGGTTGAATGAAGGCTTTGCCACCCACTCTGAGGTGCTCTGGGAAGAGCACTGCAACGGAAAGGCGAGCGGGATTTTCTATTTGATGGACAATTTTCAATCGGGGTATTTGGAAGAGGCACGAACCTACCAGCGTCCGATTGTCTTCAATCAGTTCGAATTCGTGTCCGAAATCTTCGATGCGCACCTGTATGACAAAGGTGCGCTCGTTTTGAATCAGTTGCGGGACACCTTGGGTGAAGAGGCCTTTCGCCGCGCGGTGGGGCATTATTTGACCAAACACCAATTTTCTCCGGTCACAACCCAAGATCTCATTCGTGCCATTGAAGAAGCAACCGGTTTCAATGCCCGAAAGTTTTTCGACACGTTTGTCTTTCGCGCAGGCCACATTGAGCTTGAGGCGGAAGTCAAGAAAACCGATGCCATGCCAAATGGATTGGAAATTTCTGTTGCACAGAAGCAGAAGGGCAGCGAAGAAACTGCGCTGGAATTCCAGACGCGAATTTTTATTCAATATGTCGATGGAAGCAGTGAGGAACGTCCTCTCACTTTGAGCAAGTCAGAAGAAAAATTTCTTGTCAGTGGAAGGGCACCCGTCTCGTTTGCGGTCGTCGATCCGAACTGTGCTTTGGTTGGTTCAATGAAGCACAAGTTTTCGTCCGAGACGGCCAAGACCATCTTGCAAGCTCAAGAATGCGCAGGGCCTTTGAGCTTCTTTAAATACCTTGCAGCCAAGGCAATTTTTGAGGGTTACGTCAGCAACGAATCAAAAGAGCTGGTGTTGAATTGGTTGAAAACCGAATCCTTGTGGCGTGCGCGTGCGTGTGCCTATGCCATGCTTGCAGAACAGAATCCTGAGGTGGCTGCGCAAATCCTCACCTCCAGCGTGGAACGCCATCCCATGGCCCGCTCGGCATGGGTTTCAGCACTCAGCAAGTCGTCACTGGAAAACAAGGCCGAGTGGCTGGCCCAATTCAAAGCAATTGCCGTTTCAGGCCATGAACCCCTGCAGGTGCGGGATACCGCTCTTGGGGCTGTGGTGGAGCTGCTGAAAAAGTGCCCTGCACTGCGATCCGATGCCGAGCGGAAATCTCTGTCGGAATGGGCGTGGTCGCTTGCGCGTGGCAGCACTCATTTGGGGTTGGTCGAAGCCGGCGCACTGAGGGTTGTCGCCGAGGTGGTGCAGCCCCGCGACCTTCAGCCCCTGCAAGAACTTGTCGCCAATCACCTCGCTCCTTTTCGAGTGCGTGTGGCCGCGCTCAAGGCAGTGGGGACACTCTCTGCGCGCTTTCCCGAATTGAGAGCTGAAACGCGCCCCCTTCTCATGCAATACGGCGAAAAAAATCACCCTGTCAGGCTGATCGCGGCTCTTCCGGAAGCGTGGGTCGAGGCACAGGACGCCTCGCTTTCAGGTTCTTTTGAATCTTATATCCATAGAAAGAATTACGGCTTGCTCTCGATGCTCATCCCACGCGCACGTCGCTCGCAAGATAAGTTCAATCGAAGGATTGCTGTGGGTGCCGTCTCAGAGAAATTCACCGAGCTGGCCGATTTGAAGGAGAAATATTCAAAGCTGAGTCGTGAGGTTGAGGAACTCAAGGAGATGCTGAAAGCCTCTGCTCAGAAGGGGACATCCAGCGCGGCACAGGGTTAAATTTGCCCACACAGATGGGCCAAATGTGTGAGATGATATTGTACAAGTGCGGGTAGAGCATCGCAACTCGGATGCGTTGCTTTGGAGGCTTGTCGATGTGGAATAGAGCCGCGGAGTTATTGGTACGGGAATTGGACACTGAGCGTCTGGGCAACGTCCGTCGTCTCGCCGTCATTCGAATTTGGACGGTGGGTTCCTTCTTTGCCTTGCATTTGCTTTTGGGTTGGGGATTCGGTTTGGTGAATTTCCTCGGCAAGGAATTGTTATTCACCGGCTACATGCTCACAAGCATTCTTCTTCTTTTTGCTTCCCGTCAAAGCAAGTCGGTGCGAAATGCGAGCACCTTTGCCATACCTCTCGTGGATCTTCCGTTTACCTTTCTCATTCTTGAACATTGGGCGCGCAACAAAGGTCCTCAGGGGCAGATCTCCACCGGATTGCTCGGACTTTCCTTCATGATCTTCTTCATTAATCTGTCGGGTTTTTATTTCAGTAAATGGCAATCTGCCTTCACAGCTGTGGTGGCCATCGGACTTACGATTGTTTTGCACTCAGAAACGAATGTTCCCACTGATTCCCGCTTTGTCGGCGTCCTTCTCTTGTGTGCAGCTGTCGTAGCTACGCACGTCAAGGCGAGCCGATTGCACGTTCTGGTTAAGAGATCATTTGACGAGCACTTGAGGCTTGAGAAATTTCAGCGTTATTTTTCACCCTCTGTTGCCCAACTTCTCCAGTCGAGTCAGGAAGACGTCCCACAAGGGGGGCGCGAATTGGATGTGACGGTGCTCTTTGCTGATATTCGCGATTTCACAAAGATGACCTCGTCGATGTCAGGGCACGATGTGGTTAAGTTGCTCAACGAGGTTCATGAAAGTTTGGTCGGTTGTATTTTTGAGGCCGGCGGAACTCTCGACAAGTATATCGGCGATGGTGTGATGGCGTATTTCGGTGCCCCCATGGGCAACCCAAAACATGCGGATTTGGCTCTTGATTGCGCACTCCGGATGCGCGAGGCGATCGCTCAATTGAACAGTATCCGCATAACACGCGGAGATGAGCCCTTGCGTATTGGAATTGGCATTCATTCAGGTGTGGCTGTTGTGGGCGATGTCGGAGCTCGTTTCAGGCGAGAATTTACAGTCGTGGGTGATACGGTCAACACGGCTTCACGAATAGAGTCACTGACCAAAAAGCATGGCGTGGATATCCTTGCCAGCGAAGAGGTCAGGCGCAGGCTCAGCAGCGACACATCCCTTGTTCTCCAAGGAGAAGATGTCTTGCGCGGAAAAAACACAAGCATCAGGACCTACACTCCTTGCCCTCAGTAGGGCGCCTTCGGCAGGGCATTGAGATTCAAAGCTGGACGTTGCAATTTACATTGTCTAACATCCTGACAACGTAAAATTGCAAATCAGCTTTTTAGGTTGGTGCTCATGCAACTGCAAGAGTCCGATAAAAACAAGATCTTCTCGAGAGAAAAACTCAAAGAGAAGAACTTCGTTGTTCACGAGGTTGTTCTTACCAAAGAACCCGCGCTCATAAGTGCTCAGGTGAATCGTATTTGTGAAATTGTCCCATTGCATGAGCTGACCGTGGAAGACTGCCGAAATGGCAATCAGCGTGCCAAACTGGAGCGTTTTCCCGGCTATGTTTTTTTCGTGGTTCATTATTTCGATGCCGAGCTCGATCGCATTGCCGAGCTTCATGTCGTGATCCCTGAAGATTCAATTCTCATTGTTGCCGATCAATCACCCCCACCAATCTACGAAAGTTGGGCCGAGTGTCTCGACCTGAAGCCGGAATTAGGCATGGCTCACGTCATTCACAATATTCTCGATCGTTGTGTGGACAGCGCTGAACGGCGGGTGGCACGCTTGGAAGATTCTGTTGTGCAGGCTGAAAATGCGATTGTGCGCGGCCGGTTCGACCCCAAAGTCATTCTCTCTTTGAAACAGCACTCATTGCGTTTTCAAAGAGCGGTGAGTGGAACTCCCTCTGTTGTGCGCGAATTCATGGCTCTGTCTGATCTCAGTACCGAACAAAAACTGTGGTTTCGAAATATCATCGATCATCAGGAACGCCTCGAAAAGGAGGTCTCTCTGCTCCACAACGAAATGATTGC
>JBEGJP010000036.1:0-42080 GCA_041184525.1 Pseudomonadota bacterium | reverse complement strand
ATCGACCGTTGTGCAACCGTTGTCATCACGGTTGTTGGTCTGAGTGTCATTTTGGCGGTTGCCGGAATGATGCTCTTTCTCATCAGCAGCAGCTGGCCGCTTTTTGAAAAAGAAAAATTCACGCCTGCAGGTCACATCAGCCGTGCGGAATCCCCTGCTCAAATCATGTTCGACGAAAATGCACCCTTGGCTGTTCTATTGCCTCAGAACCTCAGCGCAGGGTGTTTTGTCAGAGCCACTCTCGTGGAGAGCGATGACACCAATGATTCAAGCAAACCGCCCACGGACTTCAAATATCAGCTTGTGAAAACACCCGCTGCTGAAGGCAGTCCGGAAGCCGCGTGGAACTTGGCACCTCAATATGAAAATGCGGGACACACGGCCGCTTCCGCAAGCGTCGGCACTGACTCAGCACCTTCGTGCATCAGTAAAAGCCCTTCCACACTTCTTGTTCGTGCAGGCGACTCACTTCTTCTCGTGAACGTGTCGATTGTCCGTGAGTTTTTGAGCTCCGAGTACACACGCCTTCTTACGACCGAACAGAGAGGCCGTCTCGAGCAGAAGAAGTGGCTGCTCTTGGAAGATGCGACACTGCTTGTGAAAGCCAGTGCACAATCACCAGTCGCAAAAATTATCCTTCAATCTCGTACCGAATGGGAAATTCCCGAATACTTCAAAAATCACCCGCAAAACGCCTTGGAAAACCTCCGCTTCATCCCACGCCCCGGAAAAAAAGATGGACTGATTGTGAATCGCTCCGCAGGGCAAAACACATTCCAGCTTCTGACCTCGGTCGAAAATACGATCACAGGTGAATCGAAAATCGACTTGCGCGATATCACAGCCCAGCAGAAATCCTTCTCGCCGGTGAGTCCGGACATAATGAGTCCTTGCTGGATAGAAGGACGGTTTATTGTTCTCGCCACCACCGACGGCAATTTTCTTTCTTTCGACACAGAGGACGCCCAACTCTCGAGTGCCGTTTTGACTTTACCGCCCGCCCTTGGAACGGTCCGTTCCATTGCTCCGTCCTTCGGCGGCGCAGCTGCGCTTGCTGAATTTGACGAGATGACTGCCGAAGGAACCCGATCCGAGCCTCGCAAACACTGGTGTGCGTCATTGGATGTGGGGCGTGCAACGCGAACTGCGCTGAATGCCTCCGATGCGCTGGCCGAAATCCCGATTCTCTGGCAGGACGCGTGTTCCACTGCCGTCAAAACACTCCAACACCCGCATAAGCGTGTGGCATTCCGTATTGGAGAGAATGCGCCGAACTCTGACACAATTGCGATCGAAGCGCGCGAACTCACCACCGGCCGGACTGCTGCCACTTTGAGATTGCCCTCGCAAGCGCTATCCAGCTTGAATCTCGACCCACAAGGTCATTTTCTCACGTGGCTGAATGCCGATAAAAAGAGGTACGAGCTCGTTGAGTTCATTGCGCCGCACGTGGAAGTTTCAATGCGAAGCCTCTTCGACAAGATCCGCTACGAAAGCTATGAAGATGCCTCCTATTCATGGCAAAGCACATCAGGCAACGACGAGTTTCAATCCAAATTTTCACTGATGCCTCTTGTTTGGGGAACATTCAAAGCCACACTTTATTCACTGCTTTTTGCTGTCCCTCTGGCGATTTTTGCAGCCATTTACAGCAGCGAAATTCTCGACCGCCAAACACGGAACGTCGTCAAACCTGCTTTGGAAATGATGGCCAGCATCCCTTCCGTCGTGCTTGGTTTCCTTGCGGCCATCATCATCGCGCCGTGGGTGGAAACCCACATCGTGAGCGTTTTGCTGATTGGAACGACGATGCCCTTCCTCCTGTATGTCTTTGGTATTTTCCTTCAGATACCATCGGCACGTCACCTCACAACCCGCGGACTCTATGCATCACGCCGGCTGCTCTTGTGGGTGATTCTCGGCTTCAGTCTCATGCTCTGGAGCCTGACACGTGCAGGATTTTGGATCGAAAAAACAGCCTTTGGCGGCAATCTGCAAGCCTTTTTGTCGGGAGGAACGGGCACTGAAGGGGTTTTGTGGGGACTTCTTCTCTTGCCTTTGGTTTTCATCGGTCTTTGGAGTTTGCCCGTCCGGCGCGCACGAAATTGGTACCGCATTGCGGTCTTTGTGCTTGGACCGATCATTTCAGTCGGATTCGGCTCGATTCTTGCCGGACATACGGAGCTGCGCTCCGACTTTCTTGGCCAATATGCCCAGCGGAACACACTTGTGATTGCCATAGCCATGGGCTTCGCAATTATCCCGATCATATATTCATTGGCTGAAGATGCGCTGACCTCTGTGCCCAACAGTCTCCGCGCGGGTTCACTCGCCTGCGGTGCCTCCGTGTGGCAAACCACAGCACGCGTTGTTCTGCCGACTGCTGCGAGTGGACTCTTCTCGGCCATCATGGTCGGACTGGGACGAGGGATTGGAGAAACCATGATCGCCGTGATGGCGACCGGCAACACAGCTGTCATGACGACCAATCCCTTCGACGGACTTCGAAGTATGGCAGCAAACATTGCAGTGGAGCTCCCCGAGGCCGCACAGGGAAGCAGCCATTACCGCATCCTTTTCCTCTCGGCTCTGTTGCTCTTTATGTTCACCTTTACGCTGAACTCACTTGCAGAGTTCTTGCGCGCGCGCTACCGCGATCGCAACAAGGCTTTGTGAGGTCATCATGTTTCAATTCGTCCGCAAATGGCACGACGCCCGAACTGAAACTGCAGTGCAGCGACCTGCTGTGATTTTCAAAACTGCGGTGCGCTTGCACAGCAAAGCCGCGCACAATGCCACTGAAGGTGTTCCTTGGATTTGGGTCTGCGCAGGTGCTCTTGTCAGCATTCTGCTTCTGATTGTGGGTTTGTTCGGTATCATCCTGACACAGGGTCTCAGTGCACTTTGGCCACACAACATCATTCGGATAGAGGCCGACAACAACCCGCCTGTCGTCGGCATTGCCATGCGCCAAGAAGAAGCCACCGATTCCGTCACACATCAAAAACAGATGCGCCGGATGGTGTACCAAGCCAACCGTGACTTTGGAGTCAATGAATTTGCCTTCGTCCCCAATCAATTGCTCCAGAGCAGCACAAGACCACAAAACATCTGGTTCGTGGAACGGCTCGAGTGGGGGCCCTTTCTTGGTCGCATTCAGTATGCCGACGGTCCTTCAGCAGGTCAGGATATCCCCGCTGAAGAAGTCGCGCGCATCGTTCGCGACAGCGCCAACCGACGCTCTGAAATCCAACGTCTTGATAAAGGCCGTTTGGCTGATCTCAATGCAACATTGGAAGACCTGCGGCTCGAGAAGAAGCAGCTCGACAGAAAACTGGAGCTCGGAAGAATTTCAGAAGGACAGTCCTATGAAGCCGTCGCAAAGATCGATCAGCAGAACCAAAAAACGACCGATGAACACAGCGCCCTTTCAGCTCAAATTCAGCAATTGCGTTCAACTGATGAAAACATCAAAGTCATTCTGACGGCAGAGAACGGACAGAAAAAGTCGATTGCCGCCAGCCAAATCCGGCGCGCCTTTCAGGTCAACGACATAAATTTCATTGAACGCGTCGGTATTTTCCTGTCACGCCTCTGGTCATTCGTTTCAGAAGAACCCCGAGAAGCCAACACGGAAGGCGGAGTGTTCCCCGCTTTGTTTGGCACCGTGGCCATGACACTTCTGATGACCGTCTTTGTTTTACCCGTCGGCATCATGAGTGCGGTGTACATGCGCGAAATTGCAAAGCAGGGATTCCTCGTCAGCCTTGTTCGCATTGCGGTGAACAATCTGGCGGGCGTTCCCAGTATCGTTTACGGAGTTTTTGGAGTTGGTTTCTTTTGCTATTCTGTGGGTTCAACGGTCGACCAACTTTTCTTCCAAGAAAAACTGCCCAACCCCACCTTTGGCACAGGTGGAATTCTCTGGGCCAGCCTGACGCTCGCTCTTCTTACGGTACCGGTGGTGATTGTCAGCACCGAAGAGGCTCTGTCAGCGGTGCCGCGTTCGTTGCGAGAGGCTTCTTTCGGTTGCGGAGCCACCCGCATACAGACTCTTTGGAACATCGTTTTGCCCAAAGCGCTTCCGGGCGTGATGACGGGGCTCATCCTTGCAATGGCGCGAGCGGTAGGAGAAGTGGCACCTCTTCTGATGACAGGCGTTGTCAAACTCGCCCCTGCTTTGCCTGTCGACGGACATTTCCCCTACGTGCATCTCGAACGCAGTTTCATGCACTTGGGTTTTCATATTTACGACTTGGGATTCCAATCCCGCTCCACCGAAATCAGCCGCCCCATGGTTTTTGCTTCCACGTGCTTGCTGGTGGCGGTGGTTCTTTCTTTGAATTTCGTTGCCATTAAAATCCGCTCGCAGCTGCGCAAGCGCTTTGAAGGACGAGGTGCATTCTAATGCTCAACCCAGCCGACTTGCCATCCACTTTCGTTCATCCGGAATGCCTTGCGGGCCCGGCTCAGATCTCCATCCAGAATTTCAATCTCTGGTACGGAAAAGCACAGGCGCTGCACGCCATCAATCTGCCCATTTTGCAGCATGAAATCACTTCATTCATCGGACCCAGCGGATGCGGAAAGTCGACGCTCCTCCGCTCCATCAACCGTCTGAACGATTTGATTGACAACGTCACGGTGACCGGTGACATCCGTGTGGGCGAGCGCTCCGTCTACGAACGTCACCTCGACGTCACATCACTCCGCAAACGGATTGGAATGGTCTTTCAAAAAAGCAACCCGTTCCCCATGAGCATCTACGAGAACGTGTGTTATCCATTGCGCATCAGCGGCATCAACCAACGTTCTGTGCTGGATGAGGCAGTGGAAACAAGTTTGCGTTCCGCCGCTCTTTGGGATGAAGTGAAAGATCGTCTCAAACGCAGTGCTCTCGACCTCTCCGGCGGTCAGCAACAACGTCTGTGCATTGCCAGAGCAATTGCAGGCAACCCCGAAGTGCTGCTGATGGATGAACCATGTTCTGCACTCGACCCCATCTCAACAGCAAAAATTGAAGAGCTGATTCTCGAAATGAAAGGTCGTTTCACTGTTGTGATTGTCACCCACTCCATGTCGCAGGCCTCGCGCGTTTCCGATCACACGGCTTTCTTCTATCTCGGACGACTCATCGAGGCTGGGCCCACAAAGAGACTTTTCGAGGGCGCTCACAGCAAAGCCACTCAAGATTACATTTCGGGCCGCTTCGGCTGATTCCACTTAAAATTCAGCGTGGTTCACTCTTGGTCATCGAGTTGACATTGATTGAGATTGTTCCCGTCTTGAAGACAAAACCTTTGACCAAGACAACATTCGAAGCTCGTGCAGCTTCCCAAGGAGTGTTCAATACAGAACGCAACACGACAACCGTGCCATCTTGCAGACGACCGCGTCCCAAACAGGGCTGGCAGTCCGGATTCGGCTTTTCGATCAACAACACAGGTCCAATGACCACTGCTCCGCGCAGATCAGGATTCGTCGTCTGAAGATACCGTTCGATGTCGCTGACGCTGGCAAATGCAGAAGAAGGACTCACTTTCGGTTTTGCAGGAGGTGCTTTGTAGGGATCCTGTCTCGCCGACATTTCTGCGCGTCCGGAGGCTCTTTCTTTGCGTCCTGCTGACGCTCTGGCGTTGTCAGGTGAATGAGCGCTGCCGCTTCCCTTTCTATCTGTAACCGCTCTCTCCGTGCGATCGTTGTTTTTTCTGCGATTCTCCTTCGCTCCTTCAACTCCCGCCTGCTGGGGAATCGTTCGATTGTTCTCATTATTGGATTTGCGTCTGTTGTCGTTTCTCTCGCTGCCTCGTTCACTGCGCGCAGTTCCTTCCATTCTTCTCTCGTCAGGACGATCGGCTTCTCTGGTCCCTCGGGTTCCCGAATTCGAAGATGTGTTTTCAGGATATTGCTGTTCCTGACCATGAACGAAGGGACGCGTCGATTTGCGGAAAAAGAAAAAATAGGCGGCCGACATACAAATCAGGGTCAGAACAAGTGAAAAGACGACACTCAATAAAATAAGGCTTTGCCTGCTTTCAGTCACCTTACCTGCAAAAATCGGAATTTTGCTCAACAACTGAGGACCAAGATTCCGCGTCTTTCTCCGAGGCGCCGTCGGATTCACCCTGCGCAGGCGAATTTGAGTCGCAGAAGAACTTTCAATTAAATTCACCGAACCTTCACTGGCAACCAACGGTTTCTGTGTGCCCGGCTTCACTTTCTGTCTGTTTCTTGATGATGAAGAAGAGCGTAAATCACTGTCCTTGAGTTCAACTTCAAGAGTAGAATCATCTGAGGCCGACTCTGCTTCATCGTTGCGTGCAAGCTCATGGGTTTCAGGTTCAAAATTTTTGGACCGTGACTTTATCGCAGACTGAGACGACGGGACTACGGCTTTTCCGGTTCCCTGCGGCGGTGCAGAAGGCACAACGGGAACTGATGCTGCAGGTGGACCGGGAGGCACCGCGGGCGGCGCTCCGGCGAATCGGGAACGGGCCGCCGCCTGTGCTTTGGCCGCCCCATTGTTCGCAGCAGGCGCTGCCAGCTGCGACTTTCTCTCTGCTGACAATCGTTGGTCCGACGATTCTTTGTGCACATTGTTCCGAATCATCGCCATTTCGACTGCTGTGTCCGGCGACATTGTCTTTTCGCGCTGCTTGGTCGGGGTTCGGGTTGCTTCTTCGCTCGGACCTTCTTCCGGTCTGAAAGTATAAGGATCGGCCTGAGATGAAGGCACGGAAGATGACATGACGTTATCCGGAGCGGTCGGCGATACTGGGTCGGCAGCGGCCTCTGGTTTCGGCGACGTCTTCTTTTGACTGGCCATGGTGGGTGACGTGACGGTCTTGGACTGGACAGTCTGAGGCGATGTGAACGTGCTGGCATGCGCATTCTTGTTGGAGTTTGAATTGAATGCAGGCGGCAAATTTCCTGATGCTGCCTCATTCCCTTGCTCTGCCAAAACGGGCCGGTTCAAATCTGAAACTTTTGTTTCTTCGTGGAAAGTGGATGAGCTGAAATCGGTCGCCCTGTTTCCCTGCGCGGCAAATTTCGCCGACCACTCTTGGACCATCCAGAGTGCCGGTCTGAAGACGACTTTGCCTTCGGGTCTGACCCAAACAGAAAGCGGCCACTGCCCCGTCGCAATGCGACGGCAGATCTCCGCTTCACTGAAAGGTCCTTGCCGGGCCTTACCATCCCAAACAAACCACATGCTCAAAAGCTCCTGACGAGGCTTCTCGTCAGGGGTATCGGCAGCAATTCAGCATTCGTTTGACCGGACGTCAGTCAACTGACGGCAGAAAGAGGGCGAAGCAACAGCCCGCCATGAGTTGTCGTGAGCTCATCTGCCTTAGGAGACATGCGATGCTCAATCAGTTTGTCGCTCATGGACAAATCCACATAGCCCGACCAAGCTTCAGGGATATTGTGGCTGTTGAGACCATATCTCAGTGCAAAAAGCGACGTCGAATTGAAATGCGGGCGTTCAGGCAATCGGGCCAGCCTGAGCCCCAGCTCCTCAATCGTGCGAGAACCCTTTCGCAAATTGCAATTTTTGCATGCCGTGACAATGTTGTCCCAAGTGGTCTTTCCGCCGCGGGCCAGCGGCAAGAGGTGATCGAGTGTCAAATTGACCAACGCTCCCGACCAATTGCAATACTGGCATCGAAATCCATCTCGTAAATAGACATTCTGGCGAGAGAAGCGTGGGCCGCAGTTTTTCTTGTGCTTCGGAGAACAGTTGTGAAAACGGACAATCCAAGGAACCGTGTACGAATTGGAAACACTGCGAATCAGACGGGGGGAGTCGAGAACGGAAGAAGCGCGATCGGTGTACAACAAGACAAAACCTGTCTGAAGTCCGACAATTTTGACGGGCTCGTATCGAGAGTCGAGAACTAGGACGCGTCGTTCAAAATTCGGCATGACAACACCTTCCTTAGGAGGGATCGGAAGTTTTCAGACGAAATTAAGCGAAATCCATATATTTAGAATACAAAGACCACGTCCGGACGACTTTAATACAGCAGCGCTCATCGTTATTTTTGCTTATAAAGCGAAAAAAATCAACGCACTGCAATAATCCACAAGCCCACTGCAAGAATGGCGAGAAAAACAAGAAAAACGCCCGCGAGAGCAATTTTGCGGACTGTGTCAACTTTACCTTGACGAGCCGCGTAGGCAGACCAGAGTTTTCCGGCCGCATCTAATCCCGCTTGCTCCCCTGCCTGACCTGCCGAATCATTTTCATTTGGATTCATGCTTCCACCTTTGCAGAATGCCCCGAAGAACCAGCGCCCGCGTAAACCCAATCCCAGCTCGGATCGTATCCCACGCCGACGTTGTCCTCAGGGAGACAAGCCAAAACCTTCTCCAGCCCGTCGATAAAATCGCACCACGACCCAGACCTCAGGATCGGCACACTCAATGTTGCCGGTGCCGCCAATCCGCTCCGCAAGTAATTCCAAAGCATCTTACCACGGGAAAGGCTGACGCGTGTCACAGGCCAAAGAGAGGGCGGGAGCGGGTCTGTTTGATTGCCGTAAATCATACCGGCCAGCTTTTCATTCTGAGCACTCACGGTGCGCCCGCACATGGAACCCGCGGCGTTGAAAAAACCTTCTTTGACAAGATTGAAAAATGCCGGCCAATGATTGGCCTGAAGATCCTGAAGCAAGACAAACTGCAGAACACGTGCAAGGAGAAGAGAGCGTTCGACGACAACCGAAGATGGAGCATTTTTTAAAGAACTAAAAATCCAAGGATTCCTCAATGCACCGCGGCCAATCATCACGCCGGCGGCCTGCGGAGCCGCAGACACTCTCTCGCGATAGGTCTTCACATCAAGCACATCACCTGAACCCACAACAGGCGACTGCAAGAGTCGGCTGGCAACATCGATATGATGCCAGCGGGCCAGTCCGGTGTACCTGTCTGTGCGTGTGCGTCCGTGAACCGTGAGTCGCGCCAACGGAAACGAGCGGACAACCTCAATGAGCTCCGGAAATTCTTTTTCATCGAAAAAACCCACGCGCATTTTAACACTCACGCGTGATGCGCCGAGAGCCCTCGTCACATCAGACAAATAGCGATAAAAACGATCCGGCGTTTCAAGCAAGCTACTCCCTGCACCATGGCCGACAACCGTCGGCGAGGGACAACCGCAATTGATGTCGATGAATGCTGTCTTCGACAAAAAAAACTCACCCAAGCGGATCAGATCAGAGGTCGAGGAGGCCATCAATTGAGGCACGCAAGTCACAATTCCATGCTCTTTTGACAACTCCAATTCCGGAAGGAATGTTGCCGAAATGCGTTTCGGCGGGTAATCTTTTGTGACTCTGAGAAAAGGAGTGGTCGTGCCATCGGGAGCACCCGTTTGCGTTATCCAAAGGCGGGTTGCGAAATCGGTGACCCCTTCCATAGGGGCAAGTCCGATCCACCTTTCCTTGTCACCTTCGTGCTCTCGGGTGGCTGCTTGAAATTGCTCTGAAGATATTGTTCCGCTCAATCGCTCACCCCTGTGGGTGGAGGGTTCCAAAATGACAAAACGCTCACGCAAAGAATCTGAGGAAAACACGCTTTCCGACACAGGACAAGAGTTTGCCAAAGACTCCGCTGACAGCGGGCAAAGATATGCGAAGATCGCCATCACCGGTGCCAGCAGTTTCCGCGGCCATCTTGTCTTAAAGCGCCTCGCCGATCTCCCTCATGTAAAAGAAATCCACGTTTTCGACATCAAAGCACCGCTGATTCATGCAGCAAAAATCATTTTCCACCGCGTCGATCTCACGCGGGATGGAGCCGACACTCTTGTGGCGCAGCTTCTTGTCAAACATCAAATCAAATGCGTCGTGCACGGAGCCCTATTTTCAGGTCCCGGCCGCAACCCCTCCCAACGCAGAGAAGTTGAGACCATCGGCACATTTCATGTTCTGAACGCACTGGCGGAGGCCCAGATCCAACGCTGTGTGGTTCTCAGCGACACTTTTGTTTACGGAGCACACAGCCAGAATCCGAACTTCATCACTGAAAACCAACCCATCCGCGGCAATGGTCCAGACTTCGTCCGCGCTCGCGTCGATGCGGAAAAACAATTGATGGAGTTTGCCACCGACTACCCGCAATGCGAAGTGTGTGTTCTTCGATTCGCTCCCATTCTCGGTCCCAACTCGACCAACGTCCGCGCCCGATATTTTCTCGTCGGAATCATCCCTAAAGTGTTGGGTTACGATCCCCTGCTCCAGTTCATACATGAAGATGATGCGGGCACAGCGGCGCAATTGGCCATCTTTTCGGAAAAGCGCGGTGTCTACAATATTGTTGGCAAAGGCGTGTTGCCGCTGAGCACCGGAATTCACCTCTCGGGCCGCTTTCCCGTTCCGGTCGCAACACCCATCTGCAAAACGGTTTTTTCGTTTGGATTCCTGTTGCGCCTGTGGGACCTGCCGGCATCGATGGTTCCTTTTTTTCAATATCTTTGCGTTGCCGACGGGAGTCGTGCAGCCAAAGTGCTGGGGTTCCGCCCGCGTTATTCCAGCCGTCAGGCTCTCAAAGCATTGATCGAAGCTGCACGTCTCAAAAGCGTCGGTTTCTCCATTCCCTCGTCAACCTTGGGTGAGGAACAACCGCTTGTCCCTGATGCCGGCTTTGTTAGGGTCAATTGACACTTCACTGAAGCACTCACTGCTGCGAAAGGAACTGTGCTGTGGCGAAAAATAAGATGGAATCGCAGCTCGAATCAAAAGAGACTCCGTTTGAAAAGAACCGTGAGCAACAGGAGCTCATCAATCTTTCGAGTAACGTGTTCAAAGTCAGGCGCACACTTCTCGACCAATTCAGCCGCATTGAACGGGATATGGAAAAGAGAGCCAAAGCGCATCGCGATCAATTCGCCTCACGTGAGGAACTCAATTCAGTTTTGGAAAAGTTGCATGCTTTCCGCGGAGAGCTCGACAGTGTCCTGATTAAAATTGAGGACAGGCTCAACACTTCCGCAGAAGCCATGCGATCACAACGTTCCGCCATGCATGACAGTGTGCCCGCCGGAGGCGATGGTTCTCTAGATGAAATCGTGACAGGCCTGAACCCCTTCAACTTGCGGCGACAGTATCATGAGTTTTCCCTGAGTCTGCGCAGTGAAGAGGTCGACCCGTTCGGTTTTGACCCCATCTTTGACCGCTTCGTCAGACCTGTTTTCGAATTTCTTTATACGAAGTATTGGCGCGTCGAGACGTACGGTATTTCAAACATTCCTCGTCATGGCCCTTGCCTCATGGTCGGAAATCATTCCGGCTCGCTGCCCTATGATGCCACCATGCTGAAAATGGCCGTTCTTAAAGAGCATGCGGCACATCGTGAAGTGCGCTTCATGGTTGAAGACTTCCTCTTTCACTTTCCTTTTTTGGGAAGTCTTATGAACCGCTTTGGCGGTGTCCGCGCCAGCCAAGAAAATGCGCAGCAGCTCCTGCAGGCACAGATGCCGGTCGTTGTTTTTCCAGAAGGTGTGAAAGGATTGGGCAAGCTCTATCGCGACAAATACCATCTGGCCCGATTTGGTCGGGGTGGCTTCATCAAGCTCTGCCTCCGCACCGGTGCGCCCCTCGTGCCAGTGGCCTTCATTGGCCCCGAAGAAATCCATCCGATGCTGGCTCGGGAAACATTCTTTGCCGGCATGCTCGGAATCCCTTACTTGCCGATCACGCCCACCTTCCCTTGGCTGGGGCCGGCCGGTCTTATCCCTTTGCCCAGCAAATGGTTCATTCACATTCTGCCGCCCATCGATCTGTCGCAATACGGTCCCGACGCTGAGAAAGACAGGGTGCTCGTCTATCGTTTGGCGCAACAGGTGAAGAATCAAATTCAAGAGGTTATCGTCGAACAGTTGAAGAGCCGCAGGAGTATTTGGTTCGGATAACAACACACGGAGGTGGAGCGATGTCTGTGAACCCGACCTTGAGAGTCATCTACAATCAAAAAGGCGGTGTCGGGAAAACCACTCTTGCCGTGAATTTGGCTGCCTGTTCTGCACTGTCCGGTCAGCGCACACTGCTGGTTGACACCGACCCGCAAGGCAATTCCACCGCGCATCTTTTGGGCCCCGATCATGCGCCCGCCAAGACCATCGCTGATTTTTATGAAAGTTGTCTCGGCCTCAATCTTTTCAGACAAAGTCTGCTCGACTACGTCACAACCTCAACGGGGGTAGACAACCTTCATCTCGTGGCGGCGGACAGACATCTCGAAGAGCTGCGCAACAAACTCGAAAACAAACACAAAATTCTGAAGCTGCGAGACGGCATTCGTTCCACGACGTACGATGCCATCTATTTTGACCCGCCTCCTGCCAACGATTTTTATGCACTGAGTAGTTTGATAGCCGCTCACGAAATTCTCGTGCCCATAGATTGCGATGCGTTCAGCGTGCGTGCGGCACAAGACATTTTCAATATCATTCGAGAAGTGCAGGCAGATCACAATCCCGAGCTCAAAATTGTGGGCATGGTCGTCAACCAGTATCAAAAGGGAACAAAACACGCCTCTTCCATCATCAATGAACTCCAAAAACTCGGCTATGCCGTGCTCGAACCGTTCATCCCCTCGAGCGTGAAAATCAGAGAATCACACTCGGACTCTTGTCCCGTGGTGTGTCATTCCCCTGATCACTCCGTATCGCAGGCTTTCTTTTCTTTGTTTCAGAGCATCGAATCGCTTTCAGGACGCCACTCAAAATCGCAGGAAAAGAAGCGGGCCGGCGTCTCGTCAAAAGAGCACGCGCTCGAAAGGTGAAATCACGCATGGCCGAGTGTCGACTTTCTATTCGAACTGCGCAGGTGTGCTGCGCAATCACCGCTCTCCTGACGCTTCCATGGGCTGGGCTGGCACTCGCCGACACCACACCTTTGAGCACGCTCTCCGACGGCAGCTTTGAACGCCAACTTCCGCTTCCGCCCAGCAGCCCTCTGGATGTCGGCTCTGCACTGAATGACGAATCGCATAAAACCTATGCGCGTCTTCCCTTCGATGTCGGCGAGAGGATGCGCTTCATTGTCACCTATCTGGGAGTCAGCGGCGGAAGCGCTGAGGTCATCATCCAGCCCCCTGTGAAGCACAACGAGACATGGGCACACCGAATCACCGGTGAGGTCAAAAGTGCGCGCTGGTACAGCTGGATCATGCGCATCCATGATTCTATCGAAGGGCTCATGTTCAAGGGAGCAGAGTTTGCGCCTCTGCGTTTTTATATCAATCAGCAAGAAAGCGGTTTTCGCAGTTCAAAGGTCTTGGAATTCGATCAGAGCAAAGGGATTGTGCGCCAGCAGACAAAACGAAAAGATTCTCCCGAAGTGCGTGGAGAATTTCCCCTCTCGGAAGGGACCAAGGATGCTTTGGGCGCTCTCTACTACCTTCGGACTCAGCTCGCAGCCACCACCCCGCCCCCATTGAATCTGAATTTTCCGATTTTCACGTCCGAGAAAACGTGGACGGGCAAGGCCACCTATCTCGGTTCTGAGAACCGGAAATTGGGCAGGAAGACGTATACGACAGACGTCTTTCGGCTCATCACGACTTTTGGTGGTTTGATGGAGCAAAAGGGAGATATAAAAATCTGGTTTACAAATGATTCCAGACGCTTACCAATTCATATCGAAGCCACAGTTCGTTTCGGCTACATCAAAGTGGCGCTCGACGAATGGGACCCCGGTGTGGCTCAAAAGAGCCAATTTGAAGCGATCCGCCACGACCTTTGAGTTCCTGCCGCATTCTAGCTTGACGCACCTCACCTCCTGTGTTTATCACATGCGTTCCATTTGGTACCAAGGCTGCGTCGCCGTCTCGGATGACGCTGCTGCCCTCACTTAAAAGGAAGGTTGTTATGGCAGTATCCGGAGCCAAGAAGAAGCGCCGCTATTCGCGTCCAAAGCGCGTTCTCGATCCCAACATCAAGTTCGACTACAAAGACACTCAACTCCTGCGCCGTTTCGTGACCGAGCACGGCAAGATTGTCCCCCGCCGCATCAGCGGTGCAAGTGCTCAGCAACAGCGCGAGCTCACTGTCGCTGTGAAGCGCGCACGCACGATGGCTCTGCTGGGACACAGCCCCACGAGCGACTTCCGCTCCTAAGCGATTGGAGAGCAGAGAGCCCAGAAAAGAGGGTCCCGTCCATCGGGTCCCTCTTTTTTTTATCTTTGATCTCAATAAGAATGTCCGAGACCTGTTCTCTTTGCCCGAGCCGAACCCCCTCGCAACTCATTTCTTTCTTTTATCTGGCGTATAAATCAATTGACCGATGCCAGATCGTCATTTACGTAGCCTCTCGAACACGCTCAAAACGGCCCGTACAGGAGACTGCTCATGCAAACGCTCTGCTCGATGTTTTTGACCCGTTTCAAAACCGCTTCCGCTGCCCTCCTGCCTGTGGTCACTTTGACTCTCACTTTCTCGACTGTGGCTCGCGCCGATTCAGAGAACCCCAACGAATGCCAACCGCAATCTCAGGAGTGTGTGCGTTCGGCCATGCAGAAGTACGCAAGGGCCAACAAAACCAACCTTGGCTACGACGGCGCTCGTTTGGTGATGTTTCAAAAAGTCGACTCCTATTTCGACAGTCAAGGCAAACGCGTGGTGAAGTCGGTATACTCGGATGACGTTTTCACCTTGACCGAAGGCATTCCAAAAAACGGTGTGAACACAGAACACACTTGGCCTCAAACGAAGCTCCGTGCCGCCGGCACCATCGATGAAGGCAAATCGGATCTCTATCACCTGTTCCCGAGCGAAATCAGAATCAACGGACTCCGCGGCAGCTTTCCATTCAAAGACTGCCACCACTCCAGCGACACTCAAGGTTATCTTTGCCAAGGAAGCGGCTTCGAACCGCCTGAAGGGCATAAAGGCGTGGTCGCACGCGCCATGTTTTATATGTCAGTGCTCTACAGCATGAGAATTGATGAGAGTCAGGAAAAAACTCTGAGAGAGTGGTCAAGCACGCATCCGGTGCAAAACAGCGAGGTGGAGCGCGCCGAGAAGATCAAGGCTGCTCAGGGCAATCGGAATCCCTTCATCGATCACCCTGAGTGGGTCGAACTCATCAAAGACTTCTGAGAACTCTCCGCGGAGAGTCTTTCACTATAGCCTCCCTCACTTGGCCTCCAAAGCGGCGCGGAAAGCTCGGGTGAAACCTTGCGGACTGCGTTCGCCCGAATAGGTGCGGCCATTGATGACAATCAATGGCGTGCCCGTGAGTCCCATTTTCTTGCCGATTTCGATGTCAGCCTGAATTTTTGGCAACTCAACTTTGTCCTGCATGCAGGCTTCAAAACGTACCACGTCCAGCTTCAGCCTTTCCGCTTGAGTCCGGAAACCCTCTTTGGAAAAACGAGTTTGACGTTCTTCGGGTGAAAGGTCGATTCCCGCAAAAGCCCAATCCTTGAAATCCCAGAAGGCGTCTTTGCGCTGACTGCCTGCACACCGCAGCGCCATGGCCAAATCACACGAGTAAAGGTGTCCATCGCTGGGGATGTTGGGATTGCACTTTCCGCTGAGAGGGTAGTTGCGATAAACAAAGAGAACTTGTTCAGCTCCCACAGCGCTCTGGGCCGCAAGAATATCTTCCGAAGAAACCTTGCAATGCGGGCATTCCAGATCAGAGAACATATGAACAACCACCTTGGCTTGATCATTTCCTTTTCTAAAGTCTTCCCCCTTGCCCACCCAATTGCTGACTGCCACTGCCGTCCAATCGGCAGGAAACGGAGTGCCGACTTGCTCAGGAAGTTTTTCTGCAGCTGCCTCTTCCGAACTTGTGCCCAAAGTGGAGGTGACGAGAGGAAGCAGAGCGCCCGCCAACAAGGGTGGAACTCCCAAGGCCATGGCGGCTGCCAGCAACTTCAAAAAACCACCCTCGGCAACAGACTGTGGCTGCTGCCGCACCTTCAGAAACGAAACGAGGGTCCAGACAAAATTCACCAGCGCCGTCAGATGCACACCGCTGCACACCAAGCACACCGCTTCGACCTTGAAATACGAAACGTACGCCAGCAGCAAGGAAACGGCGGCCCCCAAAGCAGCCACCAACATCTGCCATCGGGCCATCCACGACTTCGACGCTTCCACAAACAAAGGAAGAATGGCGAGCGCAATGACGACCCCGAAATAAGCCATACCGAAGGCACCGAGTGGAATTCCCACCCATTCCCCATATTCGCCGCCAATCACTTTGCGACAATTGACAACGTCATTGACGTCGCAACCGAGCGCAGCCGTCGATGATTTGGCCTTCATGTGGAGAATGAGCGCATAAAGCGAGGTTGCAAAACCGATGAACCCCAAAAGGAGTGACGGCACATTTATTTTTCTAGATGCCATGTTTTCGGAAGCTGCAGAAGCACCCGATTCAAGCCCTTTGACTCGAGCCAAAAACATATGTTCCCCCAACGAAAAAACGTCCAGCACTGAGTGAACGTTTTTTCTGAAAGAAGGTCAAGCGTACGCAGTTCTGCAGGTCATGTGATTTGCAATTGAAAACAGCACGGAGGCTGCCTCCGAGACTGCATGCAATCTCTTCGTAAAAGGAGAATTCAGAACTGCATCTGCGTGCGCGTGCTGAAAGTGTGCAGACGGTTGGGACGTTGACCGGGATAAGCGCCGTTTTCGCGCGCGGACATGGCGTACTCAACCTTGAAGACGAAGAGATCGAGATAAACGGAAAGCACGGGAAAACCAGAATGGAGGCCGGCATTGATGGCAAAAGTGGTTTGATCGCGGAAGGGCAGCTTGACTGCGTAGCGGCCCGCCCATTGCGTCCGCATCAGAATTTCATTCCACCCTCCCCGCACTCCGGCAATATCCTGCAGTTCACCGCCTACCAAGAGATTCTGGTTCTTTCCGCCATCCAAATTGATGTCCTGCGAGAAGCCCAGATTGATGCGATTCTGCAAGCGGCCGGGAGAGCCGATGAACGTCGACAACGGTTTTGCGTCGAAGGTATTTTTTGATGTCAAATGGAAGCGTGTCTGAGGCCCCATCCACCAACCGACTGCAAGGTCCAGAGGGAGATAGAAGGCAACAGGAAATTTCAGCTGATCGAGCGGATTTTCTGTCGAGACCTCGGAAGCTGATTTCAAAGTCGAACCGAAAAGAGAGAGGTCGAGTTCATAAGAACGAAAACCTCCGACTCCCGGACGGAGAGCCGCACCCACATCGAAGTCCTTGCCGATCGCTTGTGCGTAACTGCAAAGCACACCGCCGTATCCGCCGGCATAGGCATCCAGCTTCGGCCAAGCCACGTTGTCGATGGTCGCATCCAGACCGGCAGAAAGGTAAGGTGCAATGCCCACTCGGCCAATCCGGTTAGCCACGAATGCACTGTGTGCTTGGGTTGTCAGACTCTTGCCAAAAACGCTGCGCACCTTGTCCAAAGCATTGGCTGCCGCCTGAGCTCCGGATGACGACGAATTCTGATTGCTTTCACTGAAAGATTTGACCGTGTCGAGCACCGTGACACCGGCATCACGCGAAATCATCATGCTCTGGCCGAACAATTCCATCTCGAAGGTTGCCTTGCGGCGCGCTAAAAGAGAAACTTCCGTCTGGGCCTGATCGAGCCAAAAATCGGAAAACCGCCCCATGCCGGCAGCACCCTGCAACGACGCACTCGACCATTCACGCTCTCCGCTGACATCTCTGCGCTCCAACGCCCAAGCGTTTCCGGAAACCACGCAAAGCGGCAATGATATCGAAATCAGGAGGCGACGCAGTGCCGCGACACCGGACAAGCCACCCGTGAGGGACGGGCGTCTCAAGACTCTAAAAACAGATTCATTTTGCCCGACCATAGAACGCCCTCCGCCTTCACAGAATGCCGCTTGCAGGTGGGAGGCTGTTAGGCAAAAGAAGCCTGTCAATTTTCTGCGCGATCAAATCGTGCACACAGCAGATGCGCGAATGAATGGGAAAATCTGCTCGATGCCGTATCTCATCCGAGAGGTCTGCCATGAGAATTTTCAGCTCAGTTGTGTTTTTCGTTCCACTGCTGCTGACAACCGTTCAGGGGTGTGTTGTTGCTTCCGGAGAGATACAACCGAGAAATACACTCTTCGGGGGATCTTCCCGCGCGGGTCGGACTCTGACATCTCCACCGCCGTCGGCACCCGGAACACTCCCCGGTCTGACAAACAGATCGCATCAGAATTTGGAAAACGTCGCTCCGGGAGGCGCTGTGATGCCTCAGCTCAGCAGTGCCCTTGCTGGCAACTCCGGCAACACCGGAGGATTTTCGCAACCGATGTTCACAGCCCCGCTTCTGTTTCAGCGTCTCGACAGAAACACATGGCGCGTGGCCACACCCGCCCCTCTTCTCTATCAGACAATTGCAAAAATTTTGTCTCAGACTTACATCAACGCAAAAGCCGATCGCCAAACCCTGAGCCTCAGCACAGAATGGGACAAGTTTTTCATCGATGGAAGACTGTTCAGAAACAGGGTATCGATCAACGTTTTCCCCTTGAACCAAAAGAACGCTGACCTCGTCATAAAAAACAACATTGAGTACTACACTCAGTCAGAGCACAAAGTGGATGAAAATACTCCGACTCAATGGCTCCCCACGCAAGACATCACAGATGAAATGGAACGGATCCTCGAAAAGGCGCAAAAACAGCTTGTTGCTCAGATGTCTTATCCTGCAGCGAGATGACACAGCACCCTGCAAGAAACGGGAGGTTTGAAAATGAACAAACGGGAACAAAAAAATCCGATGCGTGCAGCCCGTCTGATGCTCTTTTCACTCCCGTTTATGATTTTTCCTTTCGAGCACGCGGCACTTGCGCGACCGGGGTCCAATTTTGTCGATGTTTCTCTGAGCGGAAGTTTTCAAAAAGACATCCAGCAGTTTGTCACCAGCACCCGACGGAGTCTTGGTTTGGAAATTGGCCTTCCCCTGACCGACATCCTCGATCTGAGTTTTGGACACACTCAAATCCTCGATTTGGACGTCTACAATGAGGCCTACCGAGAGGCGAAAAAGGCGCAAGGAATTGTTCTTCCGGAGGGTTCGATCGAGCAAAAAACACAGATTGTCGATTCGAGCGTCAATGCTGCTGTGGGCCAATCGTTCGGTTACGTCAAACCGACTCTCTTCGGAGGCGCTTTGTGGAGACGTTCCTGTCTTGAAGACACATTTCAGGATTACGGATGCACGGATCAGAAAGTGACGTGGAATGCTGGCTTGGCAGTTTCCGCTATCATAACAATGAGCACGCGCTTCCGCCTGAGTTACCGTCTGTCACCCTCCGTTTATCAAAATAGCGGGAAGAAAAACTTTGATGAGCTCGTCAGCGTCGGTTTGACTTGGAGTCTGTGAATTTGAGCAAAAGTGCCGCTCTGGCTAACAAAGCATCGAATTTTTCTTCCATCGGCACTTTCATTGCTTTGGTGATTTGCCTCGTTTCGGCTTTTTATCTTTGGAAAATTTTCAAAAAGAATCCTGAAAAACCAGATTCGCGTCGGCCTCAAGAACCGAGAATACCCGCCCAGCTGAGTCAGCCTGAAAGGATGTCCGGCGGCCTCCGTTCTCTCGACTCCATTCCGCTCACAGAGGAACAGGAAAAAAAGAAGAAGAAGGCACTGCAATTGGCGAAAGAGAAGAAAATTATCGAGGCAGCCGCGCTTCTTGAAGACATTAAATTACGACGCGAGGCTATCGACCTTCTCGAAGCAAATGCCCTCCTTGATGAAGCCGCTGAAGTCCTCATGCGGATCAACCGGCCCGGTCGTGCTGCAGTGATCTTCGAACGCAATAAATTTTTTGGTAAAGCCGCTCTCTTCTATCTCAAAGCCAACCTGAAAGAAGATGCCAAGAGGTGCTGCAAGAACGTTGCAAACATGGAGCGGAGCCTGCTCCGCGAATTGACTTTACTTTTCTCACAGTGCGGAGAAGTCACGTTTGCCCTGACGTGCCTGAAGACTGCCAAGGACGGCGAGGGAATTCTCAGTATCATTCGACTGACGGATGCCTATTTGGATCTCGCGCACATTCTCGATGACAAGGACAGCCGAGAGCTCCTTCTGAACCTCATCACTCCGGAGGATTTCAATCTGCTGGTGACATCGATGGTGACGGACGAAAGTTCATTTCCTTCACGCACTGCGACGCTCCTCAGCGAATGCAAAAAGGGCGAATGGGTGGTCCCGCTCATTTCGGCTTTGGGTGAAAACAGAGGCATGGCCAAAAAAATTGCCGAGCACACCGATCCGCAGACACTTTCGAACTATGTCTCCTTTCTGGAAAGCACCAACAGAGAGTTCATTGAAAAAAACAGAGCCGGCGTGGAACTGACAGCGAGGGCTCTTTATGACTCAGGGAATTGGTGGGCGGCCGCAGTCACCTACCAAAGCCTCGGAGCTCAAACGCTTGCAGGTATTTGTTGGGCGATGAGCGGGAACAGTCTCAAAGCAATCCGCTGTCTCGAACTCTCGGCAAACGACAGAACCCTTTACATGGAGTACTTGAAGGCGTTGAACTCGCTCGGCAGAACGAGCCAATCCACGCACTCACTCGAGAAATACGAACAAGAAACCATGATGCGCGTTTTCTTCAATGTGGACCCGGATACCGAAAAATTGAAGACCATCAGCCCGTTCTGATTCCGAGGCCGCAAGCCCTTCTTCGGACACGCCATGGCAGAACATTGGAGCCGCTCTTCAATTTCGCCCCGCGCGCTTCTCCTTTTCGCGTCGCGCTTTTGCCACACTGGCGGAAAGTTCCTTCACCCGCGAAATGTCGTCGGAAAATATTCTCCAATTTTTGACCGGACTGCCCTGAAAATCTTGGGTCTGCAATGGCAAAAGCCCACGTCGCTGCGCCAGTTGGTCGCGTCTGTCATAAATAAATTTAATGAAATCGACGGCGAGTTCTTCATTTCTGCTGTCCGCCACAAGACCGATTCCCAAACGCTCCACGTAAGTGCCGCTCGCAGGCACGGCAAATGCAAGCCCCTTGATGTAACGTTGGGCATTCAAAAAATCCGACTGCCAGACGAGACCGACAACCTGCTTCTCCGCAAGAAAATGCGGAACGAGTTCATTGAATGAAACAGCCCTTCCCTGCAGCTCCGCGCGCTGCAGCCACTGCTTGATTTTAAGCGCATCAGAATCCTGTTCCAAAGGCACTTTCACACCGGTCGCAACCGCAGCCGCCATGAGATTCAAGCGTTCGTCATCGAACAAGGCCACTCTTGAACGCCAGAGCGGGTTGTGCGTCGGTTGGACGATCCAATCCCACGCCACCGGTTCGGGGTTACTTTTGGATTTGGAAAGAAACATGAAACCCATGGGGTCGGCCGCCAAATTGATGAACATTCGGCCATCTTCGTTGGCACGTGCGCGGCGCTCGAGACCAGAAAGATTCGCGGGAATAGCGACAGTTTCAGGCAACACGCGGAGGACTTTGCTCAGACCCAGCGCAACCAAACGTTGTTCGTCGGCCAGAACCAAATCCCAGCTGTGGGGCAGAGAACGGATGCGAGTTTCAAATTCAAGGGGAGATGAAACAAATTCAACGCGCACGGCCGACTGACGTGTCTGCTCAAATTCTTTGACAAGCCCAGGGTCGAGACGTTGAGTTTGAGTCAGAATATTCAGCACCGGAGGATTGGCTGAAGCCAAAGCTGAGGCACTCAGCAATAAGATGAATGCAATTTTAAGGGGCAGGATAAATTGATCTCGCAGATCTGTTGTGGCAAGACCAAACCTGCTCATCAGACTGCCAGATGCCAAGAGGAAAGACTGCTTCATGAGTAAAGCCCGCTTTATCGACAACGAAGACTTCGGCCGCGATCCATTCGCCGCCGATGATAATGAAACCACAGAATTTGAAAAGTTGCTTGCATCGGAATCATCATCTGCGTCCCTGAAACGCTATAAGGCCGGCGAGTCGATCCAAGGTCAGGTGCTCCGAGTGGGAAGCGAATTCGTCTTCGTCGACTTGGGCGGCAAAAGCACCGCCACTTTGGCGGTTGAGGAGTTCCACGCGGCTGGGCGCCCCTCCCCAAAACCCGGCGACGACATCCAAGCCTACATCCGCAAAGACAGTGGCTCGGAAATCATCCTGACGCTCTCGCTGAGGCGCGGTGAACAGGACGATACGCTCCTGCGCAGTGCACATGAAACGCGTCTTCCGGTGGAAGCCAAGGTGGAAAAAGTGGTGAAAGGCGGCTTCGAGGCCTCCCTGTCAGGCAAAAGAGCCTTCGTGCCACTGAGCCAAATGGACATCGGGACGATCGCAGACCCTGAATCCTACATTGGCCAAGTGCTGAAATTCATCATCACTGAATACAAGCAAGGCGGTAAAAATATCGTCCTTTCGAGGCGTTCCATCCTCAAAGATGAACGCGAGGCGAAAGCCGGCGAAATCCTCCGCTCCCTTGAAGTCGGGCAAAAAATCTCCGCCACAATCACCCGCACAGCCGATTTCGGCGCTTTCGCCGATTTGGGCGGCGTGGAAGGCCTCATCCCGATGTCGGAATTGGCGTGGAAACGCGTGGCCAAGGCTGATGATGTCGTGAAAATCGGTGATGTCATCAACGTCAAAGTCATCCGCATCGAGCACGCCCCACGTTTGAGAGTGGCACTGAGTCTCAAACAGGCGATGCCCGAAGAACTCGCTCTGAAAATAACAGGAAAATCAGGCTCCAGTGCAGGCGCCTTGATGGCCGAAGAACGCGATTCCGCCGAGGCTTGGGAATCCTACAAATCCAAGAAAAATCAGAGTTCTTCCGCAAGCACGGGCGAAAGCTCTTCCATCCTCGCCGCCGCATTCGCAAGCGCGCGGAAAAGAAAGCAATAATCCGCTGTACAGGCTGCTTCTGCTGTGTTAACGACCGCGGCAGTGCAGTTCTCGAGCGATCCGCTTCTGACGCACCATGGTGGTGCGTTTTTTTTTGCAACGGCGCGCGGTGACTCTGCAGAGAAAGGTAATTTCATCATGGCAACTGTTCACTCCGATTCCTCCAAACGCAAGGTCAGCTATTCCAGCCTCGAGTGGCTCGACGAAGACGTCGATTTTGCGAACCCTGAAACGTCCGACAAAGACTCCTTTGCAGCCCTGTTCGGCGAAGGCGTCACTGGCTCCAACATCAAGGAAGGCCAAGTCGTCAAAGGACGCGTCATGGAAATCCTCGACGACTCCGTGGTCGTCGACATCGGCCACAAATCGGCCGGCGCAGTTCCTAAGAGTGAATTCACAGCTGCTGATGGTGTCTTTGGTCTCAAAGTCGGTGACATCGTCGATGTGTTCGTCGACCTCTTCGAAGACGACGATGGTGAACTCGTCCTTTCCAAGGACAAGGCAGACCTTCTCAAAGCATGGGACCGCATTTCCGAAGCATTCGAAAAAGACGAACTCGTCGAAGGTCGCATTGTGGGCCGCGTCAAAGGTGGTCTTTCCGTCGACATCGGCGTCAAGGCATTCCTCCCCGGTTCTCAGGTCGACCTGCGTCCTGTCCGCAACTTGGAAAAGCTCCTCGGCCAAGTTCTGCAATTCAAGATCATCAAGTTCAACAAGAAGCGCGGTAATATCGTCCTCTCGCGCCGTGTTCTCCTCGAGCAAGACCGCGAGCGTCTGCGCTCCGAAACTCTCAAGAGCCTCGAAGCTGGCAGCGTGATGGCCGGTATCGTGAAGAACATCACCGACTACGGTGCCTTCATCGACCTCGGCGGAATCGATGGACTCTTGCACATCACCGACATGTCTTGGGGTCGCCTCAACAGCCCATCGGAAGTTCTCAATGTGGGCGACGAAATCCAAGTCAAAGTGCTTAGCTACGACGCTGGTACACACCGCGTTTCGCTCGGTCTCAAGCAGCTCCAATCTGATCCTTGGGTCAAAGTTGCTGAACGCTACACACCCAATCAGCGCTTGAAAGGCAAAGTGGTCAGCCTCACTGACTACGGCGCATTCGTTGAGCTCGAACCCGGTGTGGAAGGCCTCATTCACGTCACTGAAATGACTTGGAACCGCCGCGTGAAGCATCCTTCCAAGCTCGTTGCCATCGGTGACGAAGTGGAAGTGGTTGTGCTCGCCGTCGACCTCGAAAACCACCGCATTTCTCTCGGCATGAAGCAAACCGAGCCGAATCCTTGGGAACTCGTTCTTGAGAAGTACCAAGTGGGCGACGTCATCCGCGGCAAGATCCGCAACATCACCGATTTCGGTGTGTTCGTGGGAATTGAAGAAGGCGTCGACGGTCTCATCCACGTCTCCGATATCTCTTGGACAGAGCGCGTGAAACACCCGCAAGATCTGTACAAGAAGGGCGACGAAGTGGAAGCCAAAGTTCTCCAAATTGACGTCGAGAACATGCGCTTCTCGCTGGGAATCAAGCAGCTTCAGGAAGATCCTTACGAATCCGCTTCGACCGTCTTCGTTCCTGGCACACGTGCCAAGGGCAAGGTGAGCCGCAACGCCGAATTCGGTTCTTTCGTGGAACTCGCTCCCGGTGTGGAAGGCCTCATCCACGTTTCCGAACTCGACATGGAACCTGGAAAGCTTCCTGACGAAGGAACGGAATTGGAATTCGTGGTTCTGCGCGTGGACCTCACCGAACGCCGCTTTGAGCTCTCGCACAAAGCAGCGACCCGCGGACTCGACGAAACGCACAACCGCGCCATCCAAGCGGCGGCTGCAACTCCTGCGGCCACTGGATTCGCGGAAGCGTTTGCACGTGCCAAGAGCCGTACGCAAAAAGAACGCTCTGAGGAGTGAGACAAATGAACATGCAGCCTGACGCACGTGAAAAACGCACGTCGGGCGTCGTTCTGTTCTTGGCCGTGGTGGGCGCAATTGCACTCACCGCGGCCTTGGCATTTCTGGCGCTCGGTATTTTCTTCGCCAGCAAATTGATGCCCGGAGGAGGCGGAATTGCAGGCGAACCCGGACACAAATATCTCGCCCACCATTCATTCTCTCAAGCTCTGGCTGGCATTCGACTGGAAGGTCCGATTGGCCCCGAAGTGGCTGAAGTGGTGATCGAAAAACTCAGCGAAGCGGGCGAAGACAAACGCATCAAAGGCATCCTGTTGGAAATCAACAGCCCCGGGGGCTCGGTGGTGGCCAGTCAGGAGATCCACGACAAGATTCTTCATCTCAAAGAGAAGATTCCGGTGGTCGGATACATGCGTGAAGTCGCGGCGAGCGGAGCTTATTACTCCTCTGTTTCGGCGAACTGGTTGATCGCCAACCGTGGAAGCATGGTGGGCAGCATCGGAGTTATTTTCAACAGCTTCGAAGCCACACAACTTGTCGACTGGCTCAAGCTCAAGCCTGTGACCTTGAAAACGGGTCGACTGAAAGACGCCGGCTCGGCTGTTCGACCATGGACACCTGAAGACAAGCAATATTTGCAACAGCTCATCGATGACACGCGCGACCAATTCGTCGCGGACGTCAGGGCAGCGCGTCCACAGATCAGCAATGAAGATATCGCCTTCATGAGCGACGGGCGGGTGGTTCTTGGAACCGAGGCCGCGAGACGAAAACTCGTCGATGCCATTGGCAGCCGTCAAGATGCTGTCAAGAAGGCGGCAGAATTGGCAGGCCTCAGCAGCGGTGAAAACACCGAAGTCATCCCTATGGAAAACATCGAAATTCCGAGTTTTCTTTCTGAGATTTTGCGAAACTCAATTTCACAATTGAGCTCCTCAATCGAAAGAATTCTGAGCGTGCGTCAAAGCTCCGGCCTGCCGGAACTCACTTCACCTGTTTTACCGATGAATTCCTCCGAAAGAAGCCTGAGGCCGTGATCTTCGATGGTGCGTTGTTGCACTGATCGCAGGATCAAGGGCAACAACGCACACAGAGAGGACGGACACCCGTGGATGTGGCTGAACTGAGACAAGTGGTAGAGCTCTTCGCCCAAGAAGGTGAAGATGCTCTTGCTCAGTTTGAAAAGGATCTGCACACCCATAAAAACGAGGGTGGCTCGGAAGCTGTGCTTGCGCGCATGCTGCAAAAGATCCGTCACATCAAAGCCTCAGCGGCCGCGCTTGGGTTTGCAGAACTCGCAGAATTCACTCAACAGCTTGAGCTTCTGCTTCGGGCGATTCAAGAAAATTCAGTCTCTTCGTCTTCTCAAACTCAGACTCTGCTGTTCAATGCGCAAGAGTTCATCCGAGAGCACCTGCAAGCACTCCGCGGCGGAAAAAGATCCCCCGGCAAGGGTGATGCTTTGATTCAAGCCATGGCCCGTGAGCGCGAAATCAAAAAGATTGAGCCCACAGTGAAATTGCCGCGTCCGATGACTGCCGGCGACATTTGGTTTGTGAGCGATGATCTGAAAGCGGAATTGTTTGAAATTCCGGAACCGGCCGTATCGGCGGAAACCCAAGACACTCCGCCCCCCAGCCCAAGCTTGACTGCGATACAAGCGGAAATCGCACGTCTCACTCGCTTGGCAGCTTCGGTGAATTTTACATCCATCCAAAACGCTGCGGCAATAGACTCTGAGATGCCCCACTCCGGACGGATGAAAGAGTGGTCGCTTGAAGGTCTTGGAGAGGCCAAGACGAACGATGAAGCCGCACAGCAAATGGGGCTTGAATCTTCAGCTCCTCCGACAGTCAAAAGTGAAGAAGGTCAGCCCACAGCGCCTGTGCCTGCATCGGAGGATGTGAGCAGTTCACAACTGAAAGAGTCCGACGAAATTGATTCCGCGAAAGCGCAACTCCAGACTGTCAATGAGCAGCCTGCGGAAACGAACGCCGAAACAACAACGACACCGTCTCAACCGGAGTCCAGCCTTCCGCAGAGCACTGAGGAAAAACCCGAGTGCGCACAGAGTGACACTCCAATAGAGGACTCTGCAGAGGTCAACGTTGAACAACCACTCGGCAAGTTGCTCCCTATTCCACTGTCATCCATCGACATCGCTCAGGAACGGATCAAAGACCTCATTGTTCTGCAGTCGATTTTGGATGAGCACAAAGAAATTTTCCAGACAGCTCTTTTGCAAAAGACCGTAGCCCAGTTGTCCAAAGTGGTGCAGGATCTGCAAACGGTAACTGGCGACCTTCGCGACGTTGCTGTGGCATCCCGCTTTGCGGGTTGGAAGGAGTGCGTCGAGGAGTTGGCACTCAGCCAGCGAAAAGATGTCCATTTGAAATTGAGTGATGAGAACACACATCTCGACGTCGAACAACTCGAACAGCTCGACGAAGCCGTTTTGGCCTATTTGCGGGACACAATAGAGAGCCGAATTGTCCACGTCGATGAATCCATGGTGGCGGAAGAGCCGCGCCGTTATCAGTTGAATCTTTCCGCTAAGAAGAAGCCGCATGCGACAGTCATCGAAATCAGTGACAACGTCAGCGCCACTGCGGATGGCTCTCATCAACTGTCCGTCCAGAGCTGGACCAAATTGAAAGAGGTCGTCAGCTCTGTCCATGGCTCTTTTGAAATTTCGGCACTTTCAGATTCAGGCACAGCAGCGACAATCACCATCCCTCTGAAGGTTGAGGTGACCGAGGCATGGGTTGTCAAACTCGGCGGCGAACGTTTTGTGATTCAGAAATCGAAGGTGGCCGAGACTCTCCTGCCGGAGAATGCCGACGTTTACGTCGTTCAGGGACAAACACAAATCCTCAATCTGCGCGGCATGACAGTCCCGCTCCTCAGCCTCGCCGACCTGCTGCAAAAGGAAGGCAATCCACCCCCGTCGTTGGACACCTTTTGCGGCGTGGCACTCGTCAATTTGGAGAACAGTCGGCAGCCCTTCGCCGTCGTGGTTGAAGAGATCCTCACGCAACAGAAAATTGTGGTCCGGCCGCTGGGAGCCGAACTTCAGGGACTCCCGGGACTCGCAGGAGCAGCTGTGTTGGGGGATGGCAAGCCCGCACTCATTCTTGATTTGACTGAACTCATGAATGCTCACCGCAGCGGATTCCTGATCAGACGACAGGGAAAAGCGGCCTGAGTGGGAGGCGCACGCGTCATGACTATTGAAAACCGATTCCTCATGTTCACAGTTGCGAAAGAGCGATACGCGATCGCCCTCTCGGCATTTCGCGAAGTGGTCGTCGAAGCTGACATCACACCGGTGCCTTTTGCTCCTGATTCAATTTTGGGAATCATGAGTGTGCGCGGTCAAATGATTTCAGTGTTTGACCTCAGAACTCGGCTCGGTCTGCAGCGTACAGAAAAACCGGTTGAAACTTCGCTGTTGATTTTGGAGTCACGCGGCGAAAGACTGGCCATGAGCGTCGACTCGGTGGAAAATGTTTTTGAGGTCCCTCTCGAACAACTCACGGCTCCTCCCGCATTCCGCACCAGCCATCTGAATTTTTTTGCCGAGGCCGTGACCCAGTCGGATCGTCAGTTCATTGTCATCCTGAATTCAGAAAAACTTTTTTCGTTCGAAGAGTCATTTGTGACCGGAGGCAAAGTGCCGCTGCCGGGAGTGGCTTGAAGGATCTTCATGAGAAACTGGAGTTTCAGCAAAAAGGTTGTCCTCGTAGGCTGCATCTTTGCAGCCACGCTGCTTGCTGTCTCCGTTGCAGGTTTGACCGGCTTCGTGCGCCTTGAAAAATCGATCTCTCAATTCGCGGACGGGTTTGAAACAAACCAATTGATTTCGAAACTGGAATCTTATCCGAAAGAGATCAGAATGCTGGAGGCACAGGCCATCATTGAACCTTCAGCGGACCAGTACAACACCTATATCAAGCAGATGAATGAAATTTTCAGCAATTGGGACAAGGCCATAAGCCACTCGGCAGAAAAAGTGCAGGGTGAAATTCAGAAAAAAAACATCGCTGAATTGCAGAGAAAGGTCGAAAAAAGAAAAGAGCTGAGCGAAAGGCTGATCAAAGCCGCTTTCGAGTCGGACAACGATCTGGCTTTCGGCAGGCTGCGGGACGATGAGGCTGGAAAGAACCTCGAAGACAAGATAGACGCTCTTTCCGGCGAGCTCGGCAATGTCGAGCGACAGGCTGCCACACTGCTCAAGCGAGAGGCCATTCACCTCGGAAAATCATGGCTCTATTGGCTGGCACTGACGACTCTTGTCGGCACCGCGGTCGGACTGATGCTTTCACAGTCCATCCTCTCAGGACTCACGAGAAACTTGAATCGAATTGCAGAACAGTTTGCAGACACCTTGCAAAGGATGTCGATTTCCTCCCATGAGATTGCCGCAGCAGGTCTTGTCTTGACGCAGAACTCGACAACACAAGTGACGTCTCTCGAAGACGCGTGCGCGGCGATCGAGCGGCTTGTGACAACAGTGAACGTTCATGCCGAGAATGCGAAGCAAGCTTCGAATTTGGCTGCCTCCGGAACAGAGCATGCACAGAACACCAAGGAGATCTTGGACAAGCTGACTCTCACTCTGAAGGACCTGAATCAACAAAACAACGAAACGAAACTCAAATACAAAGAAATACCGCTGGAATTGCAAGCGATATTCAATATCATCCGTGCTTGGGCAGACAAAATTAAGGTCATTCAAGATTTCTCATTTCAAACTAAAATTCTGTCTTTGAATGCCTCGGCAGAAGCCGCTCGTGCCGGAACGCAGGGACGCGGCTTTGCGAACATTGCCGACGAAATCGGCCATCTCCACCAAAACAGCACCAAAGCTGCCAGAGAACTCAGCCAAGAGCTCGACGAATGCATCAGGCAAGCTGAGGCGATTGTCCAATCGGTGCAAATGAAGCTTGAAACCTTGGCCGCACAAGGACTTGATAAACTCGAATCCGGAAATCTTCTCGCGTCGCAATGTTCGCAAGCGTTAACAGAAGTTGCAGGCAAGGCCTCACATCTCTCCAGTGTGACTCTTGGAATGAGTCATGCGTATGAGAATCAGTCCGATGGAGTCGCCGAGATCAGCAAGACCATTTCCAAACTGGCGTGGGATACCCGACAGGGGATCGCCGGCGCTCAAGAGTGCGCATCGACGGCGCACGAATTGTCTTCCCAACTCGACGGTCTGCACTCCGTCGGGAAACAGCTTGTCACACTTGTGAAAGGTTCTGGACTGCAACCGAAACGGACACGCCAGAGCGCGGACGAAAATGACGATGCCAACACTCACGTTGACGTGGATCTGCACACCCCAACGACGTCCGTCGAACCGGCAGTCCCGATCCTGATGGAACCCGCAGCCGAAGCACCTTCCGAAAGTCCATCGCCTCAACGAGGGAAAACCGTCTTCAAAGGACGATTTAAAAAAGCTGCAGGTGCTGAAGACATGTCATTTTCGAACGATGATGTCGACCTGAGCTGAAATTTTTTTCAGGCCAGCTTGCCGCGCTTGCGGGACCGTCTCTCCACCCGTTGGGAGCTGGAAGAACCAGCGCTCTCCGCTGCCGTGGGGGAGTCCGCCGCATCTGCATGAGAGTCAGCCTCAGACGTGCCGATGCCAGCCTCAGACACAGTCTCCTGCGCATCTTCGTCTTCCTCCTCGAGGAGGCTCTCAAACGCGCGACGCCATTCTTGGGTGATCTCGAGGAACTCCGGCCTTTGCTGGACATCCCGAAAAGCCTTGAGCCAAAGTCCCACCACGGCATCTTCTTTGTTCGCAGTGTGTCCGCGCGGAACAGTGTGCACACGGGTCGGAAGATTCACATCGAGAAAAGCGGAAAGTCCAAGTTCGGCTTCAAACCCGAGGGCATCTGAAAACTGGCCGGAGATGACCCACACGAGTTCTGAAGGCGTCTGGGGAAGCTCGAGGGCGCTCATGAGCTCTTCAATGGACCGGCACTGGGCCGCTTCCAAGAGCCGTTCGAACTCTCCTGCCTCACATTCCAGCAGAACAGGCATGACAAGCGCGAGAAAACCACGCCACAGTTCACGCTGTTTGGCGTGCGTCTTGTCCGAGAAAGCATAGAGAGTGAGCATATCAACTCGCATGCGAAACTCCCTGAGGTTTTCTGCGTGACTTTTGCGCGGCCATTGTTCGAAGGGACACTCTGTGCAAAATGGTAACCCAACGCATCTTTCTGTGTCACGGGCAGAGTGTTGACGTTTTATGAACCGTCGGTGAGCCAACTCGGGAGACCTGTCATGCCTTTCATTGTGTTCGAAGGTGGCGAAGGATCTGGAAAAAGCACTCAAGCGGCAAAACTTGCCCAGCTGCTCAAGCGGAAAAATTTGCCGGTTCTCGAAACCCGTGAACCCGGCGGGACACCCTTGGCAGAAAGCATCCGCAACGTTTTCAAAAGTGTTCCCGAGAGCGGTGACATTCCGACGGCACGCACAGAGCTCCTTCTGGTGATGGCAGCCCGCGCGCAGCATATCGAAAAGGCGATTCGTCCGGCGCTCGCCGAGAAAAAATGGATCGTCTGCGACCGCTTTCTCGACTCCAGCTATATTTACCAAGGTTTTCGGGGCGGAATCACCAAACAGGAAATCGACACAGTGGCGGGTCCCGTGCTGGGCGACCTGCAACCTGACCTCACACTTGTCTTGAAAGTCTCCAAAGACACAGCCCACAGCCGTGTGTCGGCACGTCCCGGATTTGAAAACGACCGACTGGACGCTGAACTTCTCAAAGATGCGACACTCCACATTGCATTTGAAACGCTCACGACTTCTGAAACCCCCTACCCCGACGGCCGCGTTCCCAAGCGTGTTCTGATTGACGGAAACGGAACACCCGACGAAGTTCAAAGCAGAATTCTCTCGGTCATTGAACAGCACTTCGGATTGCGTCTCGGATGAACTCTGACACCGTCGCCCTCTTGCTCGATAAAACCCTCGGCCAGAGCCAGCACCACGCCTGTCTGCTTGTCAGCCGATCGTTCGCGGACCAGCCCACGCCGATTGCACTGGTGGCAGAGCTTTTGTTCCGGCTGGCAGGACTGTCTTTGTTCGAATCTTCCTCGCTCCCTTCGCCTGACGCCTTTTGGGAGGCGTTCAAACGCCATCCTGATCTCCTGCGTGCCGATCCCGACCGCGCCATCCTGCGCAAGGATGACGTCGAACTCTTTCGTGAACGGGCTCTGTATCCGGCAACGTTCGCACGCCGCCGATTTTTGCTGGTGGAACGCGCTGAAAGGTTGAACAACCAGAGCGCCAACGCCCTGCTGAAAACGCTCGAAGAGCCGCAGGCCGAATGCGTTTTTGTTCTCACAACAGCGCGCCCTTCGGCACTGCCCTCCACCATCGCCAGCCGCTGCCAAAAAGTTCTTCTTCCCGCGTGGGACACACCCGCGCGGGCGAGCGATCAACTGGAGCGTGAGGACAGAGTTTTTCTTGAAAATATTTTCTGTGCGCCGCATCTGAAAACAGATCCGCAGATCTTTCCCTCTGAAACTCTTTTCGCGCGGCAGAAAATACAAATGACAGCGCAAAGCATCAGTGAACTCGCACAGTGGTCTGACCAAGCCGGCCGCCGCTACGATGCAGAGCTCCTGCGCGACGCTCTTGTCGAAAACACATCAGCGGCGCTGCGCTCAGGCGAATTGTCGCAAACCAGAGCATCTTCACTTTTGGCCCTCTTAAGCGTGTGGGCAGAAACGGATCCCCTGAATCCCACCAACAGTTTTTGGCTCATGCGCGTCCTGTTGACTCTCGCCAATTGATCTTCTCGCCAAGGGCTGCAACCATTCCAGCCAAAGTTCAGAAATTTCAAACTGCCGGACGAGCACCAAGGGAATGGAGTGGCCAATATGACCCACGTACTTCAGATCCATGTCAGGGCACAATTGCCCACCGTTCTTGAGCCTCTTTGGGTTTTGGCGCGCAACGTGTGGTGGTCGTGGAATGCGGATGCGGTGAACTTATTCCGCCGCATCGACCCTGTGGCTTATGAGCAAAGTGGACCCTGCCCTTTGAAACTTCTCAACAGTCTGCCTGCAGAACAGCTCACGCGGCTGGCTGCGGATCAGGGCTTTGTGGACCATCTGAATCGAGTCCGAACATCCTTCGAAGCGATGCTCGGCACGGGCAACACCTCCCACACAGAAATTGGTCAATGCAAAACCAAGGGCATTGCTTACTTTTCGATGGAATTTGGATTGCACGAAAGCATTCCGCTTTACAGCGGCGGCTTGGGTATTCTCGCAGGCGACCACCTGAAAACCGCGAGCGACCTCGCGCTTCCGCTGACGGGTGTCGGACTCTTCTACAATGAAGGCTACTTCAATCAGAGCATCGGCAAAGACGGCTGGCAACGCGAAATGTACGCCAACAACGATCCGTTTTTCATGCCGATGGAATTGGTGCGGGACACCAACGGCAATCCGCTCACATTCCAAATGACCATCACTTCGGAAAAAGTGCATGTGCAGATTTGGCGTTTGTCAGTGGGTCGCATCCCGCTTTATCTTCTCGACACGCATCTCGCGCAAAACTCAGCTGAAGCCAAGGCAATCACCAGCCGCCTGTATGCCGGCGGTCAGGACCTGCGCCTGCGTCAGGAAATCCTTCTTGGTATTGGCGGCGTGAAGGCTCTCCAATGCATGGGACTGTCACCGGATGTTTATCATTTGAACGAAGGGCACTCTGCCTTTCTGACACTCGCACGTGTGGAGCAGGCTGTTGCCAAGGGCTTGAGTTGGCAGCAGGCGCTGCAGCAGGTCCGGTCGACACAAATATTTACCGTGCACACGCCGTTGCCTGCAGGCAACGACAGTTTCCCTGTCGATAAAGTCAAACACCACATGGGTTCAACTTCAGAACTTTACGGTCTACCTGATGAAGAGTTCTATGCACTGGGCCGCCATACCGAACACCCGCAGGAATTTTCGATGCCTGTTTTCGCCTTGCGAAGCTCTCATTTCCGCAATGGCGTGAGTGCGCTGCACGGCGATGTTTCTCGGCGTATTTGGAAAAGTCTTTGGCCTCATTTGTCGGAACATGAGGTGCCCGTGCACCACGTCACCAACGGCGTTCACACGCGCACGTGGATGTCCAACGAACTTGCGGAACTTTGCGACTTGTATCTGGGCCGCGGCTGGGACACTCACCTCGAGAAAAACGAAGTGTGGGAAAGAATTTGGAATATTCCCGACTCCGAAATTTGGGACCTGCATTTGCTCCGGAAAAGCCGACTCATTTCAAGTGTGCTCAAGTGCATGAACAACAGCGAACGGATGTCACCGCACGCTCTTGCCGAATTGCGTCAAACCCTGCGTCCGCAGACGCTGACGATTGGTTTTGCCCGACGTTTCGTGGCCTACAAGCGCGGGACATTGATGTTCAGGAACATTGAGCGACTGAAAAAAATTCTCAACAACCCCGACCGCCCCGTGCAGATTCTGATTGCCGGAAAAGCACACCCCAATGACAACCACGGCAAAGAGATCATCCAACAGGTCGTGCGCATCATTGAAAGAGAAAAGCTCTCCAACCGTGTTCTCTTCCTTGAGAACTACGACATGAATCTGGCTCACCGACTCGTTCGCGGTGTGGATGTCTGGCTCAACACACCGGTGCGCACACTTGAAGCTTCAGGAACAAGCGGAATGAAGGTGGCTCTCAATGGCGGTCTGCATCTCTCTGTGCTTGATGGGTGGTGGGATGAAGCGCACCATCCGGATGCGGGCTGGGCAATCGGCCATCGTGACGGTTATTCCGGAGACGATTCACGTGATGAGCGTGAAAGCGAAATGCTCTACGATTTGCTTGAACACGAAATGACTCCTCTCTACTACAGCGCTCCGGTACCGGCGGACTGGATCAAAAAGATGAAGAGTTCGGTTGTGCGTTATGCGCCCGCCTTCAGCGCGCAACGGATGGTTCTCGATTATTTCAAGACCGCCTATCAACCGGCCATCGACAATGCAGCTCAAGTCGGACTGAATTCAAAAGATGCCGGAAAGAACCTCAGTCAGCATGAAAAAGATGTCGCTCTCCTGCAAAGCCAATGGAGTAAACTGGATATCACGTCAGTCGATATCTCGCCCAAAGATGCCACCGTTGTGGGTGACACCATAACTGTCCGAGCAACAATCCGAACATCATTGCCAAGTGAATGGATCGCAGTTCAGTTGGTTCCCACGCAGGGCCACGGTCAAATCCTTGACCTCCAGTTCCGCGGACGCGATGCGGAGAATACTTATCTTTACGAATGTATTTTCACACCCGCGCAACCCTGCATGCTTTCACTCGGACTGAGAGTCACTCCGGCGACTCGGATTTTTCCGGAAGCTCTTGATCTGCAACTTGTCGCACGATAGGAATTTTCGGTATCAGATCCTATTGAAAATGAATGTTTCGGCGGCTTTTTCCTTCCCTTTTGTGGTGGTGGCGCGATGAAGATCCTGATGCTCGGATGGGAGTTTCCTCCCCTCATTTCCGGTGGACTCGCAACGGCAACTGAAGGTCTCGTTTCCGGTCTGACACAACTGGGCCACCAGATTGCGTTGGTTCTTCCTCATTTTCCACACGCCACTGCCGAGAGAATTGAAGAGCTCAATCCCAATCTGACGATTGTCAGTCCGGAGCATCCTTATCAGCCTCAAAGGCTCAGGCGATCTTCTCCGACACTTGCCGCTCATGGGGACAGCACTTCTGCTGAAATTGCGCATCTGCTTGCCAGCGAACAAATCAAGCGCATGGCCGAGACGGCTCAGGGAACACTTTCTGCGGCGCCCCTGAGTCATTACGACACGGCCAACATCGAGGCATTGAACCTTTCGGGAGAAGAGCAAACTGTTCTGCGCACCCGACTCGTGGCCTACCAAAAGTGGCTGCGCGAGCGTCTGAGCTCGGGTGAAGGTTCAACCGAAGCATCATGGTCTCCGTTGCGCGGCGATGTCGCCGAGCAAACCGAACTTCTTTCCCTGCTTGCCACCGACATCGTGCAGAACGAGATCAGCGGTCTGTTCGACGTCATTCATGCCCACGACTGGATGAGTCTCAAGGCCATTGCCCAATTGAAGAAACATTCACCTCTGCCCGTGGTGCTGCATGTCCATTCCACAGAATTCGATCGGGCCGGCCAGCACGGCAATCAAAAAATTCTTTCTCTCGAAAAAATGGGATTCCATCTGGCCGACAGGCTTGTTGCTGTGTCGCATCTGACCCGCCGCGTCCTGATGGAACACTATGGTGTTTCGGGTGATAAAATCGACGTGGTCTACAACGCATCGAACTTGGCTCACCACAGCGGTCCTGACCATTCGCATGAGGGAGTCTGGCCTGCGACGTTTTCTGCTGCAGCCAAAACTCAAAGTCCTCTGATTTCATTCGTGGGACGGGTGACGTATCAAAAAGGACCTGCCTACTTTGTACAGGCTGCACAGAGAGCACTTCAACTTCAGCCGAACCTTCGTTTTCAGGTGATTGGAGCAGGTGATCTTTTGCCCTCCATGAAGCAACTCGCTTGGGAACTGGGCGTTCATGACACGTTCACTTTCCACGGATTTCAATCCGCGAAAAAAGTGGAAACACTCCTTGCGCAATCCGACGTCTTTGTGATGCCCAGTGTCTCGGAGCCCTTCGGCATTGTTGCACTTGAAGCCATGGCCCAACGCATCCCCATTATCATCTCCAAACAGTCCGGCGTGGCGGAATGCTTGATGCATGCCTTGAAGGTTGATTTCTGGGACACCGACCTCATGGCGGATCGTATTGTGAGTTTGGTGCGACGCCCCATCTTGAAAAGAGAATTGCAGAGGAACGGAGTCCGCGAAATGCAGCGGTTCAGCTGGGAATCTTCGGCTCGCCGTTGCGTCGATGTGTACCAAAAATCTGCACTCAAGCTTCTCCGTTCATGAGCGCCACCCTGTATACGGCCCTGCTGGCCACGCGTTCTTCACTCGCCGCATATGAACAGGACGGTCAGCTGAAGTCGTGGTGCTGGCCGCGCAAAGATGCTTTCCACAACCAACTCAAATTTTTCATTATGGGCATCGTTCAAGGCGGACAGGCCATCTGGCTCGATCCGGAGCGCGATCAGATTGCGTTCCAATGGATTGTTCCACTCGAGCATTTGCAAATCCAGTGGCACGTGCACCACCCCGAGGCACGCGGACTTCACGTGCGTTTGTCTGCACGCCTCGTGAATGAAAAAACGCTCGAGCACACCTACTGGATCGATGCACCGGAGCACAGCACTCTGCACAACACACGCCTGTGGTTCCTGATGGCCCCCGATATTGCGGGACGGCGCAGTCAGTTCCAGTGTGTGCGCGCCATACCGACTGCCAATCTGATCCGTTGCGATGCTGACCCTTATTATTTGACTCTTGAAGCTGCGACGGCGGGCGGATTCAAAAATACAGGTGCTCTTCAATTGGATGCTCAGCACAACCTCGGGCAGATTGTTCAATCGTTCGTCAACCATCCCGCTGCATACCGAGCCATCGAGATGGGACGTTGCGCCGCGGTGGCTCTGTCTCCTGTCCTCAGATGGAATCATCCCTTCGTCGTTCGGATGGAGCTGCACGCCGCCACGGAACAGCCCGTGGATGAAAATTCAGCTCCAACAGCTTCACCTGAAGCTTCTCCCTCGCTTTCGCTCCGTGTGATCGATGCGCTCACAAGCGCCAATGGAGCACTCATCGCCTCAGCAGAGTGCGATTGGGACATGCGTTACAGCGGAGGCTACGGCTTTGTCTGGCCGCGTGACGCTGCCTTCACCGGATTGGCTCTCCTTGAATGCGGTCAAACCGAAAGAGCCGCACACATTGCTCAATTCCTATCTCGCGCGTTGAACGAGGACAGCGATTTTGAGCAGCGCTACACCGACGCAGCTCAACCTGCTCCCAGTTGGTGTTACCGCCAGCCCGACCAGCGGCCTCTTGTGTGTCTCCTTTGGTCGGCCCTGTTGAACGTGGGTCAATTCCAAAGCCCGCTCCGCGACACTCTGCGGCGCAAGCTCAACACGTGTCTTGCAGCTATGGCCGATGAACTCCTCACCTCGCCGCAAACAGCTCTCTGTGGTTTTGATCTTTGGGAAGAGCGCGAGGGGCAGCATTTTTTTGCTCTCGTCGTCGCCTATGGCGCACTGCTCAAGGGGATGGAGCATGCCCTCACCGACTCAGCGGCACAACGCTTCCAAGCGGCAGCACAGCAGGCCGCTGCTCTGGCCTCCGCCCACTTCAGTCCCCTCTCTCCTTGGCCGGCACGCACCCGTTCCCCCGAGGGGACTCTCGACTTCACAGCGGACGCCAGCCTGCTCGCTTGCCTGATGCCGGTTCCCGAGTTCCCACTCGCGGGTGAACAACGCACCACGCTGTTCAAGGAACTGAAGTCTGCCCTCAAACATGGAGTGGGCTATCGGCGCTATGTGGACGATTCCTATCGGGGCGGCGGGTGCTGGCCTCTCGTGGGCCTCTGGTTTGCTTTGGGGGCAAGTGAAGTCCTCCCCTCCACCGAGGCTGTGGCGGAAATGAGGTCAGCCGTTCGGCAAGCTGCGGCCGCCTCGACCCCTCTGGGCTATCTCCCCGAACAGGTCGACCCTCAGTCCAGTTCTCCCCATTGGGTGGTTCCCTTGGCTTGGTCCCACGCTTTTTTCCTGCAACTTTCGCAACGTGTCCATCGCGCGGAAGAAAAACAGATCATTATTGAATAATGTCGCGTGAGTGACTAAGGCCAACCGCAGGGGTTCCGGATGACGCCAAAGTGGTCTCATCCTTAGGGATACTGACGGGGAATCAGCAATGCGTTCACTCGAATACGATGTGGTGGTGGTGGGTGGCGGTCACGCCGGAATTGAAGCGTCTCTGGCCAGTGCCCGCATGGGGCTCAAAACTTGTCTGCTGACCATGAGCCTCGACCGCATTGGTCAAATGTCCTGCAATCCTGCCATCGGCGGCACTGCCAAAGGCCACCTCGTCAAAGAGATCGACGCCTTGGGCGGCGAGATGGGCGCCGCCATCGATGCAGCGGGAATTCAGTTCCGTATCCTCAACCGTTCCAAAGGCCCCGCCATTTGGAGCTCCCGCGCGCAGGCCGACATGGAATTGTATCGTGCCTACATGCGCAAGGTCTGCGAAAACACAAAGAACCTCGACCTCCATCAGGACACCGTAGCCAGCCTTCTCATTGAGGGTGATACGGTGTTGGGTGTCCGCACCAATCTCGACCAACAACTGAAAAGCAAATGTGTGGTCATCACCACCGGCACGTTCCTCAACGGTCTCATCCACATCGGCGATCGCCGCATCACCGCGGGCCGCGTGGGCGAACCTGCCAGCGTTGAACTGGCCGAGGCGCTCAAACTTTTTGGTTTCAAGATGGGGAGAATGAAAACGGGGACCACCCCGCGTCTCGATGCACGCAGCATTGATTTCTCAAAATTGGAACGACAGGATTCCGATCCGGATTTCGTACCGTTCAGCCTGAGAACACAAGCCATCACTCAAAAACTTGTGCCCTGTTACGTCACACACACCACAGAGGAAACGCATCGGATCATCCGCGATCACATGCACCTTTCGCCTCTTTACAGCGGTGTCATCACGGGAATTGGGCCACGCTACTGCCCGAGCATTGAAGACAAGGTCGTCAAGTTTCCTGACAAGCTCTCGCACCAGATTTTCATTGAGCCTGAGGGTTACGATACACACGAAATCTACCCCAACGGCATCTCCACCAGCTTGCCCGTCGATGTGCAGGAAAAATTTCTGCGCAGCATCCCCGGATTTGAAAATGCCGTGATCATGAAACCCGGCTATGCCATCGAGTACGACTATATCCAACCCACGGAATTGCATCCGACTCTCGAAGCCAAGGCACTCCGCAATTTGTACTTTGCAGGACAAATCAACGGCACCACAGGGTACGAGGAAGCGGCTGCACAGGGTTTGATAGCCGGAATCAATGCGGCCCTGCGCGCACAGGGACAAGATCCTTTCGTCCCCTCTCGGCAGGAGAGCTACATCGGTGTCATGGTCGACGACCTGACCACACTCGGGACGCAGGAACCCTATCGGATGTTCACAAGCCGTGCCGAGAACCGCCTCAAGTTGCGTGAGGACAACGCTGACGCGCGACTGCGCACCCATGGCTGGAAACTCGGCTTGATCGACGACACAGAGCACAACGCGTTCTTGGAACGGCAAAGAAAAGTGGAAGAAGAAAGATGCCGCTTGAAATCCACTTGGCTCAATCCGACTCCGGAAACCAACGAGCGCCTCGTTGCCGCAGGCTTGCCCCCACTCACCGGTGCAAGCTCCAGCCTTGACGCCTATCTCAAGCGTCCCGAGGTGGACATTTTGAAAATGTGCGCCTGCGGCCTTGTCGATTTGGGCTTGGGCCACCGTGTGCTGCGTTCGGTAGAAATTGAAACCAAATACGACGGCTACATCCGGCGCGAAGAGGCTTTGTCCGACCGCCTGCAGAAATTGGACGCGGTGTGGATCCCGCGTGAACTCGAGTATTCCTCGATTTCAGGATTGTCCCGTGAGGTTGTCGAGAAACTGAAAAAGCATACGCCCAGCACTCTTGGTCAGGCCTCGAGAATCAGCGGAATCACACCGGCAGCGGTGACCCTCCTGCTGGCGGTCATTGAGCGCAACCGTCAGGCCGTTGTCGGCAAATGAATGCCTAGAGACTGACGCTTTCTAAAACAAACGCCGTGTTAGGATCCCCACAGGGGCATCTTAATTTTTCAGAGCGTTTGGTTCTGAAAGCAGCCCTCAGCGGAATTCAACTTTGGGCATTGAAAATGACTCTACTCGACGGACAACTTTCCTCACGACGCTTCTTGGTCACAGTCCGCTGGACCTTGGTTGTCGCGCTTTGGACGTTGCTCATGTCGATGGCTTCGGGACAATCCGGCATCTCGAACTACATGGAGCTGGTGAGCAAAAGAAACGTGCTTGTCGATGTCAACACGCGCTTGAAAATTGAAAACCAGTTGATGGAAGAACGGATCCAGCGGCTCAAAACGAGTTCCACGGAACAGGTGCGCTTCCTGAAGGAAGAATTCGGCTACGTGCAGGAAGGCGAATACATTTACCGTTTCGACGGCGAGAAGAAAAACGCACCACGCGGCAAAGCGCCCGTCAACTCGCACACAACAGAGTCGGAAGAAAAAGTCAGTCCGAACGGCTGATCAGGGCAAGTTTGCCAATGCTTTGAGAAAATCTGCAGTCTCAGTCTTTACAGTTTGTGAGAGCGTCGATCCCCGCGGCATATCGCCGCTGCGCACGCGTGACTCGCCCTGAGAAGCATATAATTTAACAGCATCAAAACTATTCCAGCGAGACGAACGACTGGAGTGACATTGAACGCAACTGCTGTCGAAGGTGGCCTTAAATTTGTTCGTATACTGCGTCTGAAGTTCTGCCAGCGTGGGACCAGTAGGAGTAGGAGATGCTGTCGCTGTCGGTGTGGGGCTGGGATTTGTCTCGACAGAATTTTTTCCGCCGTTGTCAACCGAAGAAGTTGGTGATGAACCCTTGGGACCGCCCGTGAACACACGTTCACCGCTGGACACAACCCATTGACCTTGAGGAGCAATCACTCTGTTTTCATTCGACGTAAAAATGGCCGTGAGCATGGGATTCACGAGTGCGCCTTGAGGACCTTTCAAGACGGGCAAACGCCCTTTTTCTGTGTAGTAGCGGCCACTGCTGTCTTGAATGATGTAGATGATGTAATCTTTCACCTGCAGCCACAAACCCCGATTGGCAATGACTCCGCCGCCGGTGATTTCACTCACGCTGTGGTTTCCCAGCGACGCCGAGTCCAACTGGAGAAAAAGCTCCCTTCGCAACTGCGGCTGGGTGCTCAACCAGAGCAAACTGCTGCCCGTCACTCCAATGAACGACGTCGCAGAGACGGCAACAGGCTTTAAAACAGGTGCGCCGATCCCGAGAATGTTCTCGAGTGTGTCGCTGATCTCGGCCGATTCGTTGCCCACCGTGTTCCGGTAGTGGAGTTTCCCACCCAGCAAAGCCCAGTATTGATTTTCCCCTAATGCCACCGCCCAGTCGTCATTCCCCATGTCCGAAGGCCGCGCCTTCACCAGACTGAAATTGCGTTTGACAAGGTCAAAAACGACAGACTTTCCGCTCAGGGTGGCGAACACCACGCTGTCTTTATCGAGGTGGGACATGATTTTCATGTCCTTGCCCAGCTCCTGACGAACGAATGTGCCGAGTTCCTCATTGAGGCTGAAATCCTGAG
>JBEGJP010000035.1:0-22277 GCA_041184525.1 Pseudomonadota bacterium | reverse complement strand
TCACAATGAGAAAGGTGAGCGTGGCTGCCACGGCCGCACTGATGAGCGAACTCGCCCAAGGGGATTTTGTGATACGCGTGTCGCGATATGTTAAGTTGCTGTTTTTGCTGGGGAGTTCTGCCTGCAGGAGGCGTCTGCGGAGGGCCTCCTTTTTGGACTCTTCAAGTGAGTTATTGTCAAAATATTCAAGGACTTGCTTGGTCCATGGTGCGGAGTTGGATTGTTTGTTTTTTGAAAAACCCATGTTGAGCAGCCTTTGCACATTCTAAAGACAGTACGATTCAGGAGCTCGTTTTATTCCAAATTTTCTTCAATCAGCCGATTTTTTAAGCTTAGCGAGAGCCCTGCTTAGAGTGCTCATCACTGTGCCCATTGGAATATCCAACAACTGAGCGATTTCCTTGTAGCTATACTCCTCCGCGACGAGGAAAATGACGCTTCTTTGGCGCGGGTTCAACCCTTCAAATTTCTTGAGCCAGTCATCGTCCAATGCCAGCCTGAAAAACTCTTTTTCCATATCGGCAAGGTTTGAGCCGGAGGCGTCCGAGTTTTTATCGTCTTGTGACAGACGCAGTTGGCTCGGGGCGTCGTTTTCTTGCCAGTCTTCAAGCGACACATGGGAACGTTTGCGGGAGGAGTGCCCCACGCTGTCGAGGAAAGTGTTCTTCGCGATTTTCATCAGCCAATTTTGAATGTGCTGTTTGATTGGAACGTCGTTTTCTGCTGCCTGCACGACCAGTGAGGCTGCAGTCGGATCTTCGGTATCGTAGTGTGTGAGAAAAAAGGCAGGGAATTTGACCAAAGCCTTAAGCAGTGTTTGCTGAACCAAATCTTCTGCCTCGGGTGCATTGCCATGCAGGCTCAAAGAGAAGCGGTAAAGGGTGTCCCACGAATTTTCGGTCAATTCAGTGAAGAGTCGGTTCCACGTTGTTGGTTGGTCCAGATCCTTGTTCAAGCTGATGACTCCGAATCGTTTTCCTCGGCGAACACGGCATTCGAAACTCCTCGATAAAAATTCGAGTTTCGATAAGCGCTCAAAAGATGAAGAAGTGCAACCCGCCCGAATGCTGCAAGAGGAATGGCGAGAATCACTCCATAGACCCCGAACCAATCACCAAAGCACAGCACGGAGATGATGATCATGAAGGGGTGCAGCCCTGAGTATTGTCCCATGATTTTTGGGGTTAGAAACAAGGCATCGAAGAGTTGTATGCAGGCGAAGGAAATGAGCACACCGACGATCACCGATGGGGGTGAACCATTCGCCAAGATGATCATGAGGGAGAGCAGACTTCCGACGGCAATATCCAAATAGGGGATGATTCGCGCCATTCCGGTGAGAACACCCACCGCAACTCCTCCGGGAAGGCCGGCAACGGCAAAGGCTGAAGCATAGAGAGTTGAGAGAAGGGAAATCACCAGAATCTGTCCACGGACCACAGCGCGCAGCGTCCTGTCCACCTGCAAAGTGAACACGCGTACGTTGTGTCTGAGGTCAGGCGGGATAACGTGGGTTGTCTTTTGCAGCACCCGTCGGAAGTCGCGCATGAGGAAGAAGGCAAAGACGGGTGAGAGGACGAGTGCAAGCGCCCAGCCTGCGAGTATTCGAGTGTTGTCAATGATGCGTGAGAACGAGAGTGCTTGACCCAATAATTCAGGCGACAGCTCGTAATTTCCAAGAAGGTGCTGGAGTCTGTCCAGCTGTTGAGAGGGACCGAAGAATCCGGACAAAAAACTCCTGAGATTGGGAATGAGCGTTTGTTCGAGATGTTCCTTTGCTCGAGGAAGAGTTTTAATGACTTGTTCGAGTTGGTGCGAAACGAGCGGGAAGACATACCAGACGGCAATGCTCAGTCCGGTGACGCTGATCAAGAGAATCAGGAGAACCACCAGCGTGCGGCGCAATCCTCTTTTTTCCAGCTGTTCGATGGTCGGATTCGAGAGCCATGCCAGCACAACCGCGAGAAGAAAAGGCCCGATGACGATCCTGAGGAAAAACAGGCAGGCCACTGAAACGATCATAAGCGCAAGCGCAAACGAGAGTGTCCTCTTGCTGGAAGGTGCCTTGATCATTCTTCGACTTCTAAGTGACTGAGTTGTTCATCGACGCCGCGGATTTCTTCGATGATCTCTGCGAGCTCGGTTTCGCCGATCAGTTTGCGGAGAGGTTCGGGCAGGCCGTCTTCATGCCATTCGTAGAAGGTGCGTCCGAGCTCCGCAAAAAGTTCCTTTCGCCGGTTCAATTGCTGCATTTTGGAGAGCTGTCTTTTGGCAACTCCCACGCCACGGATGACTTCCTGCTTGCCGATGCGTGCGACGTCGGAGAGTGATTCCTGTAATTTCTTCAATTCATCCGGCAATGTTTTCATTCGATCTCCTTTGGGCCGCATGATTGTGCACCGCAGTCAATGAAACTGCAATTCCCAACAGGGGGATGAAGGCTGCAATCGTGGAATGGGTCAGCACGTGAATGACCTTCGTGAGAAGCGTCAAGAGGAACCAACGCCCAAACAACATTCGCATGGACTTGATCATGGTTTCAGCTGCCAAGGGACGAAGCAGAGAAAGCAGCTCCGTCCTCCCTCCTCGGGCTGATTCCGGAGGCAATGGCGTCAGAAAATAACCGAAAGTGAGAGAGGAAATAGCAAGCGAAAAAAGGAGATTCAGGCCGGTGGGCATGACAAGATAGAGCATCATGACAACACCGGCTGGACTGGCCAAAGCCAGCAGGGAACGCCATTTCGCGGAAGGACGCTTTTCAAGAAGCCACCAGAGAGCGCCAAAGCCGCCTGCAATGGCGCTCGACAAAAGCAGTCCTTTTGATGAGAAATAGTAGTGCAGTGCGAGACGGTGTGCAGCGAACGAAAGCAACAGAAAAACGAGGAACGCTTTGATGCTCCAACCAGCGAAATGTTCTCTCAACAGCATCAAGAGAGGTAGCTGTTTGAAGTCATTGAATCGGTTCGTCAGGGGGATGGGTGTTTTTGTTTTTGTTTGCATCAAATCCTTACCTGCTCAGGCCCAATCAACAGGCTCCGACTCTCGTGGAACCTTCAGACCCGGACACAATATCACCGTTGCTCTTGGAATTCAGCAATCGAGATGGTCATTGAATTTGTCGACTCTCGAAACCCCTCTGACGACAGAACGATTCAATGCCGTCGCAAGCGTGAACTATGGTTTTCACTTTCAGGTCTACCAGCGGTTTGGATTTGTCCTCGGAACAGCCATGCATGCCGTTTGGGATAGAACCGCACACAATGGCTTTTCACCCGGCGTTGGTTTGCTTCTGCCGTCTATTCTTGGCGGGTTTGTTCAGTCTTTGGGCAAAGATGCTCGCTTGCTTCTGACCGGTGAATTGGGTTTGGCATGGTATCCCTATGCGTTGTGGCAGGTTGCAGAGAAGCAGTCCACTTACGAGGGAGGAGTTCTCGACCAAATCATTCTTTCGTCTCAATTGGATTGGGGCTTGCAGAAACGGAATGTTCTTTCGGTGATTGCAGGATGGCGTTTGTCGGCAGAGCATCTGGTGGGTGAAAAGGCGTCTGTTGGAAATGACGGAGCTTCGTTTCCTCAAATGCAGCACGAAGGGTGGTTCTTGGCTTTGGGTGTGACACGTCAGGTGACTGAAACTTTGACTGGAATTCAAGAGGGGAACTAGCAGCAGCAAGAGATGTTCTGCTTCTTTCCCCGTCAGGGTGGGCTCCTGCACTTTGCGGGGAGTCAGTTCGCAGCAGGCCCTTCGACAAAGATTTTGATGATTTCATAGTCCTTTTCACCGCGCGGCAAATGGACCGTGACGATTTCGCCGACGCGTTTGTTGATGAGCGAGGCAGCCAAAGGACTTGAAAGAGAAATGGCGTTGTTTTTGAGATCGGCCTCGAGGTCGCCCACAATCTTGTAAGTTTTTTCCTCAGGCTTTGCATTCTCGGTTACGTCGCGCAACTTCACCGAAGCGCCAAAGACGACTTTGTCGAGGCTGCCCGGATCGATTTGGATGACTTGAAGGCGTGTGAGCTTATCTTCCAGTTCCATGATGCGGCCTTCAATGAAACTCTGGCGTTCGCGTGCCGAGTGGTACTCTGCGTTTTCCGACAGGTCGCCCAGAGCGCGGGCATCTGCAATTTCAGCGATGATCGTGGGGCGCTCGACGGTTTTGAGACGTTTGAGCTCTTCTTTGATTTTCTCGAGCCCAGCGGGTGTGATTGGAATGGGGGTTGTCATGGGAATGCCCTTCATCTCAGCATGCAACAAAAAAGAATCGACCTGCTTCAAAATAAAGCGGCCGACTGTACATCCTTCATGCGCTCTGAATGTATCACGGGTTCTTTTGACCTTCAACGTACTTGAGGCGCAGATCGTAAAGCAATCCGTTGAGCAGATGCTCTTCATCCGTGCTCAAATTGCCTCTTGTTTTTTCCTTCAGCATCGCGAGAAGTTCAATATTTTGCTCCGCAACTTCGAGGTTCCTTTGGGTCGAACCGGAGTCCGGTTCAGGAACAAGCCCCAGACCAACGAGTGCCGCATTTCCAAGGGAAAGAGTCAGAATGCTGAAAAGAGATGAAGGTTGTTCCACGACAATGACTCCGGAGCGGTGTGGAGGATGAGACCTCGTTCATAGTTTATTTGACGCGATTGCGGCGAACTGATGCAACCCCATTTATTCTAAGACAAGTGCAGATTCTTTCAAGTCTGCAAGTGAACGGAGAGAGAGCAGATGCCTTTTGCGCTACAGTTCATGGACGGACAGGTGCCGGGCGAAATATTGCCCTTGGTGGGAAATTCGATGACCTTGGGTCGTTCATCCGGTGATCTGCTTTTGGAAGATACGGAGGTCTCGGGGCGGCATTGTTCTTTGCAATTGCAGTCAGGTGAACTCGTCATTCAGGATCACGGAAGCAGAAATGGCACATGGGTGAATGGCCAGAGGACCGACCGGATCAAGCTTCACCCGGGCGATGTCGTCAAAGTCGGGATCAGTGAATTCCGCATCGTCGAGTGGCCGCTGGCAGCTGATTTCATGGACCCGCTGTCGATCGTCGAGTCATGGATCAGAGTCTGCAAGGGCAATGACCTTTCCTCCATGCAGCACACCATTGCTGATCTCCTGAGTAAAGAATGGGAGCTGTGTCTGAATGACGTGCAATTGAAGCTGACCATAGAATCTCGCGATGGCCGTGTGATGAATCACATCGTTCCCGTCAATGAAGTCGTGGTAGGGCGTTCCGGAGCCGTCCCTCTTTTGGCAGAGGATGAAGAGGCATCGCGTAAGCATGCGCGTTTTTTTGTTTCGAATCAGGGTCGAATTTGTGTTGAGGATCTGGGCTCTGCCAATGGCAGTTATGTGAATGAAGAGAGGCTGTCGGGTGAGCGCGAAATTCGGAGCTCGGACGTTGTCAGGCTCGGCCGGACGCGAATCCAAGTGGCTCTTTTTTTGCCGGAGTTCAGCGAGCCAATCTTGTCTTAAGGAAAAGGCATCGTTCATTGGAACTCAAGTGGAGCGCCTTCTTGCATTCGGATGCAATCGTCTCAAGCTCAAACATGGATTTGAGCAGGATGACATCTCCGACCTCCACGTGTCCTTGATTCAGCGAACGTATCCCTGAGCCGCCGCAAACAACCGGTGCGTGCGGTCCGACTAGCAAAGACAGTTTTTGCAGAGATTCGAGAAGCGATTGCGGACTGAGAGACATGGCACAACTGAGAATGACCAGCGCGGGTTGACGGCGCATACAGTATTCTTCGAGATCGACAACAGGGGTGTTTGCACCCAAGTATGTGACTCTGTAGCCCCAGCTCCTCATGTAGAGCGCAACACGCAGCAATCCCAATTCATGCAACTCGTGCGGGAGTGTGGCGCAGACCGCCAGCGGGGCCTCGGGTGTGCCTGCGGTTCCTTCAAAGTTGTTCAGATAGAATAATCCCAGCAGCATGTGTTTGAGGCGCGCCGTCAGCGCATGTTCTGCAGCGACGGTGATTTCACCCCGATGCCAGTGTTCTCCCACTTCCATCATGAGTTCGAGGGCGCTGTCGGCAAAGACGAGTGCATTGTCAGCAAGAGCATACACTTGTTCGAGGGCACGGATGGCCATTTCTACATTGTCTGCTTTGAGAGCATCAAGAATACCCTGAAAGGGGTTCGGTAATTTTTTTTCTTCCAGAGAACCTTGTGAAAGCGAAACATTCTCTTTTTTTTCTGGGGCGGAAAGATCGAAGAACTGTGTGGCTTGTCGGAGCAATTCCTCCCGACCCAGATTTGCGATTTGTTTGAGATCCTGACCCTGTCCCCGCAGGTGACTGACAAACCAAAAAAGCTTGAGGTCTTCTTGTGTGTAGAGGCGGTGACCTCCTTGGGTCCGTTCAGGAGAAAAAATCGAGTAGCGTCTTTCCCAAGCGCGCAGTGCCGACGTGGACACACCGACGATCGTCGCGAGTTCTTGGATGGTCAAGTTTCGTTTTTCGGACTTCATTCCTGCCATGGTCTCATTTGAGTCTTTCGAATGGTTTTCGGATTCGACGCGAGAGGCTTCAGCGGTAGGAACGCTCTGTCGTCAAACCATCTCAGCTTAATCATCTGATTCGGGCCTCGCAAGATGCTGGACTTGCAGGGTGAGGGCCTCTTAATGTGGATTTCTGCAGCAAAACTGATGTTGTCCAAAGAACGGATGTTCCTGTCTAAAATTTCGACATTTCTTCTCCATAGCCCCCTTTTTGACCCAGTTTTTCGGGGCTTTCGCCTTGGCCGGACTTTTGCTGGAGATGGGCGATCCCATCTCAGTGGTGGGCCGACCCGACACGGAGAGAGAGTATGAAATACCGTTTGTGCATGGCATTCGCAGTTCTATTGGCCGCATCAATTCCCGCTTGTGTTTCGACCCAACAGACAGATCGGGATGACTATGAGGTGGAGGCCGAAACCGGAAGTGTGCTTTATGGCAGTATCGAGAGTGATGCAGAGAGTTATCCTTGGCTGTCACCTCGTCATGACAAAGGCATTTATTCTTCATCGGCTGAGACTTCGCCATTTCGCGAGAATACTTTGACTTACCAGAACCTCAGTCCGCGCCTGCAGAAGACGTCAAAAAAGAGTAAAAAGTGAGCGAGTGAATCAGGCCGAGTCGCGCAGCAGCGATACTGTTTGGTCTGAAATTTCGCTGCTGACCTGAGGGCAAAAGAAAATCTGATAATCCCACCTGATGGTGTCACCTTGGAAGGTGAGCCGCATATCGTTAAGAAGTTCTATTTGTCCGGTTGCGTCGCTGATCAGTTGATTCTTTGCCCAGAGCGCAGCGATCCGGATTCCGTCTGCCTGACACGACAACATGAAGTGCACCTGCGTGTCGCAGGAGATTGAAAGATCGATGCTCGCATCGAGAAATTCGACAACATAAGCGGTCAGTTCCTGATCGGCGCGCGTCGAAGAGAACAGCGGAAATGGCAAAATTTCACGCTCGATGCGCAATCGCGGGCGCGGACGGATTTCTGAACGGCGCAGGCGTGATTCTATTTTTTTGATCAACGGATGAAGAAGTTTTTCGGTGTCAGTTCCCGAGCGCGAGACGCACAGCTTGGGTGTCTGCTGCGTTGCGGGAGTCGGGAGCGCTCGGTTCAGAAGGCATGCAGAAGAAAAGGCAGAAATCGAATAGACGCTGCCGTAGTGAAAGACGGGTGAGAGCGGGAGTCTTTTTTCCACGGGATTGTGATCGTGCCACAGGTCTTCGGCTGCCCAGCGCGACTCTTGTGCTTTGACGGAACTCTTTTCCTGTCTGCTCTCTCTGTTCAGAAAATAGATGGCAACAGCGATATAACAGCCAATCCCGAGAGCGATTGTGCTCAGGAGGCCGATTTCCCGCGTCACCACATCTGTTGAGAGCATCAGAGTCACTGTGTTTTTGTCCTTCAGTCCAGATTTGATTGTGCGATACGGATGAGCAAAGTCTCAATGTCGGTCTTTGCCAAGACGTCTGAATTTTGTCGAAACGTAAAATCTGGCTGCCTCTGGGAGGCTAAGGTAGTCTTTTGGCAGGGAGGGGGAAAAACGTGCCGCAATCTCTGGACTCGCTGCCACCACCGGTTGTCGAATGGCGACGCGAAAGTGACGGCGAAAGAAAAGCGCGTTTGGAGAAATCAGGTGTGCTGGAGCCGGAGAAGGTTCCGGTGGAAACGCCCGAAGCACAGAAGCGCCTCATGCAATTGAAGGCAGCCCATTCGACCCCGCTGCGTCTTTTATTGGAATCGCAAGAACAGAAAGAAAGTGCAAAGACTTCATACCTGATTTGGATGGGAATGGAGTTTGGGCCTTGGCGGTCGCTCCGTTCGCCCCGCAACACCTCGACCGTTCCTGACGGATCTTCGGGACTGAGTCTGGAGGTCACGCACGCTGATTGGGTTTGGAAGCAGACCCAATTGAGTTTTGGGGTGAGAGGGGTGTTTTACCAAGGTGGTCAATATGCGCGTTTGAAGAATTCAATTTTCGAAGGTGATGGTTTCGCGCAATTCTCCTCGAGCGAGCTGGGGCCTTCTTTAGCCATATCGAGGATGTCCGACCAAGACTCTTCTTCAGGGCGCGGAATTTGGTCTGCCTCTTTTTTCTATACACCTCTCCGATGGATTTCAGCCGAACGGACGTCCTACTTCGGGATGATCGATCGCTCTGATACCTACAGCAGAAAATCCATGAGCTTGCCGGGTTTGGGAGTTCAAATCGGTGCAGGCTACGAGTGGAATGCACTCATCAAAACCGAAATTTTTTCGAGCGTCCACGGTGCATGGCCTTTGCAGGTCAGGCAACGCTACGGTGCTACGCTGGCGGTCGCTTTGACCAGCAAAGAACTCTTTCCGGAAGGGAAGTAGTCTAAAATGAATGAATGGATTCAGTTGGCTGCAAAGTTTTGTTTTTCACTCATGGTGCTCACTTCTTTGTCCGGTTGTGTGACCTCTGAAACAGAGAAGAAGGAAACACTCGAGAGAATTTTACAGGTGGATGACGGGAAAGAGTTGGAGGTGCCCGATGAACCTGCACCTCAGGCCAAAGCTCAGGCGGAGGAGAAAGAAGCGTCGGGCCCCAAGGACAAATCACAGACTGTCGCAGTGGCAACTCCGGTTCCGGACTCGAAGCCCCCAACAGAAGTGAAGCCCCCAGCAGAAGTGACGCCCCCGACAGAAGTGAAAGCCGCTGAGCAGCGTCCTGCTCCCGCCGGTATTGATTTGCCTCCACTGGCAACGGAACCGCCGGGCATTGGCAACAGACCCGCTCCCAACGTCGTTCAACCGCAGACTTTAAAATTGCCTCTGCCGCGCGGCGTGGTTCATTCCGACATTTTTCAGTTTTTGAACACCAACGCTGACATCGTTGCGTCCTATCAGCCGCTTTCGGACGAGTGGAAAGTTTTTCAGAATGCTTTTAGCACCGGTCAGCAGGCTTCGGAGGATGAAGTCGGTGGTCTGCGCCTGCGGGTGCGTGAGAATTTGGCGCGCACCCATTGGTTGTTTGTGTGGGGACTTTATCAGTCCTCGCTGTCATTGCTGACACCCCAGAAAAACCTTCAATTGAGCATGGACAGAATGCAGGATTTTGTCGAGCGAATGAACGTTCTTGTTTTTTTGATGGGAGAAATGAAGGCCGGCGGCATGCGTGCCGACTATAAAACGTATTTGCGCAGCTATTACAAATTCGCAAACACAAAGTATTTCAAACGCCCGATGCGAAACAAGGAAGGGAAACCGGACAGTCCGATAGCTCCCACGCAACCGCCTTCGGAACAAACCGACGAAGGAGGGACTCTCAATCCTGTCTCGAAACCTGCGGAATTGGATGCGCAGTGACGTAATCGCCGAGCGGGTTGTTTTCCCGCCAAGGTTTCTTTTTCAAGTCGAGCAGCACAACATTGTCGCCCTCACGACCGAGAATATGGTTGGGTGAGAGAGGAATTTTCCCTGTCGGTGTGTCGAGTACGTACTGGGGAACTGCAAATCCTGTGGTGTGACCCCGCAGGCTGCGCATGAGGTCCAGACCTTTTTCGATAGGCACCCGCAGATGCGCTGTCCCTTCGACTGTTTGTCCCTGATAAAGATAATATGGCCGCACACGCATTTGCACGAGCCCTTCGACGAGCGCTTTGAGACGTTCCGTAGTGTCATTCACTCCAGCGAGAAGAACACTTTGGTTCCCGACGGGAATGCCGCGGCTGAGCAGGGTGTCGATCGCGGCCGAGGCCTCGGGAGTGAGTTCCTCTTGGCAGTTGAAATGAGTGTTGATCCAAAGCGGATGAAATTGGGCGAGAAGATCGGCAAGTTCTTCGGTGATGCGGTAGGGAAGGGTCACGGGAACACGCGTGCCGATGCGAAGGATTTGAACGTGCGGAATGGCACGCAAGCGGCTGAGCAAATTTTCCAAAGTTCCGTCTTGAGCGATCAGAGGATCGCCCCCCGTGATGAGCACGTCTCTGATATTCGGATTTGAGGCGATGTAGTTGATTCCCGCATCGACGATTTTTGGATTGAAATGAAGCCCGACTTCCTCGTCACGTCTTTTTCGAAAGCAGTAGCGGCAGTAGACCGGACACAATTGCGCCACGCAGAAAGCCACTCTGTCTTTGTAGACGTGCACCACTTCCTTCACCGGTGAATTGCCTACTTCTTGCAGAGGATCGGCAACGCCAATACGGTCGGCCATTTCGTCCAAGCGGGGCATCGATTGGAGGCGGATAGGGCAAAATTCATTTTCCGGGTTCAGCAAGGAAAAATAGTAAGGTGTGATTCCGGCCTCAAAGAGATCTTTCAATTCCGAAAAGGCTTGCTTCTCCGAATCGAACAGAGGGAGGATCCGCTGGGCGTCTTCGGCAGATCTGATTTGATTTTTCATCTGCCATCGCCAGTTGGAAAATTGCTCTTCACTCGTTCCAAAAAGACGCGCGCCACGTGCCGTCACCGATTCTTTGTGGCTTGCTGTTCGCCAGTGCAGGGGAGAGAGCGAGCGGAATGGCATGGTTTCAACCTCTTGATGACCCAGACGGGTCGAGTCTATAACCTGTAGGTCTCGCTTAAGGAAGAGTGCCTTGAGGTCGCTTTTGCGACATTTGAGGGCTCCTTGGATTCAATGGGAGGTGATTGTGTCAATTCAGACTTCGAAAACTCCAGCATCTGCCCGCGTCGCACTCATTCTTGCAGGGTGCGGGGCCAAAGACGGGAGCGAGATCACTGAGGCCGTTTCACTGCTCATTGCTTTGAGCCAAAAAGGCTATGTCGTTCAGTGTTTTGCGTCCGAACGTGACACCCATCATGTTGTCGACCACCTGACGGGCAGCGAAAAACCCTCCGAGAAGCGCAATCAAAGGCACGAGGCAGCGCGCATTGCGCGTGGGAATGTTCGCTCTCTCACGGATTTGAAAGCTGCGGACTTTGATGCCGTTGTGATTGCGGGAGGGTTTGGCGTCGTAAAGAATTTGTGCAATTTTGCATTTGCCGGCGTCGACGCAGTGCTTCAGAACGACGTAAAAACGTCGCTTTTGCCCTTCGTTCAACAGAACAAGGTGTGTGCAGCGCTGTGTATTGCCCCCGTAGTGCTGGCATTGCTCTGCCGCGAAGCGAATCGTCAGGGTGTGCGCCTCACGCTGGGAAGTGGTGCTGCGCGCGATGCTGTTGCCACCATTGAGACATGGGGAGCCGTGCACCAACCCACACGACAGGGGGAAGCTTGTGTCGATACGGAATCCCGATTCGTTTCGGCTCCTGCTTACATGTATGATGACGCAACACCTGCAGATATCATGGCTTCGGCTGTTGCTCTGGTGGATGGAATTTCAACGCTGATTCAGAAAGCCCATCATAGTGCATGACAAGACTCTGAAAGGCAGCTCAGGATTTGCTGCCATTGTTTTTCTTCTGAAGCGGTATCTTGTTTCCTCGTGGACGGCCCGTGGCAGAAGAGTTCAGGCGACCGCGGGCGTTGCCCTGCCTGTCATTGGAATTGCAGTCGGCGTTTGCGCCTTCACTGTGGTGCTCAGTGTCATGGGCGGATTCGTTCAGGGTCTGAAAAAGCGGCTCCTCGGAGTCGAACCTCACATCGAAATTGTCGTCCGCGAGGGTTTCGGTCGTGTTTCCGAAAGCCAAGAGCTCCTCGATCGAATTTCAAAGATATCAAAACACGTCGTCGCCGTTTCTCCCTTTTTGAAAACGGATGTCATCGTCCAGTCCAGCCGCAAACCGATGACCGTTGTGCTTTGGGGGGTAGAGCCGCAGCGTGCGGAAGCGGTGATGAAATTTGCAAACTACATCTCCACTCCCGGTGTCAGCTTCCGCACTTTGGAACAAGACGCGTTTGAAATGTCGGATGAGCCAAAGTCGGAGAGGTCGTCACGACTGGGTTCTTTTCCCACTCTTTTGGCGGGTGAGAAAGCCCTTGAAATATTGAGTGCGGAGGTAGGCAACCGACTGACCTTGATTTCAACGCAGCCGGATGAAGGTTTGGGCGGAATGGCACCCACCCAGCAGCCGGTGGTTGTCGAGGGGGCCTTTCAAACAGGTTCCGTGACTCATGACAGCAAGGTGGTCTTTGCCCGATTGGCGCTTGTCCAGAAGTTTATGAACGCGCAAGGCGAGTGGTCCGGAGTGCAGGTCGCACTGGACGAGCCTTTGGACGCAGAGCGTGTGGCTCGTGAATTGAATGTCGCGCTTGCTGCCGACGGATTGCGGGCGAAGCCTTGGACGGAGTCGAACAAGGCGCTTCTGAAAGCTTTGCGTTTGGAGCGCTGGGGGATGTCCTTTGTTCTCTATATGGTGATTTTGGTCGGCTGCTTCAGCATTACGATCACACTCGTTCTTGCTGTCCGAAGGAAAGCCCGCGAGATGGCCATTCTGCGATCCATCGGACTGAGGCGTGTTGATTTGGGATTTCTCTACCTGTGCAAAGGCGGAAGTATTGGTCTCATTGGCGTGTTCGTCGGGCTCGTCAGTGGGCTATTGCTGTTGCAGGTCGTGTCGCGCGTTCCCCTTTCTATTATTGAAGACGCTTATCCGGGGAGGGGACTCCCTGTTCTGGTTTCATGGCCTGATCTTGTTGCTGTGAGTTTGGGCAGCTTTGTGCTCTCCATTGTTGCTGCTGTCTGGCCTGCTATTGAAGTGATGCGCATCGATCCGGTAGAAACTCTTTCTGATCGCGGCGTTTGAGTTGAGTAGGAAGGAAAAAGCCATGTTTGAATCGGCTCCATCGGAACATGCGGCCTCCAAAAACGCAGCGAGTGGAGGGCTTTTTCGCGGGACTCCGGCGGTGTCCGTGTCGGGCGTGAGAAAAGTTTATGCCATGGGAGAAGTCCAGCTCGAGGCACTGGCGGGTGTCACCTTCCAAGTGGAGCGCGGGGAAAGCGTTGCCATTGTGGGAGAGAGCGGTTCAGGGAAAAGCACTCTTTTGCACATCATCGGGGCCTTGGATTCACCCACCGCAGGCGAGGTCCGCGTGGGCGGCCTCGACCCTTTTCATGGCTCGGACCTGCAAGTCAGCCACTTTCGAAACCGCCACGTCGGATTTGTTTTTCAACATAGCAACTTATTGCCCGAGTTTAGTGCATTTGAAAATGTCCTCATGCCGGGGCTCATTGCGGGACGTTCTTTGCAAGAACTCAACGCCCGTGCCGAATTTTTGCTCAAAAGAGTGGGGCTCACCAAACGCATGCAGCACTACCCCGGACAAATGAGCGGCGGAGAGCAACAGCGCGTGGCCATCGCCCGTGCTTTGATCAACGATCCGGTTCTGCTTTTGGCAGATGAGCCGTCTGGAAATTTGGACAGTGCCAATGCAGCTAATATTCACTCATTGTTTGCGGAGCTGAATCAAGACTTCAAGACAACCGTGGTCGTCGTCACGCACAATCAGGATTTCGCTCAGTCGTTGCCCCGCCGCATCGAAATGCGCGACGGCCGCATTGTCTCCGACTCCCGCCTGTGAATAAAACGTCTGTCAATTTGCAAATTTTCATCCAATGGTAAATATTCGGCCCACTTGCCAACTCAGGGAAGGGTGATTGAACTATGCTCACAGGGTTCCGAAGATCCCGAGCCGCCTTTGCGATTTTGATGTTCCTTTTGGCAGCTGTGTTTCTGTTTCAGGTGCGCCACTCTGTGGCTTGGGCAAACGGAGCAGAGCAAAGCGCAAAAATCGTCGAAATTCGAATTCAAGGGAACAAAGCGGTTCAGCCTGACGCCATCATGGGACTCATGGAGACCCGCGTAGGTGCGAATCTGGTTCCGGAAGAAATCAGCGATGACATCCGCAATATTTTCAACAGCGGTTACTTTCGTGACGTGAGAATCGACGCACAGACACAGCCCAACGGAGTTGTTCTTGTGGTTGTCGTCGACGAGAAGCCCAGTGTGCGCGAAATTCGTTTTGTCGGTTTCGATGCCATCTCGTCTTCCACTGTTTCCGAGAAAATGTCTGTGAAGAAGTTCACAATTCTCGATGAACGCAAAATCACTTCCGACCTGCGCATGATCGAACAGATGTACGTCGAGAAGGGCTATTATCTGGCGCGGGCTTCTCATACCGTGGAAAGTGCCGCAGATTCCTCTGAAGTTGTTCTGACCTACACAGTCGTGGAGAACAATCCGGTCTGGGTTTCTCACGTCAATTTGTTGGGGAACTCTCATTTCGGCGATGTCGAAATGAAGTCGAATCTGGCGACGCGCGAAAAACGCTGGTCCTCATGGATCACAAGCGGCGGTGCCTTCAAAGATGAGTTCGTCAATCGCGACAAAGAATTTCTGTCTTATATCTACCGAGACAATGGTTTTGCGGAAGCCAATGTTTCGGTGCCGCAGTCGCGTCTCGATGTGGGCCGTCAAACTGTCGATGTGAGCTTCAATATCGATGAAGGCGAGCGCTTTCAGGTCGGCTCTGTCAAGGTATCCGGCGATATTCTCGTCAATGAGCGCGGCGAAAAAATTTATAGCGAGGACGCTCTTGTTGCAAAATTGTCGATGAAGTCGGGCAACTGGTTCCGGATCTCGCAATTCCAGAGTGACATGCGCATGATCACCGACCTCTACGGTGATCACGGTTATGCCTTTGCTGACGTGCTCCCCAAAACATTTGCGAACCGTGAAACTAAAAAAATCGATATCGAATTTGCCATCACCAAGGGTGAGAAGGTTTATTTCCGAAACATCATTATTGAAGGAAACATTAAAACTCGCGACAACGTCATCCGTCGGAATATCAAAGTGGCTGAGGGGGAACTCTTCCATGCCACACGACTTGAAAAGAGCAAGGCGGCTGTCGAGAGGTTGGGTTACTTTCAAGAAGTGCAAATTTTGCGCGAGCCCGACACGCGAAACAACCGCATGGATTTGCGCGTCAAGGTGAAAGAGAAGTCGACAGGAACCCTCAGTGCCTCGTTTGGTGCATCGCCGTCGTCCGACACTCGGTCGATCAACTTTTTCGCCCAAGGTTCCTATTCAGAAGCCAATCTTATCGGCAAAGGCTGGAACGCAGGGTTGTCCGCCAATTATTCACCCACAGGCAGTTACAGCCTCAACATCAACCTCACGGAACCCAGTTGGAACGATGGACCATGGAGCGTCACCGGATTCGGAAATTTCGATTACGAATTGTCGAAACCAATTCCTTTTGAACCTGAGAAGTTTGCCAAGACGGTCCGCGGCGGTTTGAACATCGGCCGAGAGCTGATCGAAGATCTGCGTTTGAGCGTCGGGTATTCGATTGAAAAGGTGAGCCGCAACAACGTGACCCCTATTGGCCGTTTGTTCACCAAACAAGGCACAACGGAGAAAATTTCGCAGTCATTGAGCTTCGACAACACGGACAATTTCCTGATGCCGACGTCGGGATTCTCGATATCTGCAGCGAACAGCTTTGCGGTGCAGGGGTTGGCTGGGAATGTGCAATTTGGTCAGGCCGAAATGGCCGTCAACTATTACTTGCCTCTCACCATCGGTGATGACTTCAAAACCAACTTCCGGTTCGCGCTCGAACCGACACTGGTCTATCCGTTGTCGGGCAAACCGATCCCGTACTGGGAACGCCTGAATTTGGGAACCCTTTACAACATGAAGGCTTATTACCAACAAGAAAAAGTGATTGGCCCGCGAATCGAAGTCGTCAATGGCCCGTTTGCAACCTCGGTGGATCGGATTGTCGTCGGCGGGAACAGGCGCCTGTATGGCGCAGGAGAATATTTCATCCCGCTCATTCCTGAAGCGAACCTGCGTCTCGTCAGCTTCTGGGAATCCGGAACCGTGCTCGATGATCATGAAACCTTTGCGTTCGACAAATTCAAACATGACGTCGGTTTCGGTCTTCGATGGCAGACGCCCATCGCACCGTTCCGTTTTGAGTGGGCATGGCCTGTGGAGAAAGGCCGCTTGGGTGAGCAGGAGTTCATCTTTTCCGTGGGCAATGATAATGTTTCGAGCTTGACACGATAAACAGGCACCGGTGACGGTTTTGGGAGGTGGATATGTTGAAGACTTCAAAATTGGGCGGCTTTTGCGGACGGCCTTTGTATGCGGCTGCTGCTTCTGTACTCCTGCTCACCGCCCCAGTGCGGGCATTGGCAGCCCCTGCAGCCGGAAAGCTGGGTGTGAGTGCGACACGCGTGGCGTTGGTTGATTTTCAAGTTGCCATTCTGCAGACCGAAGAGGGTAAAGCAGCGAAGGCCAAGATTGAAAAAGAACTCGACTCGCGCAAGAAAGAACTTCTTTCGCAGCAGTCCGAGCTGAAGAAAATGGAAGACGACTTCGAAGCCAAACGCGGTGTTCTTTCGGAAGATGAAAAAGCCGCACGCACGCGCGATCTGCAAACCAAGATGATGGCATTCCAGCGTTCGCAAATGGCCTTGGAACAAGAGGTCCGTCAGAAAGAAATGCAAGAAACCCAAAAAATCTTCCAGAATCTTTCTGCACTCGTAGAAGAGTACGCCAAGAAAAACAGTTTCGACCTCGTTTTCGAAAAAGGAGCAGGAGCTGTCCTTTATGTGGCACGGGGCTCCGACATTACAGCTGAGATCATCGGTCTCTACAATCAGCGGTACAAGGTTAAGAAATGAAAAGCCTCACTCTCGAGGAGATCGTCGGGAGATTTGGCTGTGTGGTGCATGAAAAGTCGGGCTCTGGTTTGAGCGGAGCCTTGACCGGCATCTCGACTCTCTCCGCCGCGACGCCTTCTCAAATCTCGTTTTTCAACAACCCGAGATATTTGTCGGAAGCTCTCCAGAGCCGCGCCGGCGTTATTTTGTGCGGGGAAAAAGAGGCGCAACAGATTCTTGCCGGAACGCCATCTGCAGGGGCCGGCCAGCATCGGCCGTATTTGGCGGTGTGTCGCAATCCTTACGCTGTTTTTGCTCGTGTTTCGCAATTCTTTTTCGAGCAGGCGCAACCTGCGCAGGGTGTATCGCCTCAGGCTTTTGTCGATTCCTCGGCACAGATTGATCCCTCCGCGACACTCTTTCCTTTCGCATACGTGGGGCCGGGTGCGCGCATTGGTGCCCGCTGTGTCCTTTATCCGGGGAGTTTTGTCGGCGGTGCCGCGGTGCTTGGAGACGATTGTGTTCTCTATCCGAATGCGGTTGTGCGTGAGGGATGTCGCTTGGGGGCGCGCTGTGTCTTGAATCCGGGGGCTGTGGTCGGTGGCGATGGTTTCGGATTTGCCCCCGATGGTATGGAAAATATCAAAATCCCGCAGGTCGGCGGCGTTTCATTAGGAAATGATGTCGAGTTGGGCAGCAACGCATCGGTCGATCGCGGCGCTGTTCATGACACGGTCATCGGCACTCACACCAAGATCGATTCCTTGGTACAAATTGGCCACAACGTTGTTGTCGGTGATGCCTGCTTTCTGGCGGGGTGTTCTGCTGTTGCAGGTTCCAGTCAGTTGGGCAATCGCGTCACACTGGCGGGACAGGTGGGTGTGGCGGGTCATTTGAAAATTGGTGACAACATCACTGTTTTGGCGCAGGCGGGTGTCACCAAAAACCTTGCTGAACCCGGAGTTTACTCCGGTTATCCTGCGCGTCCGAATCGTGATCAGCTCGCGCATGAGGCTGCTCTGCTGAGGATGGTGAAGGAAAGAAAAGAGTCGAAGAAAATCGGGAGCGATTCAAAGAGAGTCGAGCCCTGAAATTTAACAGAGTGTTGATTCGGGAGCGTGCTGAACATGGAAACAGCGAAACCTTTGTACGATTATCAAAAAGTTTGCGAGCTGTTGCCGCATAGGCCACCTCTGCTGCTCATTGACCGTGTGATCTCGATTGACTTCGAAACACTCGAAGTGCACGCGCTCAAGTGCGTGACTGCAGGCGAGCCTTATTTGGCAGGCCATTTCCCCGGCCAGCCCATCGTGCCCGGAGTTTATTTGATTGAAGGCTTGGCCCAGACTGCTGCGGCCATGTGCTTTGCCAATTTTGAACGTCAGTCTACAGCGGTCGAGAAGAAATGTATGCTGACGGGTGTTGACGAAGTGAAGTTCCGTCGCCCTGTCGTTCCGGGCGATGTTCTGCACTATTATGCCAAATATGAACGCCACCGTGGCCCGTTTGTGTGGTTCAACGGAACTGTAAAAGTGGATGGCGAGGTTGTCGCAGAGGCGAAGTTCTCTGCTGTTCTCGCTCAAGCACCGAAAGTCTGAACCGGCGGTCCGTGAGTCTGTCCGATTTCTCACTCCATGAGGAATGTTTATCGTGAGCCAAAATGTTTCCATTCACGCGACAGCGATTGTTCATCCCCAAGCGCAACTCGATTCCGACGTTGTCGTCGGTCCGTATTGTACTGTTGGACCACACGTGAAGCTGGGCAAAGGAACGCGTCTCGTCTCGCATGCGGTGATTGACGGACACACCACTCTCGGCGAAGGCAATGAGGTTTTTCCGTTTGCCAGTGTCGGCACCGTGCCGCAAGACCTGAAATACAAAGGCGAGCCGACGGTGCTCCTGATTGGCGACCGCAACAAAATCCGCGAGTGCGCGACTCTGCAGCCGGGAACGGTGCAGGGAGGGGGCAAAACTGTCGTCGGCAACAACAATCTTTTTATGGCGTACACCCACGTTGCGCACGACTGTCTGATCGGCAACGACAACATTTTTGCCAATTCTGTTCAGCTTTCGGGGCATGTGGAAATTCACAATGGCGTTGTTGTCGGCGGAATTTCAGGAATCCATCAGTTCTGCCGCATCGGCGACATGGCGATGGTGGCGGCAGGTTCCATTGTTGTGCAGGACGTCCCCAATTTTTGTGTGGCACAAGGCGACCGGGCAACGCTGCGCGGAATGAACATCATCGGAATGAGGCGCAAGGGTCTGACGGCCTCCGAACTTGCGATTGTTAAATCCGTTTACAAACAATTTTTCCTCTCACCCTTGCCGACTGTCGACGAGACCATCGATGCTTGTCGGAGTCAGGGGCTCTTGGAGAATCCGCACGCGCTGAAAATGGTGGAATTCATTCGCGCAGCGCGGCGTGGGGTTGTCCGTCCGGCTGCGGGAGGCAACAATGAAGAACTTTCAGCATCCATCTGATTCCAGAAAAGTCTCAATTTGTCTGATTGCAGGCGAAGCCAGCGGCGACGCTCAGGGTGCGCTTTTGGCTGAAGCTTTAAAGAAAGAATGCGCCGCACGGGGCTGGATTGTTTCTCTTTGGGGGTGCGGGGGCAGGCAAATGCAAGCAGCGGGAGTAGAGACTCCCGTCGAAATTGGCGCTTTGAGCGCCATGGGAATTGTTGAAGTGCTGTCGGTCTATCCCAGAATTTCAGCAGCAGCTCACACGTTGCAGGAACTTTTGAAAACCCGCCGTCCGGATATCACCGTTCTCATCGACTACCCAGGATTGAACATGCGTCTGATGGAAGATGCGTATCACTTGGGTTCGTGTGTCGTTTACCATATCCCACCGAAGGTTTGGGCACATGGTGCTGAGCGGGTGGCTCGACTGCGTGACTGCACGTATCTCGTGACCAGCATCTTGCCCTTTGAAGAAAAGCTCCTCAAACGTGCCGGCGTTCACGCGCGTTTTGTCGGCAACCCTCTGCGGGATGAAATTGTCCAGATGCAGAGCCATGCATCGGATGGATCAGCACAAAACCCGAGTGATGGGACGACCCGCGTCGGACTCGTGCCCGGCAGTCGGATGGGCGAAATTGAACGCGTTTTTCCGCTTTTGGTCCGAGCATTTGTTCAAACAAAAAGAAATTATGCCGGAGCACTTTCGGGAATTGTGCCGGTGGCAAGCACAGTGCCCCTCGCTCGTTTGGAATTTCTTCTGCAGCAGACCTTGCAGGAAGAAAATGCTTCGGACCTGCGTGCGTCTTTGGAATTGCGTTCCCAAACTTCACTCGCTGAGTGTCTGAAAACCTGTCGTTATGCTTGGGTGTGTTCGGGGACTGCTGCACTTGAAACAGCATTTCTCGAAGTTCCCATGTCAGTTGTTTACAAGATGCACTGGCTGACTTTTTCAATTGCGAAGCGGCTCGTTCGCTTGCCGCACATCAGCCTCGTCAATCTGTGCGCGGAGAAGGAGATTGTTCCCGAGTTTCTTCAGGACGATGCCACTCCCGAAAAACTGTCGCACCATGCTCTTTCCATTCTCACTTCGTCTGAAACAGAGAATTCAATGAGAGCAAGTTTGAAGGTCTTGAAGGGAATGTTTCCACCGGAAAGTGCCTGCAATGCAGCGCAGGCAATCCTAGACTGTTTTGCTGAATTGCCGTCCGAGTCTGCGCGCCGTTTTCACTTCAAATCGACCCGCGACCTTTGGAATGAAGACATGGAGTGGGGTTTGGTCCGGTGATCGCAAAGTTACCCTCAGCAGTCGAAAAAATAGTGAGCTCCGGTGTGGTCTCGGCACGCTGGCGTCATCCGCTCGCATCCCTGATCTGGCAGTCGGCTCGCGTTGATGTTGTCTTGGGGCTTCTTCTGAGTCCTCTGCATGCTGTTTTCGAAATTGCTCTCGGCTTTGTTTCGGGAGCTCTCCTGCAATTGATTTTCACCCATCCTTCAGACGCATCACTCGGTGCGCACGTCCCTCGGGTGCTGGCTTCTGTTGTTCCCCGACTCAACGCACTGAACCGCGAACAACTGATGACTGCCGTCCCTGCGCTTCTTGTGATTGTTGGCTTCTTTCGCATGCTGACGAGTTTTGGCAGCAACTATTTATTGGAAAGAGCGGGTCACCGTGTCGCACATGCCCTTCGTGCGACGTTTTTGGATTCCTATCTGCAAACGTCAGGGCGCGTTCTTGATACCAAAAATCCGGATGAAATGACGAATCGCATTCTGCTCGACACAACTCTGTTGCAGGGGCTTGTCAGCAAGGGAACCATCGGAGCTTTGCGCGACGGTTTGGTTGTGTTTGGGACAGCCTTGTCGATGCTCTACATTGCATCTCACCTCTTTCTAGTGCTTTTACTTGTTTTCGTCCCCTTTTTTCTGATGCTGCGCTGGGTGTCGCGGAGGCTCGAGTTTTTCACGCGGGAAGTGGCGCGGAGACAGGTGGAAATTGCAACCCGCGCGATTCAAATGCGCAACGGACTTGCAGCTATTTTTGGGATGGGAGCTCAGGCGCGTGAACGCGAGGATATCCAGACTCTTGCCGACGGATATTATAAGTTCGTTCAGAAAACATTTCTTCTCCGCGTGGGGTTCCGGCCTGCCATGGAAATCCTTGCCGTGTGCATTCTTGCCGGCGCCTTGCAGTGGCGGTTGAATTTAGATGGTCAAGCCGATCTCTCCTCTTATTCGACTCTTTTCGTGCTTGCCGCGTTGGCCTTCCGTCCATTGAAAAACATTTCTTCGTTTGTTTCGCAGTTTGCCGAGTTGAAAGCGGTTTGGTTGCGTCTCGTGGAAGAATGGAATCTGATGCATTCCTATCAGCATACAGCAGGATATGCGGCCGTGATGTCTCCTCCGCGCGCAGGTTTTGCATTGCAGGCGCGTGACTTGAGTTATCAGGCTTGGGGTGAGCAATCGGTACTCAGCAAGTGCAACCTTGAAGTGCGTGAAGGTGCCCGAGTGGTTTTGTTGGGTGAAAGCGGTTCCGGCAAGTCGACGTTCCTGCGTCTTGTGGCCGGATTGTTGCCTCCCTCGTCGGGCGATTTGGCCGTGGGTCGTGGGGCATTGCTGGCGACCCAGCACCCTTACGTGTTTCAGGGGACTGTGTTTGAAAATATTTGCTATCCGCTGCTTCCGGAAGGAACCGCTGCTGTCAATCGCTCGCGCCAGCGTGCTTTGGATTTGGTGCTCGCCCTGATGCTTGCGCATACTGAGTCAGGAGCTGAA
>JBEGJP010000034.1:0-13587 GCA_041184525.1 Pseudomonadota bacterium | reverse complement strand
GAGGTGTCTCTGGAGCGGGAAACGGGACTCGAACCCGCGACCCTCGCCATGGCAAGGCGATGCTCTAGCCAACTGAGCTATTCCCGCAAAAAGAGACATCTTCGATGGAGCGGGAAACGGGACTCGAACCCGCGACCCTCGCCATGGCAAGGCGATGCTCTAGCCAACTGAGCTATTCCCGCTCGAAGAATTCGGGTGTTACTTGACCCTGACTGCGTTTGTCAAGTCGAACCGCAAAGGTCATATTGGTCGGGTCCTCGTGACAGCTTGCAGGCGCTCCTGCAGGCACTGTCCTTCAAATCGCGGTGACTGGAAAGACAAGGCGAATGGCAACGGTGAAGCAGAATTGGAGTACTTTCGGTCGTCAGCTGATTGCCCGCTGTCTGTTTCATTTTCTTCTGCTTTCATTCGTTTGGTCCCTGTTTGCTTTTTTTCCATTGGCAACATTGGAAAAGGCTCTCGTTCCAACAGAAAGTCCTATTCACTTCTTGCTCCAATGGCTTCGAGACGCGAAAATTGCGGCTCTTCCTGTGCTCATGACGTTGGCGGTGCTCTCGTTACTGTGGTCGGTGCTGGGTTTGGGAATGGCCATGTGGCTGTCCATGCTCATATCCGTTCTTTCGACGGCTCTTGCAGCTGCATTTGCCCTTTTTCCAGTCTCTGATCAGGCGTGGAGCTGGCTTATTGTTTGGGGGCCCGAGACGCCCCGATTTGTTCAGTGGACCTTGATGAGCTCGTTGGGAATGAGCTCGAGCATCGCACTCGTGCGTCGTATGAATCAGCAATATGTGAGTGTCGCATCGGACCAGCGCTTGGGATTGTCTCCTCAGGATGAAGACCTTGTGTATCGGGATTTGGTGCAATCTCTGCTGGTCCTCGTGGGGACCATATTCGCTTGGATAGCGTTGGGGTCGATCGCAAATGTTCGTCCGGTGCCGGCCGTTTTGAAAGCAGATGAACGTGAATCGCGACCCTCGGTTTTGCTGCTGTCATCCAATAATGTGCAGCACGCGGAGCTCTTGAAGAGGCAGTTGGGGATGCCTTTCTTTCGGCAGTGGTCAGTTTTCGGCAGTCCCAAAGCAACGGCTATGTTTGATGAGATTCTTCATTGCCGTTATCCAATCCGACTTCTCGGCCGTTCGACGGCATCAACGGCAGAATCCGTTCTGACAGCAAGAGACTATTTGCTTCCTGCCGCGCTGGATGTGCAGGGATATTCTGTGAATCTGTTGCACACAGCCTCGCAGGGTGAAGCAAGCGAGATGTTGAAAATCTTCTCTCGAGCGTATGCGCATGTCCGCTTTTTAAGGCGATTCGGACTGCTCCTTCCGGCGCGCGTTTTCCATACTCCGGATGTGCAGCTCGCACAAATTCGGGAAGCGTTGTCCATTGCTGTGGAACGCGGGGAGCCCGCATTTCTGTCTGCCGCGCTGATGTCCAGAAAGAATCCGACGCTTCACAGGTCTTCCCCTGCGGACGTGGAATTCAAGACTTTTCTTGAAGTTCTTGACACTCAAGGTTGGTTGCGGAGGATGTTGATTGTTCTTATTGAACTCCCTGTCGTTGATGAGCCTCGGGGGGAAGATGAACTTTCGCTGCGCAGCACGTCGGCTCGTGTTTCTGTCTGGATGCCGGCCCGCATGGCAGATATGCTGGTCCAACAAAATGCGCTCCGTTTGGTGCGCGGGATTGATGTGGGTGCCAGTCTGGCTGCACGCCTCAGGTTGGGAGAAGTCATTTCCCAATGTGACGGAGCCGCTTTGTTCGATTTGAGTGAACGACCTTCTTTGTTCCCTCGCGATTTGGTTTATCAAGAGATCGAATCTGGAGATGATCCCACCATTTTCAGACGCAGAGGCTGGCTGAGTTCGGATGGCTATCGTTTGGAGTTGACTGAGACAAGCGGTGGGGCCAACGTCAAAGGGTATAAGTTTTCACTCCAGTCGCTCATGAATCGTGAGATGGGACAGAATTTTGAAGAAACTCCTTTGCGCGAGAAAAATGTACTCACAGAACTACAGAGGCAAATCGATGATTTCCTTCGTGCTTCGGGAGTTGAGATTTTGAATCTGGGAGAGGGACGTATCGGTTATTCTGAGCCCTTTCGGCGCGTTCGTATGAACCAGCGGTAAAAGTGACGAGGTTGTTCTGATCAAAGATTGGATTCATTCTGTTGGATTGTTTTTGAGAGCTGTTTCTGCGGCTTTCAGGCAGTCTCTCGGTCGCATGACACTTTGGTTGGTGTGCCATGGAGTCGTTCTGCCATGGGGTGAATGGGCTGAGAAAGTTGTTTCACCTCAGACCCTCGAACGTTATCGCCGGAGGGCCTTGGTCTCCCGTCTGCGTGTGCAACGCTATCGAGTGACACGCGGGCCGTTTTTCCTTCGCAGTGGTGTCGATCGTTTTTTTGTCTTGATGCGTTTCCTGCAATTTCCTGTCTATGTGATCAGCAAGCTCGGGCTTTCGCTCTTCATCTGTCTGCTGCCTTTTTTTCTGTTTTTTTCGGTGCGCATTTATTTACCTGTAGAACAGCGGGTGGTGCGCCGGCAGGCATCCATCTCTCAGTCCTCATTCAGAACAGCCGAAGCTGTGGTACCATCGGCAGTCCTCCTGCAAACAGATGCGGGCAGTTCCCAACCTGCAGAGACGCAGCCACCTGCAGTGTCATCGGATCCGTTTTTTGATTTCCAATCGTTGGATCAGAGAAGTGGTGAGGGCCTGCTGATTCAAGGGCGCGGCAGTGCTCATGAGGAAGTGCGCCGCGGATGGCGTTTCGGTGCAGGCTCTGATTTGCTCTTGCGATTCCCTCCCCGCAGTGAAGCAGCAACTCTTCAGTTCCGAATTCGCCCCATTCCGACTCCCCGTGCTGCCGTGCAATGCCACGTGCGAATCATGAGTGATGTCGGTCATCTGATTCTCGAAATGAATTTTGATACCCAATCAACAGCAAGAAATGCTTTTTTGAAGTCACCTCTGACCCGTGGCCTGCAGGAAAAGCTGATGCCGGAATTTGCGTCGAACCGAGCAGCTTTGGTGTCAACCCCAGTGACTGTGAAAATGCCTTCCGGTGAACAGCGGCTGCGTTTGCATGTGGCTCCCGTGGATCGTGAGGCCGAGACTCAAGCCTGTTCTGCGTTGGTGCATGGCTTTGAGTGGTCTGGTGCGTCACAGCTGACAAGCGCCAAGCGCTCTTTGTTGCTTCTTTTATTCCGTTCCCTCAATGCCACTGTCGCGACGGATCCCAAGGTGATGACGTGGTTGTCGTCTTTTCTCAATGGTCCAACGACACTCCAATTTCTCCAGCACCATGCCTTGGATGTCCGAGGCGATGAATCATGGAAAAGCCTCCTTGCACTGGGCAACGATGAAGGCGTCGAAAGTACAAATCTGAATTCCCACCCGATTGAAAAACTGAGAGCGTCAGGATACCGCGTGGTGTTGATCGGAAATGTCGACTCTGCGGAGGAGGATTTTCCGAAGATTTCGCCCGACATCGCTATTCGCATCGGCAACTCTGTATATGAGCCTCACTTGGCGCTGTCACAACTTCTAAAAATTCTGGAGGAAGAGGCAAGCACTCCGTTGCTGATCATCACGCGGCTGCGCGGATTGAGTCAACCGTGGCGTCCGTCCGTTTCGGATTTTGATGTGAAAGAGTTGTTTTTTGGCGGCAGCCAGAGAGGACTGATGGATGCTGTCCTTTTTTCCCATCTCAAAACCTTGGACAAGGAACTCAAGTTTCATTTTGAACAGATTCGGAATGCAGGCGTTCTCAACAAAATGGATGTCATTGTCACTGCAGAAAAAGGTTTCGATTTGGGTCTCAATCCACCGTTACAGGACGCGGTGCGGCCGACATTCACAGAAGATCTTTTGATCAATGAGGATACATTGCGGGTGCCGCTGGGGGTCTCACTTGCCGATGCCCCTCAGGAGGCGTCCCCCGCATGGTTCAAATCTCACAGCATTGTCAGCACTCACAGCGACCTCGCGCGAACCCTGTGGGAAAGTCTTGGCATGACCGATGCCAAATTCACACCGGAATCGCGTCGCATGTGGAACCGTGGCGTTTTTCCCAACCAGTCCCGCAGCCGAATGTCGTTCGGCCTCAGAGAGACCGACTTCGTGATGCGTTCGCTCCCTTTGCGGAGTCGTTTGCAGGACGGTGTTTTGTTCGCCGATCCTGAGGCCTCGTCTGGTTTTCTGAAGTATGTTTCTCAGTCCGTGAGTCGTCGGATTCAAGCTCCTGTTCCACGAGGATTTTCCGTTCGAAAGGAAATGAATTTGCCGGCGGGAGAACAATTCAAGCAGATTTCCAGACGCGGGCAGCGGGAGGAAACTGTGTTTTTGGTCAACAGTCGCTTCGTCCGCGAAGCCAGACGTATCACGCGTCATCTCAGGCAGTATCCCCTGCATTTGAAAATGAACGTGCATGGTCAACAGCGGATTGACCTTCTTATTGAGGAAAAAACAGACAGCGATTCCAAATTGAATTCTGCACTCGGCGCATCGCTTTCAGTTGCGAGCACCAAGACAGGCCCTCAAACAGTGCTTCATCATATTCAGGGGAACCTCTCCGACGGCGAGTCTTTCTCTTTCCGTGGTGTCAGTTTGCAAGCGTTGAAATTCGTTGAGAACAAAGGCGAAGGGGTTTTTGCGGCATGTCCGGAAGCCTATATTTTTACCCCTCAGGCTTTAAGTTTATCGCTGGCCCAGAAAACTGTTTGTCTCTTGGAGCAACCCGCAGATATAAAAATTAAAGCCATCGAGAAGTCTGGCAAGAAAGCAATTTCATTCTGGTTGGTGGAAGATGAAAATCAGATCTGTACAGTCCCGGAAGACAGAAAGGCCGAGGATGTCGACTACACGGAGTGCCTCGAGTCGGCGTCTCAGCACGCAGGAAGCCGATGAGGTTTTCACTCAGCTGCAAAGTCTGTGGCCTGATGCGAAATGCGAACTGGTTCATCATTCACCATTCCAGCTGCTGCTGGCTGTGGTTTTGAGTGCACAGACGACCGATAAAGCCGTCAATAAAGCGCTCGAACCCTTATTTCTTGCGCAGCCGGAATTCTCCCCCCGCGATCTTGTTGCCATGGGCGAGAAGAGATTTTTGTCGGTGATCAAAAGCATTGGTTTGGCACCCACGAAAGCGAAAAACTCGGTCGCCCTCTCCAAGCAACTGCTCGCCAAGCACAAGGGCGAGGTTCCCATGGACAGACAAGCTCTTGAGGAATTGCCGGGGGTCGGCCGCAAGACAGCCAACGTCGTTTTGAACGTGGTGGGTCAACTGCCGACCATGGCTGTGGACACACATGTGGCCCGCGTTTCAGTTCGGCTTGGATTGGCAAGACCCACGGAGAACCGGCTTCAAATTGAAGAGGATCTTCTCCAAATCATCCCTGCACGGTGGGGGCTTCAGGCGCATCATCTGCTTATTTTTCACGGACGTTATCACTGCATGGCGAGACAGCCCAAATGCGAGACATGCCCTGTGTTGAAGCTCTGCAAGAAGCAAGGAGTCGAGTCAGGCTCCAAGAAGAGAGCCACTGCTTCTAAACATTGAAAAGAAAGTGCATGATGTCGCCATCCTTGCACACGTATTCTTTTCCCTCTTTGCGATACAATCCCGCCTCTTTCACTTTGGCTTCACTGCCCAACTTAAAGAGGTCGTCGCTGGAGTAAACTTCAGCGCAGATGAATCCCTTTTCAAAATCGGTGTGAATGACGCCTGCAGCTTGCGGGGCTTTGGTGTTTTTCTGGATGGTCCATGCGCGCACTTCCTGAACGCCTGCCGTAAAATAGGTTTGCAGTCCCAGCAGTGCATAGCCGGCGCGAATGAGCCGGTTGAGTCCCGGCTCCGATTGGCCCAGCGATTCGAGATATTGCTTGGCTTCTTCGCCTTCGAGCTGTCCCAATTCCTCTTCGAGGCGCGCAGAGACGACAACGACTCCGGAGCCTTCTTTTCCTGCGATGTTTTTCACCGTCTGGACGTGCTTGTTTGAGGCACCCATATCTGCCAAGTCAGATTCCGATACATTGGCCGCATAAAGGACGGGTTTGGCCGTGATCAGGTGGAGGGTCTGCAAAAACTCCAGCTCCTCCTCCTGACATTGCGGAAGAAACGAACGGGCGGGTTTCAGTTGCTCAAGATGATCTTTGAGGCGGACCGCAACGCCGTGACCGAGAAGAACCTTCTTGTCGTTGCCTTTGAGTGATTTCGACAAACGCTCAACGCTTTTTGAGACAGTTTCGAAGTCTGCGTAAACAAGTTCGGTGTTGATGGTGTCGATGTCCCGAGCCGGATCGGTGCTGCCGTCCACATGGATCACGTCGCCGTCTTCAAAACATCGGACGACGTGAACAATGGCATCGACTTGACGGATATGGCCGAGAAATTGATTTCCCAGCCCCTCACCGCGGCTGGCTCCGCGAACCAAGCCTGCAATGTCCACGAACTCTATAAATGTGGGGATGACCCTTTTGCTTTTGATGATGGCATCAATGCGGTCGAGGCGTTCGTCAGGCACAGCCACACGTCCGACGTTGGGGTCGATTGTACAGAAAGGATAATTGGCTGCTTGGGCGCCCGCCTTCGTGACCGCGTTAAAAAGTGTTGACTTGCCTACGTTGGGCAGGCCGACGATTCCACAGTTGAAGCCCATGTTTCCTCCCGCGAGATTTCCGCTCAATTCAGTGGGTTGTCCATAGCGCCCAGCCTCTCCCGTGGCAAGCTTTGTTCTCGCCGTTGACACCTTCGAGGATCGTGCTAAAGAGGTGGTTCTGACTCCGAGACCGAAGGTTTCCCAAAAAGTATTTTTGGTCTTAGTGTCGGCTTAAATCAAGCTGTTCCTCTTTGTATTTACCGAGGATGTAGACAGAATGAACACTACTCAGCAGGCGATCCAGGAAGCAAACAAGGCAAGGTCAGGAGCCGAGGCAGGTAGCCTCGAGTCTATCAGGCTGGCACAGGCAGGCCGTACGGTTGAGGGGGCTTCTGCTTCCGAAGCAGCCGGCAGCTCAGAAATCGACAGTTCAGTCGGTCTGCTCGAGCAACTCAATATGCCTCCTTGCCCCGAGCACCTCCGCTCTCTGATGGAAGAAACCAGTCTTGAGCAGCTGGTTTTCTGGAAGCTGCAAGGTCTCTTCGAGCGATTCGACGACGAGCTTCCTGCCAACATCCTCAAGACGGTCCTCTCCCATGTGGAGCGCCCTCTTTTTGCTCTCGTCTTGAAAAAGACACGCGGCAATCAGTCGAAGGCCGCAGATGTGTTGGGCTGCAACCGCAACACATTGCACCGCAAACTGAAAGGTTTCAGCATCCAGCCGCGCGATGTGCGTAAAGTCCTGAAGACACGCCAGCGCCGCAGCATTTCTGATCTTCTGAACGAACTCGCTGACTGAGAATTTGACGAAGCTTCGTCGGTTGGGGCGGATATATGGCGCAGCTTGAGGAAAAACGTTCCAAAAGTGCCCTGAATCTGCCTCATTCACTTGAAGCTGAAGTCGCCGTCATTGGTGCGGTGATCACCAACCCAAGCTCCGCCATTGAGCAAACAGAAAAGCTCATGCCGGAGTATTTTTTTGTTGAAAGTCACCGAGTCATTGTCGAAGCCTGCCGAGAGCTTCTCTTCGAGGGAGTTCCCCCCGACCTCGTCAACGTTTATGAAAAGCTCCGCTTCCACAACCGCCATTTGGCGGTGGGCGACTTTGACGGTCTTCGTCAGTTCTTGGGGTACGGAGCGAATTCCGAGAACATCGGCTACTGGCTTGATGTGGTGAAGCGCTTCTGGGAACTGCGTCTTGTCGTTGAAAAATGCTCTGATCTCGCCTCCCGAGGCCGCCGCGTGGCGGAAGCCAGCGTCGAGTCCTTCCTCGCCGAGGCTGAAGAAACATTTATGCAGCTGGCGGCCACACGCGGCCATACGGGACTGACGCCTTCGTCCGTGGTGGTTCGTGACACGATCCGAGACCTCAGCCAGCTTATGAACAATCCCGGCGGAATGACGGGAGTTCCTACAGGCTTCAATGATTTGGACACCATCACCGCAGGTTTTCAACCGAGCGACCTTATTATTCTAGCGGCGCGACCGGCCATGGGAAAAACCTCGTTGGCATTGAATTTTGCTCAATATGCCGCGATTGCATCGAAAAAGAATGTCGCCATTTTCAGTCTTGAAATGAGCAAGCAACAGCTCATGCAACGTATGCTTTCTACAGCAGCCCGCATCGAGGCTCATCGTTTTCGCGACGGCAAGATGTCTGCAGAAGAGCTCCACAGGTTGTATCCTGAGGCTGCTAATTTCAACACCGATTGCTTGATGATCGATGACACTCCCAGCATCAGTTTGCTCGACCTGCGCAGCCGATGCCGGCAGATGAAACGTGAAAAAGGCTCTGTGGATATGGTGATCATCGACTACCTCCAGTTGATGACGGCCGGAACCAACTTGGGTGCCAAGTCATCCCGCGAGCGTGAGGTCGGCATGATCAGCCAAGGGCTGAAGGCATTGGCCAAAGAGTTGTCCTGTCCTGTCATTGCGCTTGCTCAGTTGAACCGTGGGTTGGAACAAAGACCGGACAAACGTCCCCGTTCCTCCGACCTGCGCGAATCAGGCTCGATTGAGCAGGATGCTGACATGATCATGTTCATTTATCGTGATGAGTATTATCACAACGATTCGCCTGACAAAGGAATTGCCGAAGTCATTATTGGTAAAAACCGCCATGGTCCCACCGACACCGTGAAGCTCGCGTTCCAAAGCGAGTTCACTGCATTTCATAATTTGGCAAAAAGTTACTGACCGGTTTCACCAGTGCTGCGATTCTTGAAAGCAACTCTTGTCTGTTGACAGGTTTACAAAGGTGTTCGCTGAAGCCGGATGCCAAGCTGCGTTCGCGGTCTTCGCGCATGGCATGCGCACTCAGTGCGATGACAGGTTTTGAAAAGCCGTTTGTTCGCAAGTATTCGATGGTCTGATAGCCGTCGAACTCAGGCATCTGGATGTCCATCACAATCAAATCGTAGTGCTTTTCAAGCGCCATTTGCGCACCTGTCCGGCCATCTTCGGCATGGTCAACCTTGGCGCCTGCATGTGAAAGGAATCGCTGGACGATGAGCCTGTTGTCGGCAGCGTCATCGACCACGAGAATATTTTTTCCTTCCAGTCGCGCGAGATGCGCCTTTGTCGGCACACCGTAAATATTTTTCCTGCTGCTCTTGGTTGTTTCCGAGAGATTGAGTTGATGAGCAGGGCCTATGGCCAACGAAATGGCAAAGCAGCTCCCGCTTCCGGGTTTGCTCCAGCGCAAAACAATATCACCGCCAAGAAGCTGTGCGAGCCTGCGCGAAAGAACCAATCCCAAACCTGTTCCGCCAAAGCGCTTTCTGGTGGAACTGTCGGCTTGAACAAAGGGTTGAAAAATGCTCCTGCTCTGGCTCTCGTCGAGTCCGGGTCCGGTGTCGGTGACTGTGATTTGAAGCAAGGATTCATTGGAGTCCAGTGAAACGCTGACCTCAATCGTGACGCTCCCGCGACTGGTGAACTTGACCGCATTGCCGATGATGTTGATCAGAATTTGTCTCAGTTTTGTCCCGTCGGTGGTGATGTTGACCGGCAAAACTCCGCGCGGCTCAATTTGCAGAGTGATACCCTTTTCGCGGGCCTGAAGGCTGAGCAAGGTGGTCACATCTTCTATGAAGCTGAGAAGTTCAATCTCCTCCTCTTCAATCTCAAGCTTGCCGGCCTCCACTTTGCTGAGGTCGAGAATCTCATCGATGATTTTTGTGAGCTGCCGCCCGTTCCGCAGAATGGCCTGCAATGCCGACAAGCGTTCTTCCTCGGAGTTTTGGAAGTCGCCCATGAGCTCAGCGAAGCCCATGATGGCACCGAGAGGGGTTCTGATTTCATGGCTCATGTTGGCGAGAAACTCGCTTTTCGCCTTGTTTGCGGCATCCGCTTCTTCTTTTGCATTGCGCAGCGCAATTTGTGCTGTTTTGCCCTCCGTGACATCTTCAGCAACGCCCACAATACGATGTGTGCGGTTGGAGGCGTCGCGGACTGCAAACGATTTGAAGCTGAGCCATTGCGCGTCTTGAGCTCCGGAATTGACTCTGAATTCCACACTCGCATCTTGTCCTAAAGTGAGGTCGCTCATGAAATTCCGCGCCAGACTCAAATCGGCCGGATGAACCTTACGCAGCACTTCGGAAAAGAAACCGTCACCCGCATCAGGGGAAATGTTAAGTAACGGCGTAAAGACGGGACTGATGTAGACCATGGATGCTGCTCGGACATCGTAAATCCAAAACGCTTCTTTGACGTTTTCGGAAAGCTGCTCAAAGCGTTTTTTCCACTCATGCAGCTCTTTTTCTTCCCGTTTGTAATGACTGACGTCGCGAATCACCATGCAGTAATTTTTGCTGTAAGGAAGTTCGGCCGTCAGAGACGTCGTCAAGACGCTCGCCCAGAATCCGTTCCCGCATTTGCGGATGCGTCGTGTGATTTCTTCATGGTGCAATTTTGAATCTGCCTGTGCCAGCGTGTTCAGAAGATGTCCCGAAATCAACTCCGGACGCGGGCCGAGGAGTGAAACGTGTTGGCCGACAAGTTCGGCTTCCGTAAATCCGAGCACGCTTTGAACGGCGTCGTTGCAGAATTGGATGTATCCGTCTTCGCACAAAATGAGGATGGCAGCGTCTTTAACCCCGCTGAGAAGTCTTTTTGTGCGTGACTCTCTGTCCCGAAGTGCATGAATGGCTGTCTGGAAAAGTGTGATATCCTCACATGTTCCAAGAAACTTGAAGCCCGCTGCGTTTCCATTTTGTGAGAGCGCATCGGCCATCGAGGCATCGTCTGCAACCGCTGTGAGCTTCAGTTGAATCCAAAGCCAATCGGCGTTTTCTCCGCGGATGCGGAATCTTGTTTCCACTGTGCCGCGTCGGAGTCCTTTGAGTGTGTTGCAAATTTCCATCAAGTTACGGCTGTCTTTGCGATGAAGCCATTCCGGTATTTCGCCGTTTTTGAGTTTTTCAGCGTCACTGGAGGTAAAGTTCGAGAACAGACGTCTGGATGTGGCATTGGCATAAATAAGAGTCAGCGACGGAGAAAGCAGGAACGCAGCCATCGGCAAAGTTTCTGCCCAAGCGAAGGTTTCAGTCCGCTTTTCGCTTGCGGGTGCGTGCGACGAGGGCGTCCCGTGCTGCTTTTTTCGTAAAAGCACCAGCAGACAAAGGCCGACACCGAGCGCAAGACCGATGATCAAGCTCAAAACGGGGGAAGATGGCATCAGGCAAATCCTCTCACTGAACAGACGCATATTTCGACCCGCACGGGCTCGGTCGGGCTAGCATGTGCCTGAGGATTCCGGAAGACAGGCAGGCCGTGCGGCGCCAATTCCTACAGAAAGCCAAGAATCAGAGGTCTGTCAGTAGTTTTTTTCTGACTTGCCGTGGTCATAAAATTGGCTGTCGGATTGTCTTAATATTTTGTTCGTTCAGGCCGAAACCCCGATGTGCATCCAAGAGCAGGAGAATCGGGTTTTGCAGCAAATTGTCGAAATAGTTTGGGTTTTCAGGCCGTTGGGAGCTCCTGTCGGGCAACGACAGGAGAAGGGGACGAGCTTGATTCTCAGGGAAGGCCGCCTCACCGAGGTGACCCAGACCCTTGATGCTATTTCATCAGGAAAAGAAAAACCGACGACACTGTTTGTTCTGGATTTAAATCAAGCTAATGAAATGTTTGATGAAATATCGAACTACTACCGTGCCGGCTCGGTCATGGGACGGGTCGGGTTCGTCATCATCGAGCCTGAGGGGTCAGCGACGATCCGGCAGTGGAAAAAGTTGAAGATGCAGGAGTCTTCCGAGTGGATACTTGCCACCGTCAGGAAGCCGTTTTCTTTCAACGTGATGATGACCGAAATCATCCGCGCGTCACAAATGCTGGTCGTCATGTCGAGTCACGCGGCTCTGACAGGGCTCCTCTCGCTGCGTGAGAATGAAGCCCGTGCGATCAATGAAATTGGTTTGGCAATGACGAGCCACACCTCGATGGACAGCGTTCTGCGTCTGGTTTTGGAAAAGGCGATCGATCTGTCCTCTGCCGATGCCGGTTTCTTGCTCCTGCGTGAAAATCTGGGCGCAACACCTCGGGAAGGCGGACCTGAGCTCAGGCTTTTGCGTTCCAGCGGGAACAGGTTTTTTCAGAAGTCACGCATCTGCAGGAGCCAGAACATTAAGCTCAACAGCGATCTGCTCGATCCCGAGCGCAATGCTGCGATTTCGTTTGTGCTCAACAACGCAGTTGGGATTGTCTGGAAGGATGGCTGGGAGAGTCCTGAACCTCACGGCGGGAGTTTGAGCCATTTGGGGCCGGTCTCTTTGCCTCGTTTGCAATTCGACTACGACAGCAGGAATTACAAAGTTCTCAGTTATTGTCTGTTCCCCTTGCGTACTCCTTCCGGAGACGTTGTTGGCTTTATTTTGCTGGTCAACAAAAAATCAGAAAAGAATGTGTACTTGGATTCCATGGCCGACGTGAAGCGTTGTGTGGCTCCGTTCAACTCACATGACTTAAATCTTCTCGAGGCAATGGCAGCGCAGGTGGGAGTGTCTCTCGACCATGCGCGTCTGATTCAGGACCTCAAGCGCGTCTTTGAAAGTTTTGTTGAAGCCAGCGTTGTTGCAATTGAGTCGCGTGACCCTTCGACAAAAGGGCACAGCGAGCGGGTGGCAGTCCTCACCTTGGGGTTGGCAGAGGCAGTCAATTCAACATTCGACGGTCAATACGGCTCGGTCTCATTCAATCCAAGTCAACTTTATGAAATTAAGTACGCCGCGCTTTTGCACGATTTCGGTAAAATCGGGGTGCGTGAAAACATTCTGCGCAAAGAACGGAAACTGTATCATCACGAACTGATGGGCATTCAGGAGCGCTTTCACAATTTCGAAAAACAATTGAATTTGAAATGTCTTGAAGACTACCTCGAGCGTCTCATGCACAAAGGGCAAGTTCCCAGTCGGGCAGATATCGAGAGGATCCAAAAAGATGTGCTCAAGATTTCAAATAAATTGAAAGGATATTGGGAGAACATTCTCGAGGCCAACGAACCCTCTGTGGTCAGCTCCGAGAACTTTCAAAAAATTCTTGAGATAGCAAAAATCAGGGCTCTCGAAGGCGAGGGGAATTCTGAGTTGCTGTTGAACGATGAAGTTGAAAAACTGACCATCAAGCGAGGCTCATTGTCCAACGCAGAGCGGCTTGAAATTGAGAGTCATGTGACTCATTCCTTCAAATTCCTCATCAGCATTCCGTGGACACGGGAGTTGGCGAATGTGCCTGATATTGTTTATGCCCATCATGAACGCCTCGACGGTACCGGATATCCGAGAAAATTGATTGCCGATGAAATCCCGATTCAAGCAAAAATAATGGCTATTGCGGATGTGTATGATGCCTTGGTTGCTGTGGACAGACCTTACAAATTGGCGCTCCCGCACGAACGCGCTTTGACCATTCTCGAAGGCGAGGTCAAGGAAGGCAAACTGGATTCAGAGCTCTTCAAAATTTTTGTCGATGCTCGCGTGGG
>JBEGJP010000033.1:0-6390 GCA_041184525.1 Pseudomonadota bacterium | reverse complement strand
TGATGAGAAAGAGCATCATTCCGGCAACCGCCAAAATGACACTCAGACCAACAACCGTGATGACAACGGTTGCACAACGGTCGATGAGAAGCACGCGGCGCTTGGTCTGCTGCAAGGATTGAAGCCTCCCGTTTTCTCTCACTGTGTGTTCTGAAAAGCGATCACACAGAATTTCAAAATTGTGAGTAGCTAATCGGAGAGAAACAAAGTTGCAAAGAAGGCTTGTGAACTATTTGTGACTGCGTATTTTTTAAGCTTTTCATTGTGAGACTTTGGGCCAGAGTACCAGACTGTGTCATTCAGTTGTGAGAGGCCATTTTCAAGAGAGCGGAGGTGGTCACATGCTGCGACGTATGTTACTCTCCGGTGGTTTTTTCTGCAGCGAAACGGGCTGTGGCACTGCGGTTTTTTTGCGCAACTTGCGATCTGGGTTGAGGGGGTACGGATGCATTTGATCTGGAAACGACCTGACGGCTTTCATAATGCGGTTCCCGAAGACTTCCGGCGTGTGACACTCAGCAATGGTGCCAGCCTCTGGCTGCACCGTTCCGAATGTGACTGGTATCCCTTCCAAGTGAACGGTGACTGGGCGAGCCAAGAACAAACCGTGCGCATCAATCGCATTGTGAATCTGCTGGATGCTCCAGACGCGTCTTGGAAAGCATTTGTCAATCAGGACTGCGGTGACGACCTGTCCCCGCAAGCGACCCCCGAGAAACATTCTAAAGGTCTCGTTGAGTGGCTGGAATCGTTGAAGTCATGTCTGCGCGGCAATACGTGGGAAGTGGATATCATGACTTGCGCGCTGATCGATGCTCAGAAACGTCTGTCCGATTCATCTCGATCATCACAGTGAATTTCTCTCCACCCGAGTGGTAAGAACGATCGCAGCTGTCGCCGTTCAATAACTTTGCAGTTTTGTTCTTTCCAACAAAAAAAACTGGCGTCTCTCACGAGGGCCAGTTTTTTTTAATGTATCTGAATGAATCTTCGAACTCAGCCGAGCTTCAAACCCACCTTGGCAGCATAAGCTTCAATACCGATCCTGTTGATCGTCCGGAGAGCAGATGTGCTCACGCGAAAGCGAACACTGCGGCCGAGAGATGGAACGAAAATGTTTTTGTCCTGAAGATTGGCCTGAAGGCGGACTTTGCTCTTGTTGTTGGCGTGCGAAACGCGGTTGCCAACCAGGCTTGTTTTTTGAGTGAATTCACAAATGCGTGACATGAGAGACCCCTTCAACTGCGTTCCTAATACGGAATCGCGTCGATAACAGTCTGAAAAAAAAAATGCAAGTGCAAAGAAAGTTCCACGGTCTTGAGGGGGTGGGTTGACAGGGGCGTACCGGCGTCCATATTCGCCCCAAGCGCAAAGGAGAGAGCACCATGGCGACACAAGACAAAGATTCTCGTAGGTTGCTCGAAAGTGAATCGAAAGCTGGGGCTTTGGTTCCTGTCCAACGCCCCGCCGCAGATGAGACCCCCGTGGACGAGACTCCCGATGGTCAGACCGTCCTTTTGGTGTTGCCCGTGAAGAATGCTGTTTTGTTTCCGCACAACGTAGTGCCGGTCACTCCGTTGGCTTCCTTTGGCCCTGAGGCTTTGGAAAGGGCAGTGAAGAAAGGAACGCGCGTCGGTATTGTGGCTCTGCGCCAAGAACCGCGTGAAACAGTCGAGCCGGACGACCTCTATCTCGTCGGAACGGAAGCGAAGATCATCAAAGTGATCCGTTTTCCCGATGGGACCTCGGGTGCTGTGGTTCAGGGGACCCGCCGTTTCAGGGTTCAGTCATTCAAAGTGAGCAAAGGGCGCCCCATTGAGGCCGTTGTTGAATTTCCAACTGAGGTTCCTCCGGAGGAGTCGTTGGAGCTGGCTGCCCTTGAGCGTGGTCTGAAGCAGCTCATCCAAAAGGCTGTCAGCCTGAGTCCCAACATTCCCGCTGAGGCCAACATTTTCATCGAGAATGTGAATGATCCGTGTTATTTGGCCGACTTGGTCGTTCCCTACTTGAGCATCGCGACGTCCGAAAAACAGGCATTGCTTGAAACAGAGGATCCGCTCGACCGCCTGCGGCGCGTTCAACTTTTCCTGACCCGCGAAATCGAAATTCTTGAAATGACTCAGCGCATTCAATCAGAAATAAAAGGTGAAGTTGGTAAGCAACAGCGCCGTTTTTACGTAAAAGAGCAACTCAAACTGCTGCAAAAAGAATTGGGTGAGTTGGATGGAAAATCCACGCCGTCATCGAATTCTGAGCCTCAGGACCTGCGTGAGCGGGTGGAGAAGAGCAAGATGTCTGCTGATGCGCGCACGGCAGCACTGCGCGAAATTGAACGCATGGGCTCAATGCAGCCGGGCAGTCCCGAGCACACCGTGAGCCAGACCTATGTCAATTGGCTGTTGGATATTCCTTGGGGGACCTACTCTCAGGAAAAAATCAGCCTGAGCAGTGCACGTGAGCTGTTGGAAAGTGAACATCACGGGCTGCATAAAGTGAAAAAACGGGTGCTTGAGTTTCTTGCAGTTTATGCACTGAAAGGTGATCTCAAGGGGCCGATCCTCTTGTTTGTCGGTCCTCCCGGCGTCGGAAAAACAAGTCTTGGAAAGTCAGTTGCCAAAGCATTGGGTCGGAAGTTCCAGCGGATTGCTTTGGGCGGTGTGCGTGATGAGTCGGAAATTCGAGGACACCGTCGGACATATATTGGTTCCATGCCGGGAAAAATTGCCGACGCTTTGAAGAAGGCAGGGACGATGGACCCCGTCATTCTTCTCGACGAAGTCGACAAGATTTCATCCGATTTTCGTGGCGATCCCTCTTCTGCGCTTCTTGAGGTTCTCGACTCCGAACAGAATCATGCCTTCACAGATCATTACCTCAATGTTCCGCTCGACTTGAGTCGTGTCCTCTTCATTGGAACGGCCAATGCGCTGTCGGCATTGCAGGGTCCCTTGCGTGATCGGATGGAGGTTGTCGAACTCGACAGCTACACTCTTGAAGAGAAGGTCAATATTGCACAAAAACATCTTTTGCCTCAGGTGGCCGAAGAGCATGGTTTGAAGGGCCGCTTGGAATTCAGTGTTTCCGACGGTCTGATGAGCGAACTCATTCGCGGCTATACGCGCGAGGCGGGTGTCAGGCAGCTGCGGCGTGAGCTCTCGGCAGTCGCACGCGGTTTGGTCACAGATTATGTTGAGGCGAATGGAGAAGCGGAAAAACGTTCGCACGGAAAATCCAAAAAGCGAGCATTGACAAAGAAAGATCTCGGGCGCCTGCTGGGTCCCGCCACTTATCTTGAGCACTTCAGACCTTCGCGCTTGGCATTGGGTGTCTCGACGGGGCTGGCTTACACAGCAGTCGGCGGTGATGTCCTGCAAATTGAGTCCGTGCGTGTGGAAAATGGAAAAGGCCATCTGACCATCACGGGACAATTGGGCGATGTGATGAAAGAGAGCGTGCAAACGGCTTTGGCTCTCATCAAATCGAAGGCAGCAATGTGTGGTGTGGAACTCAAAAAGATTCAGTCAAATGATCTTCACGTTCATTTCCCCGCGGGTGCCGTCAAGAAGGATGGTCCGAGTGCCGGGATCGCCGTTTTTTCGGCGCTGGTCGGGCTTTTTTCAGAGCGGACGCTTTCGGCCGATCTGGCCATGACAGGAGAAATTTCTCTGCGTGGAGATGTTCTCGCCGTAGGTGGGGTCAAAGAGAAATTGTTGGCAGCGCACCGCTATGGAATCAAGAAAGTACTTATTCCTTACGACAATTTGCGCGACCTCGATGAACTCCCAGAAAGTACGAAGAAGGAACTTTGGGTTGTGGGTGTCCGTCGCATTGAAGAGGTTCTTGAGCACGTCTTCGGACGGACAACCCCAAGTGGAGTAAAAAAAGGTGGGCGTATATCTCGACCATAATGCCACCAGTCCGTCGACGCCGGCGCACTTGGCACGGTTGATGGCAAGGTATCAGAGCGTGGTGGGCAATCCGTCCAGCCCGCATGCAGCAGGTCGGTCGGCGAGTGTTGCCCTGACGGAGGCCCGCAAAGCGGTCGCCGTCTCGCTGGGATGCGAGCCGTCGGAGATTGTGTTTGTTTCCGGAGGTTCGGAAGCGAATAACGTGGCCACACGGGGTGTTCTCAGACAGGCCGAGCGTTCCATGTCCGAATTGCATGCCGTGACAAGCACGGTCGAACACCCGTGCGTTTTGGAGCCTTTAAAGCATTTGCAACGCAGCGAAGGTCTCCAGCTGACGTTTCTGCCTGTGGACTCAAACGGACGTATCCGGCTGTCAGACCTCGCTGAGAGTCTGCAGCCCAACACAGCGCTTGTGTCTGTGATGGCAGCCAACAACGAAACTGGCGCGGTGCAACCGGTACGGGAATTTGGTGACTGGCTGAACGCAGTCCGTTGGCAGAAAGTGAAAGCAACTGCGGACTGGCGTCAATCGGGAATTGAGACTTGGCCGGATTGGGCGCGGAAGCTGTCGGTGTCTGTCGGACAGCGTGAACTTCAAAATTTGCATTTCCACGTAGATGCGGTTCAGGCTTACGGAAAGCTTCAGTCTGCTCAGTGGTTGAGCATGGGGTTTGATTCAGTCAGTGTTTGTGCTCACAAGTTGGGTGGATTGGCTGGGGTTGGTGCCCTCATGACGCGTCGCGGTCGCAAATTTGAGCCTCTGATTCTCGGAGGAGCGCAGGAGCGTTCTCGTCGTGCCGGAACCGAGAACCTGATGGGAATCCTCAGTTTCGGAGCTGTCGCCGAGAGCATCAGTTCCGAGGACTGGTGGCAAAATGTGAGTCGGACAGATGAATTGCGTCAGCAGCTGGCGCGCTTTCTGGAACGCTTCGCTGGTGTTCTTGTCAACACTCCTCCGGATCATGCTCTCCCCAACACAGTGAATGTTTGCGTTGAGGCATCCATGATCAAAGGGGAAGATGTTTTGATGGAGCTTGATATGCGTGGGTTCTACGCCAGCAGTGGGTCTGCTTGCAGCAGTGCCGCCAATCGACCTTCCCACGTGCTCCTCGCGCAAGGCCGTACCCCCGAACAGGCAAGCAATGCGATCCGCTTTTCACTGGGGCAAGACACTACGGAACAGCAGATTCAACTCCTTTGTGAGGCTCTGCAGGAAATTTTCACGCGGCGTTGAAATCCTTTCTCTTTGGACCTATAGCAAGCCCCACGCATCCGGTTTTTGTCCGGATGGGTTTTGGCAAAGGGTGGGTGAGATGATGGAATCCGAACTTCTCGTCTTCAGTGGCAATGCAAACCCGCAGCTCGCGAAACGCATCTGCGAATGGCTGGATGCTCCTCTGGGTTCGGCCCTCATCGGAAAATTCTCAGACGGCGAAACCCGTGTCGAAATCGAATCCAACGTGCGCGGTCGCGACGTTTTCGTCATCCAGCCCACGTGCGGACCTGCCAATGAACACATCATGGAACTGCTCATTATTGTCGATGCTCTGCGGCGCGCCAGTGCACAGCGCATCACTGCCGTGATTCCCTACTATGGCTATGGACGTCAGGAGCGTAAAAGTGCTCCCCGCACTCCAATCACGGCAAAGCTGGTCGCTGATCTGCTCGAAAGTGCCGGCGTGAGCCGCGTGCTGACGTTGGAATTGCACACGAGTGCAGTGCAGGGTTTCTTTAACGCGCCTGTCGATCATCTCTTCAGCAAGCCTGTCTTTTTTGAGCACTTGTCACGGATGGATCTGGTGAACCCCATCGTCGTTTCTCCGGATGCCGGAGGAGTCGAGCGAGCGCGTGCTTTGGCGAAGCTTCTTGATTGTGGTTTGGCCATTGTCGACAAGCGCCGCGATCGGCCCGGAGTGTCGCAGGTCATGCACCTCATCGGTGACGTGAAAGACAAGACGGCCATCTTGGTGGATGACATCTGTGATACCGCGGGCACTCTGAGCCAAGCGGCAAATACGCTGAAGGAAAGAGGCGCTTTGCGGGTCATTGCTGCGGTCACACATGGTATTTTCACGGCTCCCGCGGTGGAACGCATCGAGAAAAGCGCGATTGACCTCGTCCTCACAACCGACTCGATCCCGCTCAAACCGGACGCCGCACAGTGCAGCAAAATCCAAGTATTGAGCGTGGCTGAGCTGCTCGGCAAAGCCATCCGACGTATCCACAAGAGCGATTCCATCAGCAGTCTTTTCATTTGACCCGTGTCCTGCGGGAACGAATTCTTTTTCAGGTGTCAGATTCTTGACGGAGATTGGCCAACCGGTTAATCTGCCGTCCAGAGCTTACTTTTTTATATGAATTGCATTCCGCTTTTTGCAGTTCATCTACACCTGAGAAGGGGGAGGTTCCATGAAAGGAACTCGTTTGCAGACCATGGCTTCAGTATTGGTCACCCTTGTGGCTCCGGCCGCATATGCGGTTG
>JBEGJP010000032.1:0-20289 GCA_041184525.1 Pseudomonadota bacterium | reverse complement strand
CCATTCACGAGGTGCGCAGGAACGGACTCCATCGATGTCATTCCACCTCCACCATGTCCGGCTCCGTGCCCTCCGCCTCCCGCGCTCGGTACCACGGCGCCATCTGTGGAGAACAAGTAGGAAGCGTCGATGTCATGCAATAAAATCCCGAACCCCGGGTTTGATGTTTCGCCTTTTTTCACCACGTTGACGATGCCCACAAGCCCGCGTGCTTGCGCTCCTTCGCCAGTTCCGCCGTGATCATGAAAGGGGTAAAACCCAGGGGGCGTATCTTCAGTGACTTCCCAGAAGTAGTAACGACTTTCCTTTGCACGGGTGGCCGTGGCAGCAGTGCCATCGCTTTCAGGTTTATATTTGATGACATGTGTGTGAAGGCTATGCTCTTCGGTATCACCATTATTGACTCGAATACGCACGAGCGTCCCTTGCTCCACCACGAGCGTACGCGCCGGGAAGCTTCCATCGTAGGTGAGGGCGCGGTACTTATAGCCATTTCCAATATCGACAATGGTCTCACGAATGTCGAACGTGATGTCTTTGGTTTTGTATCCTTCGGCGAGAAAAGCTGGAACATACCCATTTCCAGTCGCTTCGGCACTGCCCGTGCGAGTGCCCACTTCCTCACCATGAGCGGCCATTTCGTTTTTCGCATCGGCGTATTTGCCGCACGCAGCGAGTGCGAGGAGCCCGAAGGAAAGGGTGATGGGGAATTTAATTCGAGATAAAGCCATGTCCGCATCTCCTATCGAGCGTCAGAAAGTCACAAGTAATTGGGTCGTCGCACTCCAAGGCGCATCGTGGATGGAATCCGGGCGATTTTTCTTGAACACCACGTCGCTCGCGGAACCACCCACACGCACCGTCCAACCGTCATCATTCAGAATCGAAAAAGCACCAGAGAGAAATGCAACGCGGCCATCGTAGCTGGCGTCTTCCCATGTGTCGTATTGTAAGGCGAGCTTCGTACGCGTCTGCTCACCTATTTTGAATAAAGGAACATCGACTCGGCCGAGCGCGCCCTTTGCTACCGTGAACGATTTGCCGGGCGCCTGAGCAAGGCGGCCCTTGTCACGTCCATAAATTCCTTCTCCATAGAACTCCGCAAAAGATGTCCTCAAGCTCGCATCGAGGGCGAAACGTCGACGCTCGATCGTGCGAGAAGTTTCCAGGCGAGACCCAAGAATTCCCATATCGAGAATTGTAGGCTCGACCTGGTTGTCCCACGTTTGACCGTAGAGTGCTGATGCACCGATCTTGACGTTGCTTGCGGGCTGGTAAGAAAAGCGGGTCTGCACAGGTGGTCTGTCGACTAGAAAAGGCGCTTTCTGATTGTTCGCTGACATGTAATCGGGCCCATTGAAGACTTCGAAGGTCCATTCAAAATCCGAAAAGGCATAGTCGAGCCCAAGACCGATGTCTGTGACGAATCCATTGCTGCGAAGTTCCTGCGAGGGAAAGATGTTCGCAGGGGAGTCGACCTGCGCATCGAGTCCGTATTTACCGCGAAAGCGACCGAGTTTAAGCGACATCCCTTTCGGCACGAATGGCAACTGCACGAGGCTCACAACGACGAAACCATGATCTTGGCCCACAACGGTTCCGAGCTCACTCGTAAGCAGGAGCTGCTCTGCCGACACGGAGATATGCTCGCCAACGTTTGCGCTGACCACAAGCTCATTTACGTGGATGAACGCAGCTGGACGCTTTGCGCCGTTGGTATATATAACACGCCAGTCGACCGCACCTCCAATCGTGATATTCGATACCGGGCCAAGCTGCTGTGGAATTACCGCGTCCTTTTTCGGCTCTACAGTAGGCGCATCGAAATCGAGATCCTGCGCGAAGGCAGTGATGCTTGAGCACGCCAGTGCAACTGAAAAGGGGGCAATAAATAATGAAATGAAAGTAGGAGTGCGACGCATCAATGCTCCTTGAGGCCGGAAGATAACGCGCTTCTGATGCCACTCAGATTAACGCGTACGATTTGCATATAGAGAGCGAGAAATGAAAGAGCGAACACGCCTCCGGTCAGAAAAGAGAGCGTGTGGAATCCAAAGCTGAGGTATCGCGCCATCCACCACGAAGCCGCATCGAGCGCAGCGAATGAGAAGCTCGCGAGAACGGGAACGAGGACACGCTTCTTGTTTGGCCCCAGGAAAAAGAAAGCGAGCGCTGCCATAATTCCGAAGGAAACACCGTATCCAAAGAAGTGTTCGTGCGAGAGACGCGCGAGTTTGAGAGGCGAGATCTCAGCAAAATAAGCCTGGGCATCTTCCTGGGCGCCGTTCAATAGGAACGCGGACAGGCCACCAAAAAACACATTCAAACCCAAGAATGATGACACCAAGAGTGAGAGTAGGTGCCATGCCGGCGCTAACTCCAAGCAAGAGCGGCTTGGAGTTAGCCTGCGTGCGAAACTTCTGCCGATGCCTAAGCTCACAAGAAGCGCAATGACACCAAGCAGAATGGATAAGCCTGATGCTATCGGAACTGAAACCACCTGCGCCCCCGCAGGAGCATCGGTCCGCTCTGCAATCGTCGTCGTAGCATCGAAATTTAATCCGTCCGAGACTTCACCGGCCGTATTCGTAATCGAGCTCTGTCCAAGCGCTTCTGCCACGTTTGTCCTCCTAAGACCCTCTTCCGAAACTGAACAAGGGGGTTGGATGGGTGTACGAGCGGAACGACGAGAACGTGACCTGTCACACTTCTGACCTCTCGTTCGTATTCATGTGCAGAGGAGAAAGTCGAACATGAGCCAAGAGCCATCGGATGAGGATTTGCTGGAAGGCTGGCTCGTTGGCGATTCCTCAGCATTTGAGGAATTCTTTCGGAGGCATTCCTCCCGGGTCGTCGCATATGCCGTCAAAAAGGGCATTCAAAGAGAGGAGGCATTAGAAATCGTCCAGGACGTCTTCTTAAAGCTTCATGCCAATATCGACCATTATGAGGTTGGCAGGCGTGCTTTGCCTTGGTTCTTCACACTTGTTCACCATACGTGCCTCGACAGGCTCAAGCGGGGTGGAAAGTTGGGTGCTCGGATCGAACGTGCAACAGAACGCGAATTAGATGCTTTGCCTGCTCCACTAAATAAAGTTGACGATGAAGGTTTTGCGCCGGATCTCACTTCTGCTCTTTCTCGGTTGCCAACGGATCAGCAAAAAATTCTCGCCATGCGCCTGTTTGAGGAAATGAGCTTTCAAGAAATATCTCAACGCACCGGAAGGTCCGAGGTCTCTTTGCGTAAGGTGTACAGCCGGGCGCTTCAAAACATTCGCGAATGGATGGGCGTGCGAAAAGGAGATTCCAGATGAGAGAAGACGACAACTCGATCGCGAAAGACTACGCCATATTCGTCGAAGACGAGACGCTTCCAATGACTCCCATCGAGGCGACTGCAGCGAAAGATCGTATCCGTAAAGATCTCGTTCGGTCACCAGGGCAAATGGCACTCATCTACTTCGGCCTCTCCGTGGTCGGCTATATCGCGTCCCTTGCCGTGTGTGCGCAGAACGCTTTTGGGCTGTCGGCAATCGCGCACGCAGTGTCTTATCACATTCACCAGCTTCCTGATCCCTGGTGCCCCATCCTTTGCGGTTCGGTGTTTACTGGTATTCCTTTTGTGCTTTCACTGATGTTCCTCAACCGATTTCAGCACCGTTATCTCATCTTCCGGATGTGGTGGTTCTTTGCATCGGTCCCCGTTTTTGCGACAGGTCTCATGATGATTCTACCAAGCAAATTTCAACATGCGCGAATGAGCGGTCCCATGGCCGATGCGGTTGCGCGGGGCGATGTTATGTCGAACGGCGCTTGGATGGCTCTATGGGCTGCTTCTGCGATTCTACTCCCCTATATTCTTGAAGGGATTGTTTATCTCGTTGTGCGGCCTCGGCGGTATATAGCGGCGCGGAGTAATCGTATCGATTGATGTTACGGAAATTTTTCTTCCAAAGTTAAAGATTTGGTACTTGATTCATTTTCAATAAAGCTTCCCGCCACGAGCTTCTTTTGGATTGCGCAAGGATAGGCCTTTGGGCGTCCGCCTCAATCTTATTTACTTACGAGATTAAGATTTTTTTGTATTTGATTGTTCGCTCAAAGTGAGTTGGATCAGGCAAAACAGTTACACAGTGATAACAAATTCACATATCAAGCGTGCACGACTCTTACATCCTCCTCACGGTCAAAACATCGCGTCACATTTGTACCTGGCCCAACGTAGGCCAGGGTGATCCACGTCGGGTCACTCCTGATTTATTGTCTTTGTTTTCCTTAAAGGAGGTCGGTCATGATTAGCCAGTTGAGCTTGAGCCAAGTGACAGACGAAATGAAGAATTGCATCCAGAATTGCCTCGACTGCCACAGCATCTGCTTGAATACAATTCAATACTGCGTGCAAAAAGGGGGAATGCATGCGGAGCCACAGCACCTTCAACTGCTTGAAGACTGCATGCAAATTTGTCAGACGAGCGCGGATTTTATGTTGAGATCGTCTGAATTTCACCAACAAACTTGCACCTTATGTGCCGATGTGTGCGCCGCGTGTGCTGAGAATTGTGAAAAAATGGGAAATGATGCGCAGATGAAAGCGTGTGCTCAAATGTGTCGGCGGTGTGCACAATCTTGTCGAGGCATGCCCACGGCACGGGCAGCATGACGGCGCCAAAATTCTCGTTGTGACGCACCGGCGCAGGAGGCGGTTAGCCAAAACAAAAATACCGTCTTCCTGCGCTCGATTTTAATCGGGAGAAAAGTCGATGGTCACAGACACCTTTCTCGTGGTTTGGTTTACGCTCTCGGTCCTATCGGCTCTGTACGTGATGTGGGATGCATTCACCCGCAATCCCGAGCTTGGAGTGATGAAGTGGGGCTGGGTTTTGGTGACTCTTTACACGGGACCTGTTGGAGCGTCACTGTACGTTCTCTCGTGCCAAGAGCCCTTTCCGGGATCTCATGAAGACTTTGTCACCCCTCGCTGGAAGCAAGCTTTGGGCTCCACCATCCACTGTCTTGCCGGCGATGCGACGGGAATCATTCTCACCGCCGTCGTCGTTCACGGGTTCGGGTTTGCCATGTGGGCCGATACGCTCTTCGAATACATGTTCGGATTCGCCTTCGGTCTCTTCGTTTTTCAAGCGTTGTTCATGAAAAATATGTTTGGCAGCTCGTATTGGGTCGCTGTGAGAAAGTCGTTCATGCCCGAGTGGCTTTCCATGAACGCAGTCATGGCGGGGATGGTTCCCGCCATGGTCATTCCCATGTCGCATGACATGGAGGCAATGAGCCCTCTGTCGCTGCGGTTCTGGGGTGTCATGTCTTTTGCTACGCTCATTGGAGCGATCATCGCTTATCCGGTCAACTGGTGGTTAGTCGCCAAGGGGCTCAAACACGGAATGGGTACGGTGCGCGCGCTTGGACGTGGAGGGCACGGCGAATTGAAAGATTCCTTTTCGGAAACTGTAAAAACTATGCCTGAACACTCTCGCCACGGGAACACAGCGAAGGGAGCCTGAGATGCAAGGTCACATGGAAATTCCTCACATGCCTGAGCATGCCCACACTTCCAATGCGTTCGCAGTCACGAAACCTCAGTTGGCTGCTGTCACAGTTCTCACATTACTTCTTCTGACAGGCGGGATCCTCATAGCCGGACGGTACGGCAACTTTGCAATGAACGCACATTTGGATGAGATGGGCAAGATGCACAAAGAAACAATGCCCGATGGTATGGTGCACGAACAGGCCACAGCAGCAAAGCAATTCATCGATATGATGGTTCCACACCACGAAGGTGCCGTTGAGATGGCGAAGGTTGCCAAGCAGCGTTCAACCAGACCGGAAATCCAGTCTCTTGCGGATGACATCATTTCCAGCCAGACCGAAGAGATACAGCAGATGCGGAGTTTGAGACAGGCTTGGTATGGAAGCGATGCAACGCCTTCATTGAGTGAGATGCCCATGCTCCGTGGAAAAGTTCCAAATTCAGCAGCGCACGGAGAACATGAGAAGATTGCAACGCCAATGACGATGGACATGGCCAAAGAGGTCGAATCACTGCGTGCCGCACCGGAGCCATTTGACTTTGCATTCATTGACTTCATGATCCGTCATCATCAAAGTGCCATCGATGCCGCGAAAGCTACATTGGAATTGAGCCCACCAGCAGAAATCGGAGAATTGTCGCGAGCCATCATTTCTGCGCAGCAACGGGAAATTGAACAAATGCAGAGATGGAAGCAGGAGTGGTTCACTGAGTAAACCAACGTTACTCAAAATGGGGCTCTTGACATCGCTCTTCACGAGACCGCAAAAAAGTTCAGGCATTCTTTTTCTCAAAAGATATACCTGCCAGTATAAGTCCATCGCTCTGAGCGTGTTGAAAAATCAAGATCAGATCCTCTGTTGAGTCTTCAATTTCGATCTTTAACTTCACTGGCAAAATGGCCGATGTTGACGTGTCATATGTTAGCTCTCCTTTCAAAATACATTTGTATCCAGAAAGCCTTATAAATTTTCCATTCCCGTCTGGATAAAACGAAATGTGCGGCCGATCTTTCTGGCCGTCATTCGTTACCTTTTCTTCGCGCCCTGAAATTCCGAAATAAACATCTACGTAATCATGCTCCGCGTTCCGTTGATATTTTAACTTCACGGAAGCGAACCAGCCAGTGGAACTCAACGCTTTGAGATTTTTCTTCCCGCCTGCAAACTGGATTTTTTGATATGCATTCTTGTTTCTAACGCTTGCATTTCCAACCGTATTAATGACTGCCTTTTTAGTCTTCACGTCGATTGAAAGCGAAGCTGAAGAAAAAGAGCCTGATTCCCCATGTGAGCGCACGTCATTTGTACTGAGGGTAATGTCATCTTCAAAAATGACCTCCTCAATGCCATCTCTCGATATATAGGCCGAACTCGCGATCATCGACTCGGGTTCTAAACCTGAACCGGAAATCTCATATCGCACCGGAAGTTGGTCATTGGCGAGCAACTTCCCCAACGAAGAAAAAAGATGCCGACGGGACCTACAACACCTTTTATATTTCTCGCCACTCCCACATGGGCAAGGGTCATTTACTCCAACTTTTGCCGACATTCAGACACCTCATAGAGCGAAATCCTATTCTCTTACCTCTGAAAGCTCTTCAAGGATCGGGCATTCCGGTCTATCGTCCCCCTTGCAATGACGTGCGAGAAATCTTAGGCTGTCTGCCATTTCCTGAAGTTCAAGAATTTTGTTCTCCAAAGTTCGCAGATGAGACAGCGCAAGTGATTTGACTTCTGAGCTCGCTCTGCTTTTATTTCGCCAAAGGCTCACAAGTTTTTTAATTTCTTTCATTGAGAACCCCAGCCCTCTCGCTCTTTTGATGAACCGCAAGATGTGCACATCGTTGTCGGAGTACACGCGGTAACCCGATTCCGTTCGAGTGGCTCTGGATATCAGTCCAATGGATTCATAATGTCGAATGAGCTTGGCGTTCACGCCCGAGTGCTCTGCTGCTTCCCCGATGTTCATGGCATACTCCTTCCCGATTTAACGCCTGTATAATCGTAGACTGTCTCCTCACTGACTTCGGTAGAACTCGAACCATTTCGCGAGCGGCCCGTACCAGAGCCTGCAGCACCATTCGCACTCGCAGGAGTCCACCGTTTCAAAAGCAGCGCATTGGTGACAACGCTTACACTGCTAAAAGCCATCGCAGCACCCGCAATAATGGGGCTTAAGTACCCTAGCGCAGCAAGAGGAAGTCCCACTATATTGTAAATAAAGGCCCAGAAGAGGTTCTGTTTGATCTTGCGATACGTGTTACGTGAGATTGCGATGGCATCGGGAATAAGCAGTGGGTTGCCGCGCATGAGCGTAATGCCCGCCGAGTGCATCGCCACGTCGGTGCCCGTGGACATCGCGAATCCTACATGGGCTGAGGCTAACGCTGGTGCGTCATTAATTCCGTCGCCAACCATTGCCACGATTTCACCTCGAGCTTTGAGAGATTCAATTGCGATGGATTTGTCTTGCGGAAGGACTTCGGCCATCACTTCGTTGATACCAAGCTCACGTGCCACAAGCTGTGCGCTTGAGCGATTGTCGCCCGTGAGCATGACAGTTTTGATGCCGAGGGAATGTAGTTTCTCAACAGCATTTCTGGCTTCAGGTTTGAGTGTGTCGCTGAATGCAATGAGTCCGAGTGCTCGATTTTCTGCAGAGTTCGCCACGAATGACACCGTGCGACCTTCACTCTCGAGGCGTGTGACCTCGCTTGTGAGAGCAGTTAGATCGACACCGCGTTCCTTCATTAAGGTGCGACTACCCAGCACGAAAAACTGCCCTTCAATTTCACCTTCAATGCCACGCCCCGGCAACGCACGTACTGATTTAGCCGAGCCGAACAAGATTCCTTCTGATCGTGCCGTTTCTAAAACCGCTTTCGCCAGTGGGTGTTCACTTCCCGATTGCAGTGCAGAAGCAATACGAAGGAGATGGTCCCGGGAAACGCTGGGAACGGCCACCATGGCCGCAACCTTTGGCTTTCCTTCCGTGAGGGTGCCCGTTTTGTCGAAGGCGACCGTCGTCACAGAGTGGGTGATCTCGAGTGCCTCTGAATCTTTGATGAGGATTCCATTCTTGGCGCCCAAACCTGTGCCCACCATGATGGACGTCGGTGTGGCGAGCCCCAATGCACAGGGGCACGCAATAACGAGGACCGTGACGCCGTTAATGATCGCCTGCGCCCAATTACCAGTGACAAGTCCCCATCCCACCATGGTGAGGGCAGCAACTGCGATGACGACAGGTACGAAGACGGCGCTTACTTTGTCCACAAGGCGTTGGATGGGTGCTTTGGCGGCCTGAGCATTTTCCACCAGGCGGATGATTCTCGACAGCGTGGATTCGGATCCCACTGCGGTGGTTTCGACATGGAGCACACCGTCGGCATTGATGGCGCCTCCCGTGACACGATCGCCGGGCGACTTGGCGACAGGAAGACTTTCACCGGTGATGAGTGATTCGTCCACCTGGCTCTCTCCCAAGGTCACGGTCCCATCAACCGGGATCCTTTCGCCTGGCAACACAAGTACGACATCGCCAACCAGAACTTCATCTACTGCCGTCTCCACGCGCTCCTCTCCGCGCAACACTCGGGCCATCTCAGGGCGGAGTGACTGCAATGAGCGGATAGCGAGCGAGGTCTGCCTCTTCGCGCGGCCCTCAAGATATTTACCGAGCAGGATAAGAGTGATGACCACGGCAGCGCTCTCAAAATATAAATGCGCATCGCCCTGGCCTGCGAATTCGCCGTAGCGCACGAGCTGATAGACACTCAGGAAGAAGGCGGCGGAGGTTCCTAGAGCCACCAGGAGATCCATGTTTCCCGCACGAGCGCGGATAGCCTTATATGCCGACTTATAAAAGCGTGCTCCAAGCCAGAATTGAACGGGTGCAGCGAGAAGGAGCTGAGCCCAGCCTGGCGGCATACAGTGAATGCCAAACGGCATGCCGAGCATGGGAATGACCAGCGGAAGCGTAAACACAGCCGCGAGGATGAGATGGAATTTCTCCTTATAAAGCTCACGCGCTTTTTCCATCTCAGCCGCATCTGCCGCATTGCCTTTTTCTGGAAACAGGGCCTCGTATCCGGCGTCGAGTACCGCCTGAGTGAGATGAGTCCGGGTTACCAAGCCTTGTGCAAACGTCACACGGGCTTCGTCCGTTGCAAGGTTCACCATCGCACTCGTCACGCCAGGGATTGCAAGAAGGACTTTTTCGACGCGACCTACACAAGAAGCACAGGTCATACCGCGTACGCGGAATACAAGAGTCTCAAGGGGAACTTCATAGCCTGCCAATTCGATCGCTTTGATTGCGTCGATAATCGAACCAGGTTCTGTGAGGACGAAGGTAGCGGACTCGGTCGCCAGATTAACGCTCGCCTCGATCATAGAGGGAATTCTCATGAGTGCCTTTTCTACGCGTCCGACACATGATGCGCAGGTCATCCCCCTGACTGGCAGTGTGAACTTGGTGCTCGTGCGTAGCGGTGATGATGAAATCGATTTCATAGAAGCCTCCTTTGTGGAACTCGGCCACATCACGAGGAAGCATAAGGCTTCCAATCATTGGAAGGTCAAGGGCTATCGAAGGTCTTTTTTTTCGAGTGGCATCACCCCGTGTTTACAAAACAATTATTTGCCATGACTTGGTTCTGAGAAATCTTCTGCGTACCCCCTTGACCTTCCAACTGTTGGAACGATTAGGTTCTGCCTATGGATTGGAGTCGACTCCAATCCTCCCCACTCTCAGAAAGAGCGAGGCGGGGGAAAAACGACCATCACGGGAGGTTCTATGTACGAGATCAAGGTTCAAGGTATGACATGCGGCGGCTGTGTGAACGCTATTTCTAAGGCGGTAAAGACGGTTGATGTAAGAGCGGCAGTTGACGCGAGCATTCCCGATCAAGTTGTCAAAGTTGAAAGCAACGTCGAAATCAACGTTATCAAACGAGCTATTGAAGGAGCAGGATTTCAGGTTTTAGGCACAGCTGAACCTGCTCATTGAATTCAAAGTCTCACAATGCATATACTTCAAATTGGTTCATAATGTGCCCCATTCTCAGGAATGGGAAAGAGATCAATGATGTCGCGCCGTCGAATGCGCGCCGCGCGGAAAAGCTATCATCCAGCGTTGTGACAATGCATCGCAGATAGTGTAAAAAGGCCTCAATTGTTCCCAACTCTCGAAGCAGTCCACGTGCAGCTGCGACGAATACCTCAAATTCTTCCTTCTATGTCTCTGGGAGCCGTAAGAGCATTTTTTTGCCTATACATTGTCGAAACTCCGCCTTGGCAGCATCAATTCTTGACCTTTCGAACTGCCTTCCCTTCTCAAACTTCGTTACATGTTTTACTCCAAGGACCATCATTCAAAGTATATCCAGAATAACTAAGCTGTGAGACTTTAAATGGCGACGTCGCCGATCTCAAACCGCTTGTCGCCAATGTTCCGCACTGTCGCCGATTTGGTGGCTCCTATCGGTAGGTCGCCAATCAACTCCTATTCTCAGCTCAAGATCTCCCTTGACGATGGGTCATGATTGCTTTAGCAAAATAGGCGACTTGGAGAATGGGAAATAGGCGACAACCTTTAAAGCAGAATCGAACTGCTATATGTGTGAGGATATATCTATTAGTTACTGGTTATTGCGACCTAATTGGCGACAAAATATCCAAGCAGAAGGGGAGTCGCACAATCGTGATTCAATTGGTTAATTTTACTAGTGTTTTTCCCGAAGTTTTTGATTTGGCGACAGCCAATTTAACTTTCCAATAACCGGCGACCAACTCAATGTCGCCGGCTCAAGTCGGCGACATTTGAGCTCTCAAACGGCGACTAATCTGATGTCGCCCATTCTGATCGGCGACAACGGTCGCCATTTAGGCTGACTGAACTAGCGACTTGTCGCCATTTGGCTGAACGCTCGAATTGAACATGGCTCGGACCGATGACAGCGGCCAGTGCCTTATAACGTGTGCATGCAAAGTGGGCCAAACATCAAGGACAGTGTCAAAATCGAACTCTTGTTGGAAAGCTTCGCCCAGTATCTCCTTGACGAAGTTGCAAAGGCGCAATTTGGGAGCACCTACGCTTTCATTGATTCCAGATACAGCCGCCAGATTAAATGCAGAATGGTCATCCTGACTGCTAAATGCCTTCGCAAAAGGAATAAATGGTGTGAGCCCTTGCTTGTATGCTCTCGGGTAGAATTCTTTGGAATCAGAGAAACCTGTCCCGGTTTTGAGAGCTGACTCGATCAACGCAAGTAATAACTCAAGCTTGTTAGTAGGCTGAACCTCGTTCAATTCAGTCCGCGCCAATATTGAGCGCTTTTTACGTTCAAAAAGTCCGAAAATTTCTGGCCTTTGTACCCTGAGATAATTGTGCAGGTAAAGCCATTGGGTTCGAAAGCCTCTTCGAGTCAAAGATGATCTCTCGACAAATTCCCTCAAGGTGTTCTCGGAGACTTCGTCCAACAGATCTTGCTTACAATTCGCAGCCGTCTGAAAATTCAGGACGTGCACGGCTCGAGTAATGAATCTCTCCCCAACCTCTGGCGCTGATGACCGAAGAAGCATCTGAAAACTTTCGAAATCTTTGCAAAACCAAGAATCTGCATCCGAAATGCACTTTGAAGATAGGCGCTTTAGCAGCTCCTCGATCAACGACTGTGCAGTGCCTGAAATTTTGGCGACACCCTTTGACATTCCACTTTCCCTCTCACTGAAACTGTGCGACCATCAGAAATGCTAACAGTTTCAGCAACGAACAAGAGAGGAAAGTTTTGCCGCACATGCATGAGAATGACTCGCTAAAGGGCGAACAAACAAAAAGCACGGAAGTCTCGGCTATTATTCCGGGAAAGAAGGAAATCCGAACTTTACGAACCTTGAGTGACCAGGAAGCAGCGTCTTTGGGGATAGAGGTTCAAACTTACCGGGATCGAGAGAAGGCGGACAAACGCACGAAAGCCATTTTCGTGACCGTCGAAACGGTGAGTGGCCAGAAGTGTAGTGGCGAGATTAATGACGTTGCAGATCGACTTGGTGTTAAGAAAAAAACCTTGCAAAAGTTCAACCAAAGAAAGCGAACCACAGATTCAATTGGTTCAATTGGCCTGCGAACTCGCGCTGAAAAATTCATAACCAAAGACCTTTTCAATTCAGGCATCCGGTCGGATTCACTCCCTCTTGAATTGAAAGCGCGTCTCAGCACAGAACAGCTCGAGGCGGTTTCGAAATCCTTAAAGACGATTGAGGAAAGAAAGGAGAAATACGACAACGAGGCCAACGACATTCGACTGCAGAGGCGATTCCAAGTTGAAGTCAAATCGGGAATGCTCATCGCCTCTGGGAAGTCTCCCGACGGCAGATCAACTTTCTGGCTGCTCGCCACTGGCGTGGTCGGAAAAAACACCGTTGCTGTTTGCACTTTGGACGCGCCGGACATCATCACAGAGTCTGGGCCATCATCCGAAGTCGAAGAAACGTTTCGCAATCTCTGCAAAGGCCTTGTTTCGCTCAACAGTCCAACCTGCGCAGCAGATTATAAAGCGCGCTTAGACGAGTTTCGAAAACACCTCTCTAGTCCTGTGAAGCGCCAACATTTGAAGCCAAAATACGGAATCCTCTTCGCCCTGCTTTACGAGGAATTGGAAACTGTCGAGACGAGAGATTCTGAATCGATCAGAGGAAATCTCGATTTGTTGTCTCGGCATCTTGGCGAGAAGTATGTTCCTCTCCAGGCTACAGAGTTTGTTAAAGGAGTGAGCGAAGTCCACTCTGTATTGAAAGAGGTCCTTTCGCGAGGACACGCAAATGGCCCAATGAGTTATAAGTCGGCATCCAACTATGTCAGGGCGATTAAGAACTCTTGCCGAAAGGCCTCCGCCACTTTTCCTGACTTCTTCAATACGTTGAGCGCGTTCAGAGACATGTTCGACGCCGAATCTAAGAAATTTCTTAAGAATTCATTGCGAACTGGTTTCCTTAAATCGAAGGAAAGGCACGAGCCCTTAACCCTCGACCAGGTGAAAATGCTCTTAAGAAGGAGCGCTGAAGTAAATACACGCTTGCTTAATGCCGCCGCTCTTGCGTTTTCCACTGGATTTAGACCGGAAGAATTCATTCGACTAGAAAAAAAGCATCTAAAGCGAACCACTAAATCCTATGTCTTGGACTACTCTCGGAGTGCAGAACTAATTACAAAGCCGTACCGGCTCCGACCAGAAATTAACGATATCCCAAATGCCCCGGCTTCGATTGCAGTCAGGTTCATACTGAAGAACGAAGATTATGCCAGCTTGCTTTTTCATCAGATGCTTGGCGGGGAAAAGGCGACGGGCATGAGGAATAAAGAGCCCACCCTGGTCACGGCCATAGCTAGGCAAATTGCTGAGGTCGACGGGCTCCACAATTTCTGGCGCAAACAATTCCCTGCTGAATTCTCAGAAATTTATCCCCGGAGAATCAAGACCACAATGGGGACATTCATGCGATATGGCGCGGAAACCCTTCGATTCCGGATGTGCAGCGACTTGACGTTGAAGACCTTGCTGACGCACACCGACACCACAGAGATCGAGACGGACTACGGAAGAGATATTCCAGTCGAGATGAGCAGCGATAGTTCTGAAGAAGGAGTGATCGAAAACTGTGATGTTCATTTCGGTTTGATGAAGGATCTTTTCCTGAAACTCGAAGACGGAAGAATGGTCGAGCTCACCGAGAAAACTCAGTATGCTTGGGACGCTTTTTTGCTAAAAGAATGGTATTTACTTAGAATCAAAGAAATGTCGGAAGACGAGAAGCGTGTGTTTCGCAAAAAACTTGCTGCTGAAATTACTTTATTTCGAACCGAGAGAATGGGTAATTTTCCGACGAAAATTGAGCGGGAAACTGTTTGACTTGAGCCGTTTAAATCAATGGATCTGCCAGTGCGTTTTATGGTTTCAACCTTAGCGAGTTGAATCTCTTGTTGAAGAGGCTGCGCTCATCGCTCGAGCTTTCTTTCTGTCGACAACCTCGAATGGTCGGCGCAGTAAAGCCTCTTACCCGGCGCCCTGCGTGCATCACAGCCAGGGAAAGCACAGCGGATTACGGGCCGAGGCAGCATTTTTGCACTGCGCGGCAAAATCCTCTGGTTAGCAAGTACCCGTGGATCAGTGGGAGCTGCTTTTGACTCTTGCACGCGCACTTCATTTCGTGCGTCGCGCCCTATTGGTGTTTCTGTTTTCTTTGCTTCATCAAAGGACATGTTTGCTTGTTGCCCGACGGATTCTTCCCATCTGACGTTTTTGATGATGTCGCGTTCTAGAGCCCTGGCGAGTCTTTGGTGCATCAACTGTGTGAGCAAGGTCTTTTGCTCCTCGGGAAGAAGCGACCGCCGAATCTCAGCATGGAGGTCCGGCCAGATCTTCTCGAGCCTCTCCATCCGGCGAACCGCAAGTCCCTCAGAAATTCCCATACGACTTGCAAATGCAATCCAATTGCGCTGGCGAAGCCGCGTCTTTTTTCCGTCCACTGGCAAGGTCACATCCTCGTCTGGTTCAAAGTCGATGAGCTGCGTGCACGTCACATCGTAAGCTGGAGTGAGGCGCGGGGAATTGCCATTCGTGAAAACGGAGAGATTTCTCAGGTGAAAATCATTGTTTCCTATCAGGTAGCTCACGAAGACTTGATCGAAGAATTGTACCACGTCTTTTTGTGGCAAAACGGAACTCGCTCGAAGATAACTTCCCACCCGATCGTAGGAACCCTTATACTTTTCCTCCGGTCTTCGCACCCGGTCGAAGAGCTGCCCAAAGTCTTCCATCGATAACCGCTTCAAGCTAACTCCACCTTTGATCTCACGGTCAAATCGACGTGTGACATAAGCAAGCTTGCCGTCGGCACTCATGACAAGTGCATGACTGGCAGTTGAAATCCCTGCTCTCGCCATGAGGCTCATAGCCAAGTGTTCGTTTGCCGGAAAAGTCGGTACTTCGGGATGCTCAGGTTTTAGAATGAAAAGTCCATCACCGGCTCCGACAAGGGTAAGTCTATCTCGGCCGTGGCCTTCTGCTGGAAGCAAGGAGCTTGAAATTTTACGTTGTGCGCCTGGCACAACGAGTCGCGCGGCGATGTTTTGCTTCGCGAGCTCCTCAATCTGCTCCTGTGCAAACGGCACATCGAACGGGACCCGGGTGCCGAAGACCTGCTCCGCGCAAGCTTCATGATAAAAGGTCGTTTTGGACGCAATTGGGTGCATGCACACCAGGCATCGGCCGTAAACGTTTTCACGAGGCCGTCTTTGATCCACTGCCGTGGCATAGGGAATTGTTGGAGGAGACACCACGGCAGCACTGACTTCACCTCCTTCGATGGCCTCTTCTACGGAAGCCGAGCCGATGCAATCGCGTGCAAGCGCAAGAAGAAGACCGAAGCGATCTGCCGCGAGACTGGGGCGAAGTTTGCTTGCGACCGCAAGCAGCCACCCTTCCGGAATCAGCCCCTCCAAGAAAGCCGGCAGGTTCCGCAATTCTCTGGGCTCTCGATGCGCGTCGAATGGCAGAGTGAGCGAAAGCCATTCTCGTTCATGACTGAGCCACGCTGCATTGTAGGAAAACACATATGTGCGCGAAGAAGTCTCCTCGATGTGACCACAAATCCGACCGTGCTTTCGTACTGTGGCGCGACGCGTCATTTCTCGTCCTCGTGCCTCGATAGGGGGTCATTCTCAAGACTCCGAGAGTCTGCGATGTGCTCAATCGCAGAAAATCGCAAGAGCGCGTCGGCTTGGTTGACTTGCCGATCCGCAACGAAAAGCTCTCCGCCCAGTGCGGAAAGCAATTCAACAAGTTTCGAGAGCCTCAATGACAGAGAACCGCGCTCCACATCTTGAATAAACGGAAAGGAAATCCCTGTGATTTCGGCAAGCTCGCGCTGGGTAAGCCCCATATCAATACGCTTTTGCTTGACATAGCGGGCGAACGGGCCCTCTGCAGCCTTGAGGTTCATCCTTGGGCGCTTGCTATGTTCAGACCGGGCTTGCATGCTGGTTCCTCCTAAATACCCCATTCGGAATATTTAGTTCAAAGTTTAACACAAAATATCCCATTTGGAATATTTAGCTCAACTTACTTGCCTAAGTATCCCAAATAGGAATTTTAGACTTCAAATGAAGACTAAGTGGCCTGTTTAGGATATTTTACTTAATCCAGCACATGTTGGTGACTTAATGCCTCCCGGTACAAAGGAAGCGCCTTGGCCACATGAAACCCGCTACTCACACTCATCCATGAGAGAGAGCCCGGACCCAAGCGAGGACCCTTGCTCAGACTGCAGACTAGTGGGGATGCTGTGAAACTCGGGACAGAAATCAGCGCCGATATCGGCCTTAGAAAGGAGCGGTCCAATGTTCTTCCGCACCATGAACCTTACCAAATTTGAGGACAATCCCTCGGAACCTCTGTCGGAAATCGAAGACGGCCGAGTCCTGCGGCTTCTCCAAGGTGGTCACCAGTTGAAGGTCGTAATGACGCAGGACTATTATCTGAAACTCTTATCGCAGATTGAAGACCTCAAGATTGCGCTCACCATAGCGAGGGGTGGATACCCTAAAGGAGAAGAGCATGTTCCCTGCGGTAAAATCAAACCAGATATACGAGCACGCATCAAGGCCAGAAGGGAGAAAGACGGGTATCATGATGACAGTAGCTTGGGCTCCGGGAAAAAAGAAAATATACGAGTTTCTGCTCGAATCCCTTGAGGAACTTGACCTCGAAAACAGCACTGAAAAAGCTTCGAAACTCGGCGAATCAATTGATGCAGAGTTCGTCAGAATCGCAGACGAGCCAGACAACTCTGTAAGATGCGGCGGCACTGGCTTGATTGAGTACCGAGGCAAATCCATCGAATACTCAGACCAAACCGGCCAGAGTTATTTCATCTGGTTCACATACCATGTCATTCTAGAGGAGGTTTTAGTGTTTGGCGTCAGTCCAATCGCACCAGACATCTTTCCGCAGCACCATATCACAGAAGGTTGAAGATGAATTTCGACCCGCTCAAAAATCAATACGACCGATTCTGTTTCATGGCAGGAAGACTCGCACTGGTAGAATTGAAACTGCGTCTTCTGCTCGACAAGCATGATTTGAACGCGCGCAGAAAGAACTCTCCTAAGTTTCTGGACGATTTTGGATCGATAATCGATCTCGCAATTAAAACCTACGACTTTACTGAGGAAGAAGGTCAGTTGTTTAACGACGTGAGGAATCTGAGGAACGCCCTCTTGCACGGAAATTCAACGCAGGCCGGTCAGATTCTTAAGAAGAAGCTACCGCCATCGGCGGAATTTGAACACGGAATTCTAATTCGTGCCGACCAAGAAGAACCGGAAAGCTTTGATCCAGAGAGGACTGACCAGGGTCTCCTGAGCCATCTTTTTGTCCTTGTGTCGGATGAATATTTGAAGAGCGTCGTCGAAACAGCAGATCGGGCGACGGCAGGTATCTTGCGTGTTGCTTTGGAAACAGCACAGGGTCCATGTGGGTGACACTTTTTGAGCCTGTCGACAACAAAGCGAACTGCGCTGATCAATCGATGACGCGAATTTTCGATTAGAGAATCCGCTTTGGTATTGATTAAGCCTCATTTCGCACCACGGGCGTCCCCAACACGCCAAAAAATTCGAACTGAAAAATGCCGGGCGGACTTCTAGTGGTTACGAACAAATCATGGCGGCTTCGAAGGCGTGCGTCCATTGCCAAATTTTTTATTTCGCCATTCTCAGCGGCCGCCTGAGGCGGCGAGTGCTTGCGACATAGCCCCGGCCATTTTCAAAACTTGATCGCGAACATGCGCCACCTGGCACACCGAGCCGACCAGTACGCTTTGCGCCTCCGCCGGCGTCTTGACCGAGAATAATCTACTGTCGCTCAAACTTTGACCGCCAAAGCAAGACTTTGAAGGTCAAAACAGAGACTGGAACTCCCACAAACGCTCCAAATGCCTGGCCCTGTAACTCGCCTCCGGCACCCCGTATCAGCGCGTCTGATCCTAACTGCCAGTTAAAGTCTGCCAAGGCACCTGCCGCTTTGACAGCTCTCCTCATTCAAATCTTGGCCTGAAGCCCGTCAATAGACCTCTTCAATTAGGGCCTACTTCATCCGCGTTCCCCCGCCAGACATGCAAATCCTCTTAATTTCCCTGCCGTCGGCAGGTCCGAAATAACCTTTAGGGAAAATCCTTGACGGCCAGCGATTTTCACTCTATTTTCCCAGACGTCATATCGGTCCCGATTGGAAATCGTGTTACGGCTAAACCCCGTACGAGGGTTCGAATCCCTCTCTCTCCGCCATCTCAACCCCAAGCGTCGTCAGACCTTGGGGTTTTTGTTTTCTAAAATCGATTTGCGTTCAATTGCGTTCAGCCTGCTGCGGTGTGGGTGTCTCCGCCCTGTCGTGCACCCAGCTCAACTTTGCAAAATCATGAACCGCACTTTTGTCCCGTTTGGCGTAAACCAGCGTGCTGTCCATGTCTGCGTTACCAAGAAGCATCTGCGCAACAGCTAGGTCTTTGGTGGCGTTGTACACCCGACGGCAGCCTCCGTGACGCAACACATGAGTTCCCGAGTAGGGAAGACCCGCCCTGCGAAACGCATCGTCATACGCACTCTGAATTTGCCGGTAGGTGAGCGGCAGTACTTTGCTGGAGCAGAAGATGAGTCCCGTTCCGATGCGAAAGACGCCCTTCAATGCCTCAAAGGACTGCTGGAAAACCGGTTGTTCGCGAACGGAGTTCAATCCGCCAGAGGCGTTCTTGAACCCAGCCATGAGGACAGGCTTTGAACCTTTGGAACGAAGGTAAACAAAGTGCCGGCAGATGCGCAGCGTGGAATCCTCGGGCGTTTTCCAATTGAGGTTGATGTCCTCAAAATGCAAAGCTGCCACTTCGGAAATCCGTAATGCCTGATAGAACTGAACGGTCGCCATGCAAGAGAACATCTCGCCCTGCGGACCCCTCGCGAGCTCATTCAAGAACAATTTGAATTCCACTTCGGTGAGGTCCCGATGCTTCGGGGGCGCCTTGGCAAGCACGGCATCTTGCCGATGTCTCTTGCGCAATGGTGACCGGAACACAGGATCCTCGAAGTATTCAATGTAGTAATTGATGAGCCCACTCAAAAACGTCAGCTCATGGTCAAAGGAAAACCGACGGTGCAATGCACCACTGCGCGTGGCCTTTCGGGTCAACCGATCGAGCCATTCGTCAATGGTGTGCGGTGTCAGACTGCGGATTGGGCGCTGCAGCAGCTCCTGCATGTGCAGCCTCACATACTGCTCATATTTGAGCCGAGTGTTGACACTCAACTTCATCAGTTTGCGTCTGTGATACTCCGCATAAACGTCTCCGAGCAGCGGACCACCGGTGGGCATATCCGACGAAGAATCCCTTTCAGGAATGTTCTGGTTATTCAACACAGCTTCGATCCGGTTTTGCCAAACTCGCGCCTCATCGAGAGTGGAAAACGATTGACGCACGCGCTTGCGGCCACCTTCTGTGGTGACGTCATAGCGCATCGCTTCAAACGCATTCCCCCTGACCGGAGGCACATATTCCATGCGGGACTCATCCCACACCCAAATCCTCTGGATGTTCACTGTTCCAGGAATTCTTGTGTAGATACGAGCCCTGCCTTGATACATTTTTGCATTGAATTTGTGACGTGAATTTTTCATTGCTTGATGC
>JBEGJP010000031.1:0-3820 GCA_041184525.1 Pseudomonadota bacterium | reverse complement strand
ATCGGTTCCGTAACTTTATCCCTGAAAAACAGACATGAGCTCAGAGCAAAAAAAACAAACGGAAAATGTGTCGTACCAAATCTTCCCGATGGCATTCTCACCTGCACGGGAATTGGTGAACGACACATTCTCCATTTGTCGAAATCATTTTTTCCAAGACCGGAGATTATCCCCCGACATCGCCGGGTGTACATGTGAAAGACAATGTCTGTTGCATGAGCGTCGTATAGAACAAAAGCATGGTTTGCTGGGCTGGTGTGAATGCCGGAGGCGGCTCGCCGTTGGCACCATCGAGGGACGCCATAATAGAGGCAATCGACTGATACACCGACCAAGGAACTTTCACTTGTTTTGTGCAAACGTCCCCTTTGCGAACAACGGTCGTGGTGTATGAGTTCGTATCGTCAAGATAAATGATGGGCGAATTCACTATCACCGGACGATCAACTGCGCTGTCCATTTGAATATTCACTTCAAAAATAACGCACTGTCCATCCGGACTACAATTTCCGCCGCCATTTTCGGGCTGACGAAAGTCAGCAAAAGCATTTCCAGCAAGAAAAACACACGAAGCTAGAGCCAAAGATTTCAACATCATTTTTCCTCCCTCTCGTTTTTAATTGTTGCACTGAAAATTCATCGTCTGCTGCATGATCGTATTGTAATAGAGAAGCATGGTCTGCTCGGCAGGACTGAACGCGGGTTGCAGGCTCACACCATTTCCGCGCGACACAATTCCATTGAACATTTGGGTCACAGCGTCGTAAACAACCCGCGGAACTCGAACCTCCTTACGGCACGTTTTCTTCGCCGATGTGCTGTTGCTCCCTGAAGATTTAAATCCATCATCATCAATGGTGCCGATAACAACTCCACCATGATTCTGAGGACTCTTTTGTTCAACCTCCAACGAGATACTGATGAGTGAACACTGTCCATCATCTCCGCACTGCCCCGGGGTCCACTGACCATGGGTCTGCGCACGCGAAATAATAGGAAAGAAAAGAAATGAATAAAAAATCATTTTGGTGCACTGGAACATTGAAAAACGCATGCACACACCTCCTCTGTGGGATGCGATTATATAGCTCCGTTGAGGTGTCGGGCGTCCACTGTAAATTTACCCAATTCGGGAAGATTGATGATCGTTCTATCGACAGTTCAAAGTCACCCTTTTAATTTGCCGAACGGAGTTCAAACTCAACAGAGGAGAAAAGTATGAAAAAGACTGTGTCTGTATTATCTCTCGGCATGTTCTCAACGCTGGCAGCACTCTCTGCAACCCACGCTTATGCGCAACAGAGCAGTGGCACGGTCACACCGCCGGGGGCATGCCAAGACCTCGTCATTGTCATGAAAGACGACTCATCCAACGATGCAAGTCAGAAGAAGATGACTGTGTTTTTAGACTGCCATGAAAACTCCGGCAACACTCCTTCCGCTACGACCATGAACTTTTTCGTCTTCGATCAAAACCGCTTGTGTCATGGCTATCGTGTGTGTGGAAACCTCAAAGGCTGGGAAGGCACCTTCCGCGTGGGTGGAACCTACTACTTCGGCAAACACTTTGGTGATGCATACGATGTTGCAGACAACTGCAGCAATGAAGATACGAGTTGCCACTCCTATGATCACCCCTATTCTGGTTGGGGCTTTGGATATCCCTACAACTACGGCTCATCCGGACGCAGCAACGTTCGCATGGAATTCACAACAAAATTCTCCAATATCGAACGGTATTGCGGGAGCCTTCATCAATACCAGTGCCTCGATCTTCCCTCGATCCCGCCGGCTCCGCAAAAATGACGGCATGGTGCCCCGACGGGGCTGTCTACAATCCCATTCAGAATCTTTGCATGACCAGCACGCACGCCATCGGGCCGTTCTCTCAGGAGATGATTCGCTCCTGTGAGAACGCACGAGGCGCAGGTTCCAGAGAATGCCGCGAGCAGAATTGGGATATCTTCTTTGCAGGTGTGCTGCGCGGTACCACGCCTTGCGCACCCGGGACAAACTGGGAGAACAGTCTCCAAGCGTGCACGGATGCTGAATTTGCCTACGGGCCATTCTCTGATTCCCAGGTCAGAAGCTGCAAGCAACTCCATTGGGGATTTAGCTGCGAGATCATGCGCTGGCCCCTGGATATTCTGCGTGGCAAAAGAGCTCCTGCAGCACCTTCGCTTCCCGTCGGTGACACGCTGCCGGCTCCCATCCCTTTGAGCGGACTCAGCGGATTTTCAGGACGCCTGCTGTCCTACTACACTCAGCCTGACAACTATCGAAAGGTCTATGCGGACGTCATGGGATGGTTTGGTACAACAAACAACGCTTGTGTCGCCTTCATCAGCACTGCACTGCGGCAGGCTGGACTTGCTGTTCCACGCCAACTCAACTCGCGCGGTTACAACATCAGCACATGGACAGCGGCACTTTCGGAATATCTCGAATTCTCGCAACACTGGGAACGGATCTCCGAGCTCAGGGACCTGCGTGCAGGCGATGTCGTCTTCACCCTCGATTCCGACGGTTCAAAAAACATCCCCGCACACGTCTTTCTATTTGTTGGATGGAGCGACAACGTTTCAACGTGGGCGCGGGTCATCGACAACCAAGGATTCCTGCACAGCAGAAACCTCGCTGCCAACAATGGTGGGAACTTCACACCGTTCAACTACGCGCTTCGCGCGCCGTATTAAAATCCGATTGAGTAAAGAAAAACGAGAACTGTCACTCGTCGTCGGTGAGCCAGTACTCTGCCGAGGTGGCAAAAACGCGCGCGAGTTTTTGTGCGATTTCGGGAGTCACGCGCTGTCCGCCGCGCACCAAGGCACCCGCTTCCGGAGCGGGCACACCGATCTGTTGCGCCAAATCGCGGGTTGTCCAGCCGCGCGACTCGATTTCACGCAAGAGTTTGGTTTTACGGCCACGAAAGTAGGTAGGAGGGGCACCTTCAGATGCAGACTGGGGAGGTCGTTTGCCCTTCAGTTCGCGCATGGCCAATTCGATGAGCAAATTCTCATTCAAAAAGAGATCTTTGAGATCAGGGTCCTTGGCCATAGTGTCCTCCAGCACTCTCCTTCTTGCATAGCACTCCTTTTGAGCATTGCCTAATACCGCTCAGAGGGTTTAAATGTTCCGGATGCATCGTCTTGAGGGAGTTTTACAGCGCGCATGTCACAGCCTGTTCTGAGTGAAAAGCAGCTTGCACACGTCATTTTGCGTCGGCTCCCCTTTGTCACAGGGCTTATTCTCTCGCTGCAAGCCTTGGTTTTTATTTTTATCTCGGAATCACAGGGAGGCAGCCTGTTCGGGCTCGCGGTTCCCAATGACGCGCTCACCAAAATGCTCGCATTTGATGCTCGGTCGCCCGCGCGGCAAAACGGACTCCCTTTCCTGTCCTCCTTCTTCGTCCATCAAGATCTCTCGCATTTTTTCAACAATGCACTCTTTTTTTCTGTCCTTGGCTGTTTTCTGGAGGCGAAAGGCGGAAAGCGGGCGCTCGCCGTCCCTCTGATTCTCGGCCATGCCGCCGCCTTGTCCGGATCCCTCGTCGCACATCACTTATTTGCGCAGTCTCCTTGGGTCATCGGGATGAGCGGGGGTGTTTTGGCGCTGGTCTACCCTGCTGCGCGTTTGTGGAGTCCAGCGTGGTCACTGCCTCTCGTTCTGTTTTTGGCAATCGTGTTTCTTGCCTTATCGTTGCCGCTGGCAGTGAGTCATGTGCCTGCCCTGCTTGTCGGCGTGTTGGCTGGTGTTGTCTTGAAAATTGAAAAACGACCGTGACACAATCCACCAGACTCGTCGTTCAGCCGCACCACAT
>JBEGJP010000030.1:0-34017 GCA_041184525.1 Pseudomonadota bacterium | reverse complement strand
GTATTATGACGTCGTTGAAGGCGGAATCCGATTTGTGGAAGGCATGGTGTTGTACTGAGACAAATGTTGATTCAAAAAAAAACGGCAGTGCGAGTTGCACTGCCGTTGAATTGAAAAGACCTAATTATTGCAATTCAGGGCAATCGAATTCCATCGCGTACACCGCAACAATCTCAGCTTCTGCGGTATGCAGGGTGAAAGTGTTGGCCACCATCTGCGTCGCTTCGCTGGAAATCGAACGGTAGCCTTGCCTTTTGGCATCGCGCAGAACGTCGCAAATGGCTTTTCTCACGCCCGGCTTTTTCACCCATTCCATAATCGAAACACCATCATTGGTTTTGTAATCGGGCTCGCCCAAAACGCCTGTACCGGAAGAACGCTCCATGACGCTGCTTTGAAGGTCGTCCGAACGACCGCATCCCACAGAAACAAGCGAGACAAGAATGGAAACCGACAGTGCGAAGAATGGAATTGAGCGCATGATGATCACTCCAAAATCAACGTGAATGCATATTCACGGGAAGAACATCGTGGCCACTAGCAGACGAATCCATTGCCGCTCAACAGTTTTTTTGTATGATTTTAGCAGCTTTTAGCGATTGGCTGGTCAGTCTAAAGCCCGCTCAGGCTGGCTTGAAAATGCCGTGGACGAAGCGGCAGTCAGCCCAAAAGGTCATTCCAATTCATCAGGATCAAAACACTTTTTTGGACTCAGACCCGAGGTACTGCCCACGGCTGATTTCCATCACAAAGGTGGAATCGGGGCAGGGCGTGCCAAGGTGCAGGTACTGCTGCCACTTGGGGTTCTTTACGAGTTCATCGAGCCCCTTGCGCGCGAATTCGTAGCCAAATTGGCTGAGCATTTCGACTTCAGCACGGCGGGACACTTCGGTGGAATCGTTGCGGCAGCGCAGTCGGTATTCCGACACAAGCGCTTGTTTGTCGGAGACGGGAAAATAGTTGATCTTGGGAGCCAGCCCCTTTTTCACATCCTCACAGATTGCCTTTTCGCTACTCAATCTTGAGATGTCCGATCGCAGCGCCTGAATGGAGGACTCCACCTGACCCGCAGCGGTGAATTCCTCCGTGTTGATTGTTCCGTTTTTGGAATAATCATTTGTCCATGCGGAGAACGCATTGAACTCAAAAGGCGTCGGGTGCTGTTTGTCGAACTTTCGCAGGGTGAAAACAACCTGATATTTATCAGTCCGCTCGATGCCTGTATCGAGGTCGACATTGGATTCGGAATCAACAATGTTTGTTTTCACAGTTTGCGGCTTGTAGATCGTGTCCTCCAAAAAATAGCACCAGCCGAAGCCGACATAGTCGAATGCAATACGTTGCCGATTGAAGGCAAAAATATTTTGGGCGGCTGCCTCTTCGTCATTGTAGCTGCGCTGAACGCAGCCCGAGAGCAGAAGACCCAACGAAAGAAATATCAAGCGGAAGAAAACTACCATTGCCGCAATCCCATGCGGCAGGCGCGAATGGAACGCACCAAATTCGGCACCCGCGCAATGATGGTGGCTTTGTTGTTCTTCATGGTTTCACAGCCGCCGTGGGTGTGAATGGCAACAGCCTTGCCGTTCGAACGGTTCAACACGAGCGATCCGCTGCTCCCTTTGCCCGTGTCGAGGTCGTGATAGAGAATGCTTCCCTCGGTCCAAAGCGTTGAACCATCCGATTTCCACTGCACGAAACCCGTCGACTGCTCGTCCTTCTCCGCAGTCGTGACTTCAAGACTGGCTTCAGGAGGAAATGCGGGATCGAGTTCCGGTTCAAGGAAGCCATGCACTTTGCCGGGCCTAAGCCCAGTGACTTCATTCTCCTTCAAGCGAACCACTGCCCAATCGTTGCCGATGCGCGTCTGCAGTGCCGCCACGGAATTCTTATCCACCGCGTAAGTTCTTGTGTTGAGCGGTGCAGAATGCCCCGTCGCATCGGCGGCCTGAAAAACAGCCGATTCAAGCGCCTCCAAGCAATGACCGGCAGTCAGAGCACAGGAATCGCTGATGAGTGTGATGGTGCACACCGGAGAGCGCTGGTTGGAAGTTGCAGGGCGTGCCGTGACATACCCCACAGCACTCTCTTGCGTGAGGAAACGATCGTCCTGCCCGCACATGGAGGCAGGTTGAGGCGACGCAATCAGTGTCATCAGCGCTGGCAGCAGCGTGAATGAATTCATAGAGACGATCACTCTCGAGCTGGATTCTTACCTTCCTGAATTTATCACACGCGCACTGTGGAACTCGAGTGCCCGTAGCGTGTGGGCAAAAATATCCCACAGAAATTCTTTCTTTTAAGGAATAAATCAGAAGAAATGTGAAAATTCTGCCCATTGTTGTTTGTACTGAACTGGAGCCAAAATGAAGCAACAACGGTGGGGCTAAAGTGAAATGATAAAACGTCATCTCATCGAAACGAGCATCGCTCTGGTTCTTGTTTCCGCGGCCTCCCTCTCCTCTGTCGTCCATGCCGCTCCGCGGGATGAACCTCAAAAGCGCGTTCAAGCTTCGGAAAAACCGCCGAAACCTCTGCCGTGCCAAGTGATCCCCCACATGGATTTTATGAATGCGGCTGCAGGTGACCACACACGTGAAAACCTTCTCTCTGCGGCTTGGTTTGCACGCATGGTCCAGCAACCTGACAGCGTGCGCGCTGCGGCATGGAAATCGCTGCCGGAAGCTCCTCTGAAGGTCACCGACTTTTATGCCGGCCCTTTTGGTCTCGATGCCACCGTGCTTGAATTCGAGAACAACGCGCTGGTGCTCTACCGCGGCACCCAAAACCCGTTGGACTACGTCCTCAATGCCGGCTTTTTCACAACACCCGGCTTCATCCATGAACTCCCCGGCTGGGTGCACAAGGGCTTCTTGATCAACTTTGGGCTCACGTGGCGCAAACTCAGGCGGACGCTCATGGAAGTGGCGGAGAAGGGGAAACCCGTTTCCTTCGCAGCGCACAGTCTGGGCGGTGTTTTGAGCCAATACGCGGCTTGGCGTGCCGTAGACGACGGAATTTCAGTGGGGCGCATTTACGCCTTTCAAAGCCCCAATGCCGGAGATGCCAAATTCAAAGAATCCTTCGAGAAAAGGTTTTCCGGAAGGATGACGAATGTTCTCTATGGAGAGGACATGACGCCACACATTCCACCCACCCGCGAAACCGCAAAGGAGGTCTCGCAAGCAGCGCTGAAACCTCTTTCCGGACTTCTTTGGGCTGTGGTGCGACAGGCCAATTACGGTGCTCTCGGGGGCCGGTGGGCGCTTTCTCCCGACGGAAACCTGACTAGAATTGACGATGAAGACATTCATTCCAAGGAAAAAGAATTCTGGTCGAGCTACCGCTCCAAGACCAAAGGTCAGGGTTTTCCCAAGGGTCTCGGCCCTCAATCTCCCCTCGTGAACGATCACAGCGTCGACAAGGTCGTCTGCGCCCTCGCACTTCGGGATTGATACCCCCAAAAATTTCAGATAGGCACCCCCGACTGTTGCCGCAATCTTTCGAATTGTTGGTGCCATCTCATCACTTTTCCAAGTCATCCTGAGGATGCGCGGGGGGGGTGGGGCGGCGATCCAGCTTCAGAGTCTAGGATAGTTTCATGAACGTTCGTCGCTTGCTGATTTCTCTGATGATTCTCGTGAACGCTTCACCTGCTTTTGCCAGTTTTTTTGACCGGCCCGACTATTTCGAAAACAAGAAAATTTACGATGAAGTCTCGGACATCATTGATGTCATATATGACACCGACATCACGGAACAGGAGCGCGAACTGCGTCTGCGCTTCCGTGACCAAAAACTTGTCCCCACGTTCAAGGCACTCAAGGTCGAAAACGAAACCAGATTCGTTCAGACCCTGCGCGTCGATGGGAAACTTCTCAATCAGGAAATTGATGACCTGATGAAAGACCGCGCTGTGATTGATGCCTTCAAGATCACCATGGAGAACGATTTCCTTGCAGGCACCGACAATTACTACACCAACGGCCTGCGTTTCGAAATCGGCTTCAACAATCCTGAATTTGAAAAGTTCTTCAAAAAGCTCGGCTTCGATCACAGCGACTTTTTCTTCCTCTGTGGTCAGGAAATCTACAACACAGGAAACAACGACGACGGTTCACTGCGACCTGAACAGCCCCCCAATGCGGGAGTTCTTTACTGCGGCGGTGCGGTGAACGGCTACAAAATGGACAAGGACAAAACGAGCCTGCGCTCTTTGACGCGCCTTGAAGCGCAATTGGGCACCATTGGCCAAAACTCGTATGCAGAGCAAGTTCAGAATGGTTTCCACCGCCTCATCGGCGACAAACGCGTCAACTGGGAATACCAGCTGGCCGACCGCGCCTACGTGAACATTGATTTCCAGAAATTCGTGAAAGTGGGCGAGGGCGACCTCTATGGCAACTCTCAACCGGAATACAATGTCATTGTGAACGCGGGAGGAAATGCGGGGTCCTTCACGAATTTCGTGAACGCGGGATTCATGGTGAACTATCGGCTGCTCGGGACCTTGATCGACATGTACCTCGGGAACAAGATCACACCGACATTGGCAGAAGAGCTCTCGATGTTGAGCCCTGAAGCGCGTCTGAAACGACTCATCTGCGGTGCCAGCCCATGGAGCCTGAATTTTTATTTCGGCGGGGAAGGCCGCTACGTGTTCAGCAACTATCGACTTGCAGGCAATGACGTTTACCACACGGAAGCTGAACCTCTGGTGATTGACCTCAAGGCGGGGCTCGTACTCCGTTATCGCAAGGTCTTCTTTGAAATTGGTCTTGTCCGCCGTTCGAGCGAATGGAACAACACCAACGGCAATCGCGATGCGCCGCCGCATACCTTCGGAATCATTTCATTCACTGTGCGCTACGACAACTTTAAAGACTTGGGTCAAACCATCACGAACCCCATCCGCTGGATGGCGGATCCCGCGTACCGCAAGAAGATCATGGACGAGAATCGCATCAGGAAGCTCGTCGAAAAAGAAGGCGTCAAGATCATTTACGACGACGCTGATCCCAAGAACCCTGCCAAGACGTTCAATCTTCAGTGCTCAGCTCATTGATGCATGCTTAAGAGCACCGCGTTGATGTCTGGGTCGGGGACAATCTGAAATTCGATTTTAGACTGAGCCTTGCTGGTGATCCACGAGAACGGGTTGGTCAGGCTCGTTCCGATGAAGACATCGATGTGATTGCCGATGATCAGACCTCCCGTGTCGCCGGCAAAGAAATACCCGTCGTGAGTCCGCGTTCTGCCATCAAACATTTGAAACGACAATCCGCGCGCTGCGGGAATAAAAAGAACAGAACCGTAGGGAATGAAATCGGGGTCAACGGCCACCGTGCGGTAGGGAGACAGTGCATAATTTCGAATGCCATCGCCGAACTCGCCGCGTGCGAGTCTGAAGCGGCTGCGGCCCACAGGATGATCGTAATAATCGCTGCAATCCACCTGCACCGTCGATCCAGAACCCGCATAGTTGTAAGTTCGTAGAACCCCATCGAACGAAATCTGCACACTGCCTTCCATGGCTGCTTTGCACCACTGAGCTTTGGTCAATTTCGGACCAAGAGCACTGCCGTCCATTGCCAACAGGTCGATGCCGTCTTCTGAATGATTGAATTTGAGCGTGTGATAATACGTTGCCCACAACGCGTTCGACTTCGTGTTGAAGGCTCTCTGCGGGAGAGTGAACGTGTAGGCAGCGTCCTGTAAATCCGGAGTCGGACCAGCACTGGGAACTGATGGCGTCGGTGCAGGTGGCAAAGGATTCGCAGACGGTGAACCGGCACCTGTTGCACCTGCCTTCGAGGTGCCCTGCGAATCGGGCCCATGGGACTCGTCGGGAAGCGCTGCGCCACGTGCATTGCTTGGGGCGACATCTGTTTGCGAAGGCCTGCCGCTGTTCTCGGAGCCGTTGGTGCTTTTGCTCTCCAACCGACCACAACTGAGCAGAGCCAAGCTGAGCAGGGAAAGGACGATGTTGAACTGTGACATGAGACGGCCCCCATGATTGGCGTTGCATCCTTCATGATGGCGCCAGCGGGAGGCCTGCGGGTCTGCAAAAATTGCGCACTACGATCAAAGCGGGAAAATTTTTCTTATTAGGGGCGTCAAAAAATCGTTTTTCACTTTGAAGTTTTGTAACCTGAAACGAGATGACGTTTTTCAATTTTATAAAACTCAAACTCTTTCCAGAAAGTTGTCTGGCTTTCGGAACAGTGGCTCTTTGTTTTTTTCTCTCTGGGTGCGGGAAACCCACCACTGAGTTTTGGCCTCAGTCGGTGAATCCGGACGTCCCGTGGAACGACCCCTTGGCTCCGGTGCAGTGGTATTTGCACAACACCGGACAAACCTCGGAAAATGGAATCGCGGGAGAGGCGGGAGAAGCGGGAGCTGACATCGGCGCCTCACAACCACTCCCCATTCCTTCCGGAGAAGTCACTCTGGCACTTCTCGACAGTGGCATCGACTTCAATCACCCCGACTTGGACATCCAACGTCTGGCATTGAATCTCGGAGAATCAGGCCAAGCTGCCGATGGTTCCGATCGCGCCACCAATGGAATCGACGATGACGGCAACGGCTACGCGGATGATTCCATCGGCTGGAACTTTGCAGACAATACGAACGACACTCGTGACACTCTGGGGCACGGCACTCACTTGGCTGGTCTTCTGATCGCGAAGCCAAACAACAGAATCGGAATAGCCACACCGTGGCAAGGCATTCGCGTCTTGCCCGTCAGCATTTTTTCGAGCCGCCGCCCTTCGCCTCCGCTTGAAACGATCGCCGGCGCCATTCGCTATGCCGTCGACAGAGGAGCGCGCGTGATCTCGGCGAGCTTTGGTACGCCGAGCGATTCCCCCGTCCTGAGCGAGGCCCTGCGGTATGCAGAAAGCCATGACGTCCTCGTTGTTTCGGCTGTCGGGAATTTCAGAAAGAATCTCGATATCGAGCCCAGCTACCCCGCGTCGTACCATTTCGATCATCAGATCGCCGTGGGTGCGACCGATCGCCGCGACCTTCCCACGCTCTTTACCAATTTCGGCTCCGATGTGGATATCTTTGCCCCCGGTGAAGAAATTATTTCCACCGCGCTCGGAGGTGGCTACAAAGCGCTCTCAGGCACCAGTCAGGCCTGTCCTCTCGTTGCAGCCTCTGCTGCCATGGCCCGCGCACTGCTTCCGGAAAAATCCGCTGCTGACATAAAGAGGATGATTTTAAGGTCTGCCGACGGCAAATCTGCACTCTTACCCTTCACCTCAAACCCCATGCGCCTCAATGTTGGAAAACTGCTTCGAAACGAAGAAGGACTCAGAATAGAACATCACGACTTTCCGTCGTGGGAAAGCGAATCCGCGATTCTCGAGAGTGAACATCCCTATCGTTCCAATCTCCGCAAGGAGTGGAACGTCTCGGCACCTGCGGGCGCAAAACGGTTTAGGATTTTTTTCTCTCAATTCGAAACCCAGTCGACCGACTTTATCGAAATCAAATCGCCAACGGGCCGCGTGGTGTCGCGCATCAGCGGGACGCTCCCCGCGTTCTGGAGTCCGGTCATCGAAGGTGCGTCGGCAACCATCACCTTTGTGACCGACACCTTCGTGAGCGCGTGGGGATGGCGCATCGCACGGGTTCAATTTGAGCAGTAATATCGTACCCTTCAGTTCACACCGCCAGTCAAAATCAGCTTGACAGCGGACATGATTCCCCACTACCGTTTCACGGAAACTCTCATCACGGATGGCTCAAATGCGTTCCTTTTCCCTTTTCCTTACGGCTCTGGGCGCGTCCATTCTCGTTGCCCATTGCGCACCCCTTTCAGACGCGCAAGTCAAAGAGGAAGGAAATTCTTTGGGTGTGCTGATGATGGGCGACCAAGGGAAGGGCAACGACGAGCAGCAACAGGTTGCCGATGCCCTCCATCGCTTTTGTCAGTCGCAACGCTGCGATTTTGGTGTTCTGCTGGGCGACAACTTTTACAACAGCGGCGTCAAGTCGGTCCGCGACGAGAAGTTTCAAACTCATTTCGAAATCCCCTACGGCCGAATAGGCATTCCATGGTGGGCAGCACTCGGCAACCACGATTATGGTTTTGGCTGGTCGCGCGGGAATGTGAATGCACAAGTTGAGTACACGCAGCTGTCCAAGTTCTGGCGCATGCCCAATCGTTATTATTCGTTCGAATCGACTGGCATTGAATTCATTGTCATCGACACAGTCTCACTTGAAAACGATCCGACACAGCAGAAATGGCTGAATGAAAAGCTGGAAGCACCGAAAGCGAAGACCCGAATTGTTGCGGGTCACTACCCCATCCACTCGGGCGGCATGCACGGCGACACCACATACCTGCGCGATCAATGGTCGCCTCAATTTTGCGGAAAAGTGGACCTTTACGTCTCAGGCCATGATCACCAACTCGAACACCTGCGCACCGATTGCGGTGTCAATCTTGTGATCAGCGGAACAGGCGGAGAAACCCGCCCCGTCACACCGACCCCGCGAACAAAGTTTGCCGCATCGGTCTTGGGTTTTGCTTATTTGAGCAAGGCCGAAAGCGGGCCGCTCACGGTGAGTTACTATGACACTCAGTTAAAAAAACTCGCTGAGTTTCCAGTCGGGGAACAGTGAGATCGGCGTCCGCTGCAAAACGCCTCGGACACATCAGCCGCCGATTTTTTTCATGACAATTTCAAATTTCTCGCCATTCTTTTGCGGAACAATTTTGCACTTGTCATAGGTAGGCGCACCCAAGAGCGGCGGATTTTGCGTGAATCCGAAGGGCTCGTCGGGAACTTGGATTCCGAACAAACTGCGGGTGTCCAATTTGCCGTTGAGGTTCATGTCCTGAAACAGGCTGACAACATAGCCATCGGAAGAAGGAGGCAGCCCTTCAATCAGAAACGAAACAATGGAACTGTCGACAGGCTTGCAGTCTTTCAGCACGACCTTGTCCGGATTTGAGGGAAAACCTTCAGGTCCCGCAAATACGGCATAGCAAACGGACGTGGGCCGGCGATTGGGATTGCCCGCATCAAAACGCAGATCTTTGACCACGACTGATATGAACTCGACAGATTCCAGCGGGCGGGAGAGCAACTGCGACGAATTGTTTTGTCCACAAGACACAACCCAACCCGAGAGAGCAGCCAATGCGAGTGAAAAGCGGATCGTTGTCATGACATCTCCTCGTCAAGAAGCGTGTTTCCTATTCATAGATTTTCCGGATATTGTAAGTCCTGTCAATCGGTTTTGAGTGTTGAAAGTTGTGAAAAAGCGGTTCTTTTGAATCGGGCGGCCTGCGGAAATTGAGGAAATGTATGAAGCTGAACTGGAAACTGGCTCCCCTGATTGTTCTTCTGTCGCAGGCTCAGGCGTGCAAAGCGAAAGATTGGGCTCAACCAGAATCCACTGACCCGCTTCAACTCTCGGGAAAAACAGGACGCCATCTCACCCTCGAGGTCACCAATATCGCTCCCGCGCGGTCAAAATCCAACGAGCACAGAATATGTGGCTTGGCGCTCGCCGGCGATGAGGCCTTTCATGAGGAGTCGGCCCAAAAAAAGATTGTGTGCAGCACGGGAATCAACGCCAATCAAACGGCCACAATTCGAATCGAGAATGTTCCTTATCCCGCCTACGTGACTGTCTTCCACGATGAGAATCTGAACGGAGTTCTTGATTTTGCCACTTTCGACATCTTGGTCGCAAAAAAAACAGGGCCGATAGAAGGCGTGGCTCGTTTCACCGACCCTGCTGAACGCACTCCCTATTCAAAGCCCGTTTGGGCCGAGGTGGGCGAGAACTCCGAAAAACTAGAAATGCGCTATGAGAAATCACCTTTTTGGAAGTTTGTCTCTGAACAGATGTGGCAATATCTTTACAATATGTATTTGGTGAAGGCACGCCAAGTGAATCATCCGGGCAAACCACCCAATCCCTACTGCACGCGGCTCGAAGATTGCCTTTAATCCCTCTTCAAGGTTGTGAGGTGTGTCATGCGGATTCCAGATCTCTCCGATGTACGGGACGCACGTGCGAGAATTCTGAAGCATGCTCACCGCACTCCGGTGATCACAAACGAAGCCATCAACAGGCGTCTTGGCGCTCACGTTTATTTCAAATGTGAAAACCTTCAGAAAGTCGGGGCATTCAAATTCAGAGGCGCGTGCAATGCTGTTTTTTCATTGAGCGACGCGGAAGCGCAATCAGGCGTTGTGGCACACTCGTCGGGCAATCACGCACAGGCGCTGGCGCTGGCTGCGCGATTGCGCGGAATACCGGCCTATATCGTGATGCCGGAAAACGCACCTGCAGTGAAAAAGAGTGCCGTTGCAGAATACGGAGCACACATCACATTTTGCCGGCCGACGTTGGCCGACCGCGAGCAAACGCAAGATGTGATCATCGCACAAACAGGTGCGCTTGAGATTCACCCTTACGACAATTCTAAGATCATCGCTGGTCAGGCCACCGCAGCGGATGAGCTCCTCGATGATGTGCCGGATCTCGACACCATCATCGCGCCCGTCGGCGGAGGCGGACTCCTTGCGGGGACAGCGTTGGCCACAAAAGCACGCTCATCAAAAATCAAAGTGGTTGGCGTGGAACCGACAGGTGCAGACGATGCTGCCCGTTCACTGCAGGCCGGACACATCATTCCCTCCGTCGATCCCAAAACGATCGCAGACGGACTGCTGACCTCCTTGGGCACACTCAACTTCGCCATCCTCCGCGACAAGGTCGACGGAATTGAAACTGTTGAGGATGAGCTTACGATTCACGCAATGAAATATTTCTGGGAAAGAACAAAACTCATCATCGAACCCTCTGCTGCGACTGCATTGGCAGCACTCTTCAAAGGAGGACAGCAGTGGGAGGGGAGAAAAATTGGAGTGATTCTCTCTGGAGGAAATGTGGATCTCGAACGATTGCCTTGGATGGAGTGAGGTGGCAACAATGATGAAGAATCGACTGTATCGCACTCTCGGGATCGTCACGACTGCAGCGCTGATCATTTTCTCAGCTGCCGCATCCGACTCCGAGGCAACACCACGAACCGAGAAATCTCTCCCGTCTCAGCGCGGAAAATTCAAACTGATGAAGCTCAATATGGAGCTGGGTCGATCGGGCCACAGTGTGACGTTTCTCAAAGACGGCCTCATGCTGATCTCCGGCGGTGGCTGGGGCGATTGGGGTGGAGAACCAAAAGCAGAAATCATTGATACGAAAAGCGAGCGCGTGCGGACTCTCGAAAGCAAACTCTCCACACCCATCAGCAACGCGACAACCGTGACTTTGCCTGACGGCCGAGTTCTCATGATGGGCGGCGACACCGATTTTGAAACAGGACTCAATTCAACGGAATATTTCGATCCTGCAACAGAAGCATTCTCGCAGGGACCTGAAATGACTGTGGGTCGTAGCGGCCACTCTGCCACACCACTTTCTGATGGAAGAATTGTCATTGTGGGCGGCGAGCAAGCCGATGGTCAGCTCGATTCCATCGAAATCTTCGACCCGACCACACTGTCTTTCCAGCCTCTCAAAATTCACCTGTCTGTGCCACGCGCGCACCACACAGCAACCCTCTTTGATGGGAAAAAGATCCTCATCGCAGGCGGTGAATCGAGAGATGGAATCCTCGACAGCCTTGAATGGATCGACTTAGAAAAAATGGAAGCCGTGCCGGTTGCAACACCCATGAGTCTTCCTAGAACATACCACACCGTCACGGCACTGAACTCCGACGAACTTCTCATCTCGGGCGGTCTCGTGAATTACGGAGAGAGCACGTGGGATATGGAAATCCTCAATCTGAAAACTCAAAAATTTCAGGCTGCCGGAAGATTGCAGGCTCCCCGTTCGCTGCACACGGCAACGGTGCTTCAATCCGGAGAAATATTCTTCGCAGGCGGCGTGGCCAGTGGAGTCCCTCTCGCCTCAACCGAGCGTTGCCAAAGGACACCGGCTGGCGTTTTTGAGTGCAGACCCGATGCCAACATGTCGACGCCACGATGGATGCACGTCAGCTCACCTCTTCCTGACGGGCGCATTCTTGTTGTGGGCGGGCTCACGAACAAAAAAGAACCAAAGCAGAGAAGTGCAGGGCCCAGCCACACAGCAGAAATCTTCACTCCCTAAAAAGGCTCACTTGAAGCTTGCCGCAACCGGATCGTTGGCAAGCTCGTCCAAATCGTTGCCATGACCCAGTGGGAGCAATCCTCTCTTGATCAGGGAGATACGAATGACGTTGGGATAAAAATCGGTTGTCTTTGCCGTGAATTTCCCAAGGCGCTCACGCAGGCTGTAGTTCATACCATCATCAATGGCGGCGATAATTTCCGTCGTGCAATTGAGCTTCAACGTGTGATACATCAAATTCATGCCGCGCTCTTGGCTCTTGCTGACATATTTTTCCAGAATCGTTTGCATTTCCTCAACCGACATATTCAATTTCCACTGTTCCACACGGTGATTTTGCTTGCGCACCATGTGATCGTATTTGTCTTCCAGAGTGGTCATCTTATACACGGCGCCAAACTGATCATCCATTCCTTTGAAAAGGTCGTAGCTGAAACCGGGTTGAGCAATAGCCTCGACACTCAGAACCAAATCGGTCACCTTCACGACCTGTGTCATCGAGGACTTTGATTGCGAAACCAAAGTCACAGGCATGCGTTCGTCGAATTGCAGGCGCAGCTGTGTGTGGCCGGCGGGAACAACGGCAGGGAAGTACTCCAAATGAAAGATTGCCGTCTTCACGCTCTTGAGCGGGATATGCGCCACGTAAAACTTCCCCTTGTGGGACACATTCGCTACCGAGACAATTCCGGATGCCGTTCCACCGTACTGACGCGCCTGTTCCTCGTTCAGTCGGACGAGGGATCTCGCCTTTCGGGTGTCGTAACATTCTCCGGCGTGGTCGCCCTTGGGCAATCGTGTGTGAGGTTCAAAGGGATCTTGAGAATCGAACACACAGTTTGATCCGCCCAGCGAAGACACCTCGGTGTTGCTGCGGTCAGCCGATGTGCCGCAGGCACCAAGTAATGAGATCAGAGTGGCTAATAAAATCTTTTTCATGATGTTCAACGACCTCCTTCGACCGTGGGATCATCCGCGAGCATGGGCCAACGGACATCGAATTGCGATGGTACGTGAGTGGTCTTGTCCAGCGGACGATTGGGTGGATATGCAGCAGGATTGTCGACGTAACTGAGAAGGCCGCGCGATGTGAGGGCACTCTTCACGAGAACAGGATAGGTTTCGTCGAGTGGATTCAAAAGAATCGGCAGCATACGCAATGCACCGTAGTCGAGAGTGGAGTCCATCACACGAAAGAGTTCATTCGTGCAGCTTCTCGTGATCGTATTGTATATGGCATTCATTCCCTCACGTGTGGCCTTTGCAAGGAAAGCGGGAAGAATAGCCTGTTTCTGCTGGTCAGAAAGCTTCAATGGCCATTGAACGACATCGTGCTTTTGAGTCACGACCATCCAGTTGTATTTGTCGCGGAGGGAAACAATCCGGTAGGCCGTCAGGTACTCATCTTTCATTCCGCGCATGAGATCGTATGTCCACCCCTTCTGCCCGATGGCTTCCACACTCAACACAATGTCACGCACTTGCGCTGTTCTGCCGGATTCGATTTGATGAGTGAGTTTAACGGGTGAACCTTCTTTAAACCTGAGTCTCAGTTGCGTGTGTGCAGCGGGAATGGGTGCGGGGAATTTTTCCATTTGGAAGACGACTTCTTCCACACCATTTTTTGGGATTTCGGCTATCCAAAACGTCTTCTCATGACCCACATTGGCGACAGTGAAAAACTCAGAATCTTTCTGATTCGGACTTTCTTTCAAAATGACACTGCGCGCCGAAGTGGTGTCAACGCACTCGCCCTTGTGCTGGCCTTTGGGGAGAAGAACCTTCGATTCATACTCATCGCCTAGAAACGTGCACTTTTCAGAGGTCGAAAGGGGTGTCGAATCTTTAGCCACTTGCGAAACACCCGCGGCCAAATGGCAGGCGGGTAAGCAGCTCAGGCCCAAAGCAACCGTAAAGAAAGAGAAATAACGATTCAACATTTCGCATCCTCCTGACCATGTTGGCACACTGCTGCATGGAAAAAAGAAGTTCCAAGACCGGAGGTGCAAGGAATGTGCCAGTCAGAGACTCTTTGCGTGAGTGGCAAGAGCAGCGAGAAAATGTTCTGCGGCAATGAATCCAAACTGAACGGAGCGGGGGTCCTGCAAATTTTTATAAAGAGCAAGGAAAAGACACTCTTTGCGTTCTGAAGCTGCATGCAAGCGCGCGCCAAGCCCTGCTTTAAATTCTGCCCAAGTTTGTCCTGCGCTCGCGAGTTCGCAAGCAGGGAGTCCGGTCATCCAATAACGCCGTGGCAGAATGACTGGAATGGAATCAGGGTAGTGCTCCTCAAGAGCATCGACGTGCTCCGGACGAATCCACCAAGACTTCTGATGTTCGCTCGAGAGAGCCTCCGGCAGAACCACCGTTTTGAGCCTCTCTTCGAAAGAGGTTGCCGCAGGGTTCCAGAAATAAAAGAGAGTGCCTTTGGCAAAACATTTTTTGACAAGAGGCAGCTCACGCCATCCTTCAGGAAAAGTCTGCTGCCCGAGCTGCGTAGAAGAGAGCGGCAGCTGCTGGAGAAATGTTTTGCTTCCCTTCAAATCGAGTCTGTCGACCACCCCCGGCCCCCAACAGACATTCCATCGCGGGTCGTCGGCAATCTGGAGATAGAATTTGATCGAACATTCCCAATGCTCCACTCTCGCCTTCAGAGAATTGAGGAAAAGAAAATCGAATTCGCCCCACGTTTTTTCTTTGCCGTGTGTGGAAGGTTTTTCCCGCACAGGCCAACGCGAACGAACATTCTGATTCCCGAAAGAAAGAAGCAAAACAGTTTCAATGTATTTTTCAAAAATGAGCCCGAGGCGGCCGGTATGGAGGTGGGGCAATTCATCGACCAAGGCACTCACAGCGGCATTGCGCACACCGCGGGGGAGGAGAAAGTTGCTGCTCTCCCGCTGGTTCAGATCCTCAAAAATGTTCTCTGCCACCAACGGCCCCGGCAACGACACCGAAAGACGCGGCGGCTTTTCGAAGGCCGCCTGCTGAGGTGCTTGTGAGGAATAGAAAACGGGCGACTGAAAGATCCAGTCGAGTTCCCGTTCAACGAGCTCCTTCATCCTTCAACACACTCTGGCACTGGGAAGGGAGTGCAGGGAGGGGATCCGGCTCCGGATTTGGATTGTCTCTTTGAGCTTTCTTCCGAGCTTCGTAAATGCTTCTCCATTCATCGGAGAACCACCAAAGAAAATCTTCACTGTCGCAACCAATATCGGTGATGTCCGGTTTGGGTTTGCATTGAGTGCTGCCCGCAGGACACTTCAAACGCACATGAACGTGTTCATTGTGGCCCCACCACGGCTGCAGCTTGGCCAACCAACGCTGCTTGTTGGCAGGATTCTCACAAATTTTCTTTTTGATTGCCGGATGGACAAACATGACGTTGACTTCCGGATCCTCTGCAAGCGTGCGCAACATGGTGACGTATTTTTCATTCCAGTTCGCCGGAATGAGCGCGTTGGCATCTTCATCAGCCAGATAATGTTTGGGCATATTCTCACGCTCTTCAATCGTCAGATCGCGTTGAAGACTGCGCGGATCTTGAAGAAACTCAATATCCGCATCCAGACCCACTTGATGGCTTGCGTGATCCCAAGTGAACGGCCCCCCGCGGGGCATTGCAACGTCAGCAACAAGAAGAGACATGTTCTGCGAACGCACCGCGCGGCCCATGCGTTCAATATAGCTGTTCATTGTTGCGTGGCCCCAGAATTTATTCCGCGACAACGAAATGTATTGATAGCCAAACCCTGTGTCGCGCGGCGCCGATGCCGCATTGAGGCAGCCCGCATTGTAGCCGCCAAAAATTTCCTGCCGACCCAACGAAGGACGGGAGATGTCTTCCCACGGATTGTAGAAACCACCCGCAAATGCTGCGGTCGAAATGAAGAGCATCAAAGACATCAAGATATATTTCATGGCAAATCTCCGTGGAGGCAGACTAGCCTCCACTCGGCCTGCGTGCAACAAAATGAGCCAAGCACCCAACGGGGCTTGGCTTTGACTGAAATCGGAAATCTTGTATCGGGCTGTTCTTTAGTGAGAGTGAGCTTCTGCGGCCATGCCGCGTCTCCTGCGCGGAAGAACGGGAACCGCTTCAATGGCGGGCGGATTGTCGATCTCGGCTTGTCCTGAATAATCCATGTCCCACATGTTGAATTCGACTTGGCCGGTGCTCAGCCCATAGATGGCTGTGACGAGCGAAATTTCTTGCAGTTGAAGTTTGGTTCTGACAATCGCCGATTTGCGCATGAGCTCACGCGCCACACCCGATGTGTTGGCCTTGACGGGGCCGCGCATCAACTTGTCTGCGGCCGAAGGTCGGAAGGAACTCAGGTAGGGTTTGATTTTTCCAACGAGCCTGTCGAGGTCGACTGAACCTGCGGAACGGCCGACAGGAGTGTTCAATGCTGCCTTCACTGCGCCGCACGATTCATGTCCGAGCACAACAATCAGGCGAGCACCCAAATGTTCGAGAGCATATTCGATGCTGGCAATGGGACCCGGATCCAAAACATGTCCTGCTGTCCTCACGACAAAAATATCGCCCAGGCCTTGGTCGAACAGGAGTTCCGGCGGCACGCGCGAGTCAGAACAGGAGAGAACAATTGCGAAAGGCTTTTGTGATGCAGCGAGTTCGCTTCTTGTCTTTTCGTCACGGCGCGGTCCGGTGGCCTTATTTTCAACAAAACGCTGATTGCCTTCTTTCAACTGTTCGAGTGATTCGCGGGGCGATTTCCCTGTCACAGCCTGATGTGATTCCTGTCCTTGCGGTTGCGCGGCGCGCTCTTCCTGCTCTTTTTTCTTTTCGGCCTCAATGGCCTTGGATTGATCCGCATCGGTGATGATCGTGAGATCGGGTGAACGTTTGCTTTCGGCATGCGCCAAAGTGCTCCAAGCCAAAACAACAGCAACCAGCCAGCGAGAATTCAATCCATTCAATTTCATGTGCGACTCCAACTCAAATGCACTTTTTGATTATTTTAGAATCCTGAAATATTGCCGAGTTTGACATCCGTTGTTGACTCGGATTCGTTCTCTCCCTCGAAGGGAATGACCTCTCTCGCTCGCGACTTCGCCGGAGCAACCGCTGCTTTCTGCTGAGTTGAGGCGGGCGGTGGAGCCGGCTGCCGTGTGGCGGCGGGAATTGAAACGCCGGTCGGTTTGACGAGCTTCGGCACTGACAATTTGCTCAAAGATGATTTTTCAATCGGCTTGGTATCTGGTTTTTTTACAACTGTCGGCACGGGGCGACTCTCAGCACTTTCTGCCGCAGCACTCTCTTTGCCCTTGTCACTGGGTTCGACTTCCGGCTCGAGCGGTGCACTGCTGACCAAAGCTTCGGAAAGATTCTTCGTTGTTTCCGTCAGCTGGGCCATTGCTTTGTTCCATTCCGCGTGAGTCGATGTCATCGCACCGAAGGGAGCAAAGACCACCCGCGAGGCAGACTCCAAATGAGACATCTGTTGGCTCATCCGCCCGACTGCATCTGTCAGGTCTTGGGCCGATGTGGAAATCTTGTGGATAAGTGACTGGGACCGCTTCACTTGGCCAGACGCTGAAGCAAGCCGAGTTGTGCCTGTGCGCACAAGCTCATAGGCCTTGCGTGAACTTTCTCCATTTTCCTTGATCAGGGCGGAAATGTTCTTGGCCGACGCCGCGCTGTGGTGTGCCAGGTTTCGAATGGCTTCAGCGACAATGCCGAATCCGCGGCCTTGCTCGCCGGCCCGTGCGGCCTCAACAGCAGCGTTGACCGCCAAGATGTTGGTCTGGAAAGCAATCGATTCCATCGTTGTGATGATTTCTTCCAAACGACGGTCCTGCAAGGTCAAGTCGGAGAACGAGGAGACCACCGACTGGAGATGCGCTTCGCTGGTGGCAGCCTCGTCTGCGGCCATTTTGGCGACCTTGGCAGCGTCACCCACCTCGGTCACCGCGCGTTGCAGGACGTGGGACAGTGACTCCAACGACCCAACGGCCTGTTCCAGAACCACGCCGCTTTGCTCCGCTCCCGCGGTCATCTTCTCGGTTGTCTTGATGAACTGAGTGCCCCAGAGGCCGAAATCACGCACAGACCTCAAGACCTGTGCACAATCGCCGCTCAATTTGGCGAAGAATTGTCCAAAAACAAGGCTGAAGACGAGAATCAGGGCAGCTGCACATGCCAGTGGCACAAAAAACATCAACGTTTCTGAACGGTCGTGGATGCGGGCCAGCAAATTGGCGATTTCGATTCCTTTGTCGGCCGGCAGGTCGCCAATCGATCGCTTTGAAATTTCAACCAGCTCGGCAATCGTTCCGAAGCCCACCCACGAGACCACACCAAAGGCAGCCACAGGAAGACACGCGAGGAGCACGAAGATGGCTCGCAGTCTTGGGCCCCATTGTTTGAGATTCATGGCATCCTCCGCTGTCTCAACAGCTCCCGTAATCGGGTGTCACCATGGATTCGGCGCAATTTCTCCAATCTGCAGTTGAAGTGTCAAAAACCACACAGGAAAAATTCCCCCCACTCGAGAGGCCGACACGAGAGCGTCCGCATGTGTGCCGCAAATCTTAACCCTGAAGGCCTTGACCCCCGCAGGGTTTGAGTCTAGCCCTTGAGATCAAGCCGCTAGGAGAGGTGGCTAGAGGACGTCTGATGAGGTGCCCAACAACCCCGCCAGGGCCGGAAGGCAGCAACGGTACTGGTCACAGCAGGTAGGCCCATCTTCTAGTCGCCCCTCGTAGCGGTTTTTTTATTGCTTCAGACGGTAGGTGCGATGTTCGACGGATTTGAGACACCCGAACAAAACGACACGCGCGCAGAATATCAAGTTCTGGCCCGTCGTTCGCGCCCGCAAAGTTTCTCTCAGCTCATTGGACAAGATTCTGCCGTACGGGCCATCGAAGGAATGATCGGCAGCGGGAAAATTCCCCATGCCTTCCTTTTCACCGGAACACGGGGAACAGGCAAAACATCGAGTGCCCGCATTCTTGCCAAATCGCTCTGCTGTGAAAAAGGCCCCACACTCTACCCCTGTCAAACATGTCCGCACTGCCAACAAATCACGGCCTGCGCTCATGAGGATGTTCTTGAAATCGACGGCGCCTCGCACACGGGTGTCGACAACATCCGTGAACTCAGAGAATCTGCGCGCTTCTTCCCACAGTCGAGCCGCTACAAGATCTTCATCATCGACGAAGTTCATATGCTCAGCATTGGGGCGTTCAACGCGCTTCTGAAAACGCTTGAGGAGCCACCTCCGCAGGTTCTATTCATTCTTGCAACCACAGAGCTCCACAAAGTTCCAATTACGGTGCGCTCTCGTTGCATGATTCTTTCATTCAGAAAAATCGACCCGACAACAATTGCTCAGCACTTGAGCCATCTGTTGAATCAGGATTCTGTTGAATATGCGCCGGATGCATTGCAATTGGTGGCACGCGAGGCCAAGGGAAGTGTACGTGATGCCCTGAGCCTGCTCGAACAAATTCTCGCCTTGGGCCAACACCGCTCGGTGACGCTCGCATCAGCTCGTGCCGCTTTGAGCGTCATGGGAGAGGGTCTGAGTCAGGATCTTTTCGTCGGCATTCTTCAGAAAGACAGTCAAAAAAGCTTGGAGGCGCTTTCAGAAGTCGATGCCTCGAGTCTCGATTACAGTCACGTTCTCGAAATGACTTCGCTGTTGTTTAGAAGCGCGCTGGTCTTGAAACAGGCGGGTTCTGATCCTTCCCGCCGCGCACGGGCTGTTGAACTCCTGAACCTGTTGCCCTCGGAAACAGAATTCATCGAGCGCACCTCGGAAAAAACATCGCTGGCCGCTTTGGTAGAAATTTATCGGGCCTTGGCGCAATCGGCACGGGATATCCTCAAAACGAATGCGCAGCGGGCGTGGGCGGAAGTGACCATCCTCGACTGTATCAGCAGAAGTGAGTGGCTCTCCGCGGATGAACTCTTGGGCCTCCTCTCGGGTCAGCCCGCAGTGCATCCTTCGCCCCAAGCTCAGACGGCACTTCCCGCGGCCCGCACAGCCGCTCCGATGGCTGCACCTGTGGCGACTTCAACAACAACAACGCAAACGCAGATCACCTCCCCAGCCCTTCCTGCGCATCCTGCCGAACAGCCGGCAGCGGGAGCGGGTGCGCTGGATTCCTTCGCACAACTCGTCAAGGTGATTCAAAATAGAAACCTTCAGTTGGCCGTGAAACTGAAACATGCGAAGTTGACATCGTTCACGCCTCAGAAACTCATCTTCACAGATTGCCCTGAGAATAAGCTATTCGCACATCTGGACCCGTCCGAGGCGGACATCTTCTTCGCGGCACTTGATGAAATTGGATGCAGTCAGTGCGAGGTCGAAGGAATTTCGCTGCCGAACAACGCAGCGAAGCGCGCAAGACCGCAAAGATCTGCACCCGAGCCGCTGGCACCGCAAGAAAACACCGAAGCGATCTCCAAAGCAAGAAACAATCCGCGCGCCATCGATTCAGTGCAGAATCTGGCCAAAGTAGACCCATTCGGTGCGCGTCCGAGCTCAAGCAGCACTCAAAAAAAAAATGAAGAGCCCGTAAGCAGCAAAGACGGTGGTGTCAGTTTAGCGGCAGCAGAACAGGCCGAAGAGAACCGTCAGTGGCAAATCCGGCAAGCCGAGCTCAAGAGCCGTCCCCTCATCAAGAAATTGGAGTCCATGGGAGCCGAAATTGAAGTGCGGCCGCTCAACCAAAAAGATCGTCGGCACTGACCCCTCCGCAGAATCCTAAAAAGATCGCCGCGTCCTCTTGCGTTCACTTTCGAGTTTTGATTACCTGATTCCAGTCATCGAAAAGTGAAGCTGAACGTCCGTCTGCTCGACTTGAGAAGCAAAAGCGGTTGTCAGCCCCGATCATGTTTCCGGAGGTTATGATGGTAATTGAAGTCCGCACCAAAGATCACTCTGATCTATTGGAAAAGCTTTTGCCTGGCGTTTTTTCGCCATCCAAAGGACGCGGTGGCAGCGATGACGAAGACGATGAAGACGAAGATGACGAGGATGATGAAGACCTCGATGACGAAGATCTCGACGACGAAGACTTCGATGATGAAGACTTCGAAGACGAAGATTTCGAAGACGAAGATGCTGAAGAAGACGAATTCGACGACGAAGAATACGAAGATGAAGATGCCGACGGCGATTTCGAAGACGAAGATGAAGACGACTTCGACGACGAAGACGACGAGGACGATGAAGACGAGGATGAAGACGACGACGAGTGAATAAAGCGAGGCTTCCGAGCCTCGCTTTTTTTTGTTCTATTGCCGATTTTGAATCTTACTGCTGAACGGGTGAGGATGAATCAGGGGTACCCGCTGTCGCGGCGATGTCTGCTGCCGGCATTGCTTCCGCCGCCCTAATACTGGCTATAACGCGTCTCACACGGCGCCGACTCACTTCAACAACCTCCAAGACCACCCGCCCGATTGTCAGCCGGTCGCCGATTCGCGGAATCTGGCCGATGTGGTGAAGAATGAGTCCACCCAAGGTGTCATATTCAATGCTCTGCTGGTCGTCGGTCAGTTCGCTGCGCGGCAGATCGAAGAAGTCGCAGAAGTCATCGATATGAATTTTACATTCCACCAAATATTGATTGGGCTGCTGGGTCGGCCGGATGGCATCTTCCTCATTGTCGAACTCGTCGCGGATTTCTCCGACAATCTCCTCGAGAATGTCCTCCATTGTCACGACACCGCTGGTTCCACCATATTCATCCAATACGATCGCCATATGATGACGGCTCTTTCGCATCTCCTGAAAAAGCTGATCCACAGGCTTGGATTCAGGAACAAACATCGCATCACGCTTGAGTTCCCCGACAGGGGCTTCCCAAGTGCTGTCATCCTTGGAGTGCTTTTTGATGTAAAAAAGAATGTCTTTTGAATGAAGGATGCCGGTGATGTTGTCCACGCGTCCTTCATACACCGGTAATCTCGACAAGCCGCGTTCGCGGAACAATTCGGCCGCCTCATGGATTGTCGCATGGATAGGCAAAGCCGTCATGTCGGTCCGGTGCACCATCACTTCACGGACAACCGTGTCACCCAATTCAAACACACCGCTCAACATTTCGTGTTTCTGCTCGGCAATCACACCCTCTTCTTCGCCGACATCGATCAGGTACTCGAGCTCTTCTTCAGTGATCTGAGGGGCTGATTTGATGTCGCGCCGATGCACCACCCGCGAAAAGAAATCAGATATCCCCGACAGCAGCCATGTGAAAGGAATCAGCAGCACATAAAAAACACGAAAGACAAGCATCAGAGGCAAAGCAATTTGCGTCGAATATGTCTTGGCGAGGGTCTTGGGAATGATTTCAGCAAAAAGCACAATGACGACCGTCATCGTCGCCGTCACGATCTCGACTGAAGCCTGACCAAACACATTTGAAATCAAGTTGTCGGCATAAATCGAGGCGAAAATTGTCACCAGATTATTGCCGATAAGAACGGCCGCCAAAACACGGTGGGGAGAATGGAGCCACAAGTCGAGAACGCGGCCGGCACGGCCATGGTTCTCGCGGATGTGTTTTGTTTTGAGCGAGGAAAGACTGGTCAACGCAGTTTCTGTCGCAGAAAAGAATGCACTCAGAGCAAGGCAAATGAGAATGACAAACAAACCCCAAAGGAGTCCCTGTGAGCTCAACGCCGCACCCCTCGGCGGGGCCGGTGTGCCGAGGCACCCGAAGTCACGCTGCAAAACTTGGGTTCGCCGAACGAGCCGACAACACTCTGGCGCAGAACCTTTTCAAACGAAGTCATGACCCGATGAGCCGCTTCCGAACGTTCATGGTCCAAACCTTTCAGGTGAACCACGCCATGGACCAGCATGCGTTCAATTTCCTCAGCCAGTGAACAGCGATGACGTTTGGCCTGCACAGCACAAACATCCACACACACCGCAAGTTCACCCAAGGGAAGCGTCCGACTCTCAGAACCCTTTTCCATGTGCGACTGCAAGCGGTGCGGGGGAAAACTCAAGACGTCGGTCGGTGTGCCTTTTCCGCGGAACTGCCAATTGAGAGCTCCCATGTTGACGGAATCCAGAAACTCAACGTGCAAATGGGTGGGTTCTTCGCACAGCAATTGCAAGAGGAACTTCAAACGCTGGACGAGCTCCTTGCGTTCCCAGAGCAACCCGAACGAGACATCCGAAGCATCCGAAAAGCGAGCCGGAAGCTTGGAAAAAGTCACTTTATGACTGGATTCAGTTCCCATGGAGTGCAGTTCCTTGCGACGATTGCCAACTCCAACAAGCAAAACCGGGTGTTCGATAGCTCAAACACACCTCGTCCTGATCGGCTCTTCCGGCAAAAAAATCACCCACCACAGGACCGTAGCTTGAGGAATCAGCCACGCCGAGGAGATCGCCGTTGGCCAAACTCAACGCGTGCACAGAACCACTTGCGGTGGCCACAAACAGCACATTGGATCGTTTGAGAAGCGACAGTCCGACAAAAGGACTCACAACAGGAAGCGCTTTTTTCCAAAGCAATTGCCCTGTGCGGGCATCGAGTTTGTGAACGGCACCATCGGAGCCTGCAACAAAAATGGCTCCTTCATCAAACTTGGACTGAACAACAGAACCCACCGGATAGGTCCAGTCCGCAACGCGGGCTTCCCAGTTGAACTTCTGAGTTTGGCTTTCGGCATTGGAAACAACAAAACCATCACTCAGCGTCAGCGCCGGTGCTGCCACAGCAGGGAAGCGATCGGAGGCCGACGCCGTCAGACTTTGACGCCATTGCAGCTGGCCGTTTTTGGGGTCCACCAACAGCAAATAGCCATCGCTCGTACCCACCAAGACACCACGTTCATGGAGTCCCAATGCGTAAGAGGACAGACGAAGCTGTGCATCAGGAGCGAGACGGATGCTCCAATTCAAGCGTCCCGATGAAAGGTCGTAGGCATTGAGGGATTGATTTGCTGTCAAAACAAAAACCTGCCCAAAACCGAATTGAGGAGTGCCGATGAACTCGGCGTTCGCAGTCGCATACCACTGCCACGCTCCTCGGAAGCGAGCTTTAAAATTTTGCAATGCCGCATCATTTTTCTCGCCCGATGTATTCAGTGAAACAACCAAAGACTTCATTGCAGAACGTGCGTCCGGCCCGTGAAAAAGCTGGCTGTCAATTCCAAAAGCGGGAGTCAGAAAAGGACCGATGGCGTCAATACGGAAGAAGAACCCGCGCGAGGTTCCGACATACCATGCGCCGTCATGAAATTGAGGAACAGTGGTGAGCTGCCCGGGGACAGGAATATCAGCGAGCATTTCTCCGCTCAGCAAATCCCAGCAACCGAGTGTGTTGAGTTCGGCTGCGGGGCCGCACACAGGAAGAACTGTCCTTGTGACGTCGACGTCTCCGGACCACGGTCCACGCCGGATCGTCTGCAATGCCGCTCCACCTTTGGCCGATGAGAGAAGCGAAAATCCGGCGGACGCCTGTTCAGCAAGCGGCGACAATCGAGCCAAACGCGGGAGTTGAGACGGCCGGACAGGAAACACCGCCGCCGATGACTCAATAGAACCTTCCGCCGCAGCGAACGCATTGGAAAATGACGCGGTACCCAAAATGAGCACAACAGGAGCAAGAAACCGAAAGTAATGAGCTTTCATGGCCAAACACATCCGTAAAGCGGCTGGAAAAATCATAGCCCCCAATACCCCAACCAGAGGGATGCTTCCGTAGCCACTGACCGTGAACTTCCTTCGCCGACAGCGGCCTTCGTGTCAGCTGCCAATTCTTTGAGAAGTTTTCCTGCGTCCTCTTTTTGTCCCTTTTTATAGAGAATCTGGGCCTTCAAGAGGCGGACTTCGGGAACCAATGGGTTGTCTGCGAGCTTTTCAAGAAAAGCGAGCTGCTCGAGGGCAGGGTCAAATTGCCCCTGTTCTGCCAACAAGCCGGCAATCGTCTTGCGCACACGAACTTGCACGACCACGTGCTTCAGAGTGCGAATGAGCAGGGGCTCCAACAGGCTCTGAGCTTCTGCAAACTTTTGCACTTCAATGTATTCGCTGGAAGCCCTCAGCGCAGCTTGCCAACCCAACGGCGAGGCCACATTCGCCTTCGCAAATTCTTCGAACTTCTTGGCACTCGGGCCATGGTCAGGACGGGCATCGGGAGTGTTGAGCTTCGGCTCGGCACGCAACTTGTCTTCGAACGATTGTTTTTCCGTGGTGTAGAGGGAGTCGATTGCGAGGTATTCTTCCACCAAAGCGCGCTCAACCCGATTTCTATGCCAAGAGAACCCCAAAAGAGCTGCAGCAACCATGCACACCAAAGCTACGGTGGTCACCATGGTCCACTTGCGCCGATGGGCTGCACGGATCGCTTTTGCAGATGTTTCCTCAAAAATGGGGCGCTTCATGGTGCCCGCGGTCAAACCACTCTGCTGGACGGAATCAAGACTGGCTGCATACTTCCTGATACCAATGCTTCTGAACACAGTTGATGTCCTCTCATAACGTTCTGAAGAATGGGGGCAAAACTTACCGCTCGTTCTTAGCACAAAGCCACGCCATTGTAATGTTTGGAGCAGTTTAACTAATTTTGCTCAAAGGGTCGTCGTTTTGACGCATCACGGTTGAAAGAAAGCACGACAGGTCAACAATGGAGGGTGTGCCTCAAGGGAAGAGGCCACCGCAAGGGCGACCGGCTTGACTAATATCACAACGGTGATAAGGCAGCCACGTTCGATTTGTCTTTGCCGGAGTAAGACTTCGGCAGTTTCTGGCAAGTCCACCACCTTGCGACGCCGGCCATGGAGGGTCTGCAAAATGCTTGTCTTGACAAGAAAAGTTGGCGATGTCATCGCGATTGGCGACAACATCAAAATTGTAGTCATGGCGATCAAGGGCAAACAGGTGCGGCTTGGAGTTCAGGCTGATCGCAATACTGTTGTCCATCGCGAAGAAATCTACCAAAAAATTCAGCAAGAAATTAAAGCCGCCATGCAGTCGGACATGGGCACAACGAAAGTGGCCGGCGAAATGCTGAAAAACGCTCAAACTCTGGATGCCGGAGTTTCGCCATCGTCTGCAGGTGGTCCTGCGGCTTCTTCTTCACCCAAGACAAACATGGGCAAGCTCGGCAGCGCCGGCGGCAATGCTGCCGGAGTCATTCGAAAAATCGAAATACGCAGAAACCAACCGCAAACGCCTCAAAACGAAGACTCTTTTGAGGATGATGAGAACGAGACCCCTCCGCCCAAGCGCTGACACCGGCCCGCTTCAAGCTCTTTCCCCTTCATGCCGATAGTTCACGAAGAACACAGGGGAGAGCGCGATGCACAACATACGCGTCAACGTCATACAGCTCAAAGATTTAAAAGAATCGTACCGCAGGTACGTAGAATCTTACAAAAAATTAAACAATGGTTCCTCACAGGGTGTGAGAAGCTTTTTCGAATTTTATTATTACATCAACTACACCAACCGCTACTCCGACCCGCGGTCGTGCGTCCCGTTGGGTTACCGCTGACACCTTGCTTTGAAAATCGGTCTTCACAACATCAGGTAACACCTGAGCCGAGCACAAAAGTGCTTTTGCCGGCTCAGGGATTCGACGCTTGGATGCCTTGAGTCGTGAGCCGCACGCCATGTGCCGCAACGGCGTTGTTGAGCAGAGAGAAGAATCCGCCCACAAACAAACGCGAAGGCGCTGTCGGGTTGTAGCTCAACGCATGCACACCATAAACATCTGCATTGGTTCTTGTCCCCAACAGGAAAGAATTGAATTCTTCAGGTGTGTGTGCACCCAATCCCAAGTCCACATTGAAACTGCTCTCTATTACGAGATCGGAGTTCAACTGGATGACTGCAGCAGCTGTTTGACTTCCTACCGGAGCAAAGGAACCACCTGCCCATACGTTGCCACCCTCTGCTGAAGCGAGAGTGCGGACACCGCCGCCGGTCAACGTAACCGAAGCCTCCAAAGCTGCAGAGGCTGAATTGAGACGCACAAGTCCGGACACGGCCGCACCCTTGTACTGCTGAAAGTCACCACCCACGAAAATACCATTCGGGGTTGCAAGAATCGCATGCACAGAACCATCAAATCCCTGCGGACCGATCACAAACCCAGCATCACGGATGCCGCTCTGATTCATCTTCACAAGGCGCGGCGAAACATATCCTTTGAATTTTGAGAATTCTCCACCCGCATAAACAGAATACGCACCTGCACCCTGATCCGTCACGGCAAGGGCATTGATTTCCACCGGTGCGACTGTGCTGGGAGAGAATCCAGCGGCAATGTTGAACCCGCTGTCCCGTTCACCATTGGCCGTGAAGAGCGAGATCAAACCGGGCGCAGCAGCTGAACGATAGTTGGCAAACTTTCCTCCCACCAAAATCTTCGCTGGTCCCATGAATGCAAGAGCATGAACATCGTTGTCGAACCCTCCGGACGTCTCCGTGACGAAGCTGGGATCAACGATCGCATTGCTTCCGTTCGCGATTCCCACGTTCAATTTCACAAGCCGACTCCGAGCCACACCATTGAGTGCAGTGAAACTTCCGCCGACGAAAAGATCAGAACCGGAGGGAAGAAGCGATAAAACGTCGGCGTTGAAACCTGAGCCCAGACTTCCGTTCACGGTGGCATCAAACACACCTGTGGGTGAAAACCGTGCCAACCGCCCCGCGGCAGTGCCGCCCAAAGAAGAAAATTCGCCGCCCACGATAAGTGCAGCTCCTGAATGCACCAATGCCATGGTGTGCACCGCGTCATTCAATCCCGGACCCGCATTGAATCCTGTATCCACGCTTCCATCGGAGGGATCGAGTTTTGCCAAATTGAAACACTTCACACCATTCACGTTGTCAAAACGTCCACCCACAAAAACAGAATCAGATGTCGCCACGAGTGCTAACGGGAGTGGGGTTTCTGCCGCATTGGCGTGGTAAAAATTCACAACACCGGCAGTTCCGAATGTGGAGGAAGCACTGCCTGTCCCCGCATCCACCTTGCCGACAACACCGCTGGCACCAACAAATAACGACGCACCCGACAAGGCCACCGCATGCACGATGCGGTCGGCAAAAAGCGCGCCGGAACTGAAACCGGTATCCAATGAACCGTCACTGTTGAACTTCGCAAGAGACGCGAGCGGCACACTGAAGGCGCCACCGGCAAATACCGAACCAGACGAAACCGCCAGAGCATAAACCGCATCATCCAGACCGGCTCCGGAAATCAATTTGTTTTCGCCAGTGTCGATCTGAATCCGAACGAGGTTCGCAAAGCTCGGATTCGAGGCGTAGTCTGCAAACTTGCCACCGACCCAAACGGTTTCGGGAACCGTTCCTGCCATCGCAAGTGCGTACACACCGTCAGCAGGATCGGTTCGTGGCGCAATTTGTGAATAACTTGTCTTCAAAATCCCGTTGGCCTCAAGTCTCACCAATGAGTTGGACCTGTCTGCTCCGTAGCGAGAAAAAGATCCTCCCACGAGGATGGTTCGGTCGGAGGCAAGAGCAATGGCATGGACGGCGCCGTTGAACCCTTTATTGGAAAACCACGCCGCAGGTTCGCCAGAACACGTCAGCCGGATGAAACGCAATGCCAAGACATCTTTGTATCGAGTGAAATCACCGCCCACCAAAAAAGAATCATCCACACTGTCATAGACAACCACATTGACTCGCCCGTTGAATCCCTCTGTCACATGACAGGCGGGGTATCTTTGCGCCGTCGCACTTGCCACGGATGTCACGCCGACTGCCGGAACAGGGTCGACTGCTGAGAACGCACCCCCAACAAAAAGAGCGCCTGATGCGTCCAATGCCGATGCAAAAACGACGCCATTGGTGGAGAACTTCTTGGGAGTGAGCGTCACAGAGGGTGAACCAAAATCTATCGCGGCCCCAAATTTATTCACCACACCCGAGACAGTCACAGAGGAAACGCAATCCACTGAAGTCATCGCACCATTCAATGCATTCGCACTCCACGACAAACCACATTGTGAGCCCACCGAAATCACTTCGCCGCTGCGGTTAGCAGGAGCAGAGGCATCACTGAAATGGATGGAACAAGGGGCTCCGTTCACACTGGCACCCACAGGCAAACTGAGACGCGCCGGACAACGGAGTTCAGGCTTCCGCCAAAAAGTCACGGGAACAGTCACCGTCCCCTGAGAATTGAGCAATCCCACGTCGGTTGCGCTGCGAACGAAAAGCTCCAGATCGGCGTCACCCGCCGCATTCTCGTTAGGAAAGACACTCAGGGTACAAATCTTGTAGCCATCATGCGTCTCCTTCAGACGAGCCGACACGCCCATCCGCGACAAGACAGGCGCAGGTGGGTTGTTGATGGCAGAGATATGGATTCCCAAAGGCTTGTCATCACCGCTGTCCACAGCCACTTCACAAGGCGCACGGGCCGTGACGTCGTCGATGCGGACGTCGAATTCCAAACCCGAATTTTCAAGTTCATGCAGCCCCTTGTTGTAGCGTCCTGACGAGCCTGCCGCACTGGCCAAGGAGAGCATGGGATAGGAGACAATCTTGAAGACAAACTGACGCGAGCGAGACAAGCCCGAGGTATCACCGCCGGAACTGCCGCTGTGAGAGTCTCCGCTGTCAATCACCCTGACTGAAATCTTAAAAACAGATTGACCTGAAGCCGGCGTGAGTTTTTTGGAAATTTTCAGCTTCGCCTTCTTGCTGTCCGAAGGATCGGGAAGAAGTGCAAAAAAACTATTGTCAGGGCTGCTTTGTGAGTTGGTCGAGATGCTCCAATCCATATAATCGCCCGCATCAGGGTCGGTGGTGGAAAGTTCGCCTACAATTTCACCTGCATCTTGTCCTGACAAAACATAAAGATTGGTGTCATTCGGATCTGCCGGAGGCACTGCGGCAGTGAAGACAATGGGGGTGGGTTGCTCGTTGACATCGTTCACCCGAATGCTGAGTGGCTGCTGGATGCTGATGCCTTGCGAGCTGTTTTGGGCCTGAATCATCAACGTGAACGCACTGTTCTCCTCGAAGTTGATGGCCTTGCTCGTGCGCAGTGTACCGGAAGACAATGTGAAAAATTCCGCACCCGCCGGACCCGCAAGCGCATAGGACCAGTCATCACATTTCGGAGTCGACGGACCGTCATACACGCAGAAAACACCTAGGGTGTCAGGCGGAGTCAGGTTCTCGTCGACGGAACATTCATTTGTGAGCTTCGCTGCGCCGGATACGAGAATTCCACTGCGGGTGCACCTCGAGGGCGATGTCTGGTTTGAAATTCTGATTTCCAAAATATTCAAAACGACATTGATGACGCCGGATGACAGTGCCTGCTGATCTCTCACCCGAATTCCCAGCGTGAAGAAGGGTTGCGCTTCGGTTGCTGAATCGAAGACACGGCGGGGGCGGAGTGTTGAACCGACGATCATGAACGGGTGCTTTGCGAAATCTTGAGCATCATAAGCAATACCGTTGGTCGAAACGATTTCAAATGTGAACGTTTCGCCCTCACCGTCAGGGTCAATCCCAAAAAGATCCACAAACGACTGAACAGGAATCGCAGCAGGATCTGCGGGGTCGCGTCCTTGTATTGATTTATTGTGCACGACATTCGCAGGAGACAGCGAGACATCTGTGGGGGCTTCGTTCACGTCAAGAACAGTGACTGTGAAGGATCTGGAAACCGAGTGTCCGGCCGAGTCAGTTGAGGTCACCAAGAAACTGAGAGTCGGTGTCTGTTCGAAATTGATGTTGCTTGATGTTGTGATGATCTCATTGCCGCTGATGGCAAAGTAAGGCGAAACACCACCCAGCATGGTGAGGACATAGCTGAACTCGTCGCCCACACCTGCCGAATCTGGGTCCAACGTGGTCAATTGACCGAGCACGACGTTGTTGCCGGTATTTTCTGAAATCAAAGTGTTGCTCAATTCAATTGCTGTGGGCTGTTCGTTCTGATTGGTCACATTCAACGTGAAACTTTGGAGAGGGTAGGAAATTGAGTCGCGATCTGTGACTTGAATTTCAACCTTGTATTCAGGGGGATGAACCGACGACATGTCATCGAGAATTTGTTCGTAATTCATGGCTGCTTTCGAGCGCAGTTCGCGGCCGACAATCTCGAAATATTTGCCGTCGAAGGTGTCTGCAATTTCGTAAACGTAACCGCCTGTTGCCTGACAAGCGGAATCGAGAGGACAATCTTGGTCAAAGACCTTGAGTGTGACAGAGAACATTTGATTCTCTGCAATTGTGGAAGAAGCCGGTGTGATTCCCGTGACTGGATCATTTCTGTCGACGACAGCCACTCTGATTGTTTTCTCAATTTGCTTTGCGCCTTTATCTACAGCTTTCAGGCGAAGATTATAATTCGCTTTATTCTCAAAGTTCAGCGGCTTGACCTGCTTGAGCTTCGCAACATAGTAGCCGAATTTTCCTGTCGTCTGGACTTGTGGCATGGCCATCTCAAAGGGGCATTCACTCGCAACAATTCCGTCACAGTCGGTGATAGTCACCTCTGAAATATGGTAGGGACCAGTGTCGGACTCATCCTCACCGTCCATGTCATCAACCAACACTGTCAACTCGGCATTGAATGGGACGGACTCCTCCCCGATTTGCTCATTGAGGGAAGTTTTCTTGTCGTCGAGATAAAGATTGGTCGGAGCCGAGTTGAGCGCAGTTGCAGTCGCCACGCCGGGCGATGTGAAGGCCGATTCGAGCCCGTTGGGAGCTCGTGTTTTCACCTCACAGCTGATCCTGTCGCCATCGCGAATGTCCCTTTCGGACTGGGTCCGTGCCGCAGAGGTTTTTAAGCGTCCGGAGGAAACTTGGAGCGACGTGATATCGAACGATTTGGTTTGATATTGTCCGCCGGACCCTTCCGTGCGTCTCGCTCCCTGCAATGTCCATCGATACACGGCAACCTGTCCTGCTTTCTCCAAACTGGCAGAGCAAATCAGTTCGTCACCACGAACGAATGTTCCTGCAGTGCCATCGGAGGTTTTGAGACTCACGCTGGAAGGCTTCAATGGTGTTTGAACAATCACAGGGAAGGGGACAGAACAGTAATTCGGAACAATCTTCAGACACACGCGATACGAGTATCTGTCGATGCTGAAAGTTTCGATGACACTCGGCTTATAAACGGGCGGATTCTGTTCAAGGTCAACATTTCCCAACGATGGCTTCTCGACCAATGTGAAAATCCAATCGGCATTGCCTTCGGCGAGTGCGCCCGATCTTGAATCGAGCACAGGCGCTTGCTCAGGAATGGAGCTCAGTCGAGGAACGTCAGCACCGGCAGCAGTTTGCTCCGAGACCTCCTTCACGACCTGACTCCAGTGACGGAAAGCCTCGTTCATTCCTGTTTTGTCGATTTGTCCCAAATCTTTTTGCGTCTGCAGCGCCGTGGCCAGTGAAAGTGCATTTTCAAGGACCGACAGTGCAAAATCGAACTGTCTTTCATCAGCCGAAAGTCCCTCACCTGCAGAGCCGGTGACGTTCAGTGCAACGATGAGATGAGATTGCAATAGAAGGAAATTTTCAAACTTCAATTTGGTTATTTTTTCTTCGCTGAGCCTCATGCGTTGCACAACTGAATCCGGACGTTCGGGCCACTCTGTCGTAGGCAAAGGAATGCCCGTTCGCTCCACCACTGCAGACAATGTGAACAATCCGCGTGCCAAATTGTTTGGCACTGACGCACTTTCGGGAGACAGTGCCAATCCCGTCGGGAAGACAATACGGCCCGCCTCTTGAACATACCGGATTGTTGAGAGCTCAAAGAGAAAATTGGCACGACGCAGTGCACGGACAGATTCGTTGAAAATGGCCGGATTTATTTTTGAAACTTTTAAATCAACGAGAATTTCGAGCCCTGCTTTGATCAAATCTGCTTGGGCTTTTTGATCTTTCTTTTTTGCGGCTGCTTCAACGACAAAGCGATCCAAATCAACGAGAACGGACTCCTCAAGCCCGCGCGCGACCGAGGTGTACAAAGCGTCAAGATTGACGTTGATGACGTTCAATGTGGTGAGAATGTTCTGTGCTGCTTTTGGTCTTTCGTCAGTCGATCGGCTAAGCTCTTTTTTGGGAAAAAGGGAACAGGAGACGCAAGTCAACGCGATGAACGTGACCAACATCATCTGCATGCGGCATATGAGTGCCCCGCTTGAGAGCATCCTGCCTTTCCAAGGGCGTGAGTTCACCATGCGCACTCGACCGACCTCCCTGCTCGCTGTATCGGCTCAACCCGTCCAAACTTATGCCCTTCTTTCAGCACCCTTTTGCCGGCGTATTCTCTGCCTGTTCACTCTGGGAGTGCTCGCACAGTCGGCTTTTTCTCAATCAGTTCGGGCAGATGAACTGCGTGCCATTGACCTCAGAATCGAAATTGACCCCGCCCTCTACACGAGCGACCTCTGTCATAATCTTGTCCGGCTTCACGCCGTCCGAGACGCGGCTCCGTGGGGTCTTATTTTTGCAAAGCCATCAAATTTCTGTACTTTTCCGGATTCTATTGGAAAAGGACATCTTCCCTCGATGTGGCGGCTCGTGGTCAGCGGGTCGACCGACGGGTTGATGTTTGCGTACTGCCGCCCCCTCCGTCGTGTGCCCCAGTTTCTGGAAAGTTGTCCTTGGTCGATCGCAATGAAAAAGCCGGTGCACTGGCGCGAGCTTCTGAAAGATGAAGACTTTCTCTTGCTGATTGTGGCTGGTTTGCAAGAACAACTTCCCGTCCGCGATTTCAACGCCCGCGGTGAATCGTTGGCACGGCCCGAACCTCGGATCCAATTCGACGAATTGGAAAAGCCGCCGCAACTGGCACGCACGCGCTTGGACTTTGACAAAGGCTCATGGCAGCTTCAGCTTTTTCCTTGGATTC
>JBEGJP010000029.1:0-23612 GCA_041184525.1 Pseudomonadota bacterium | reverse complement strand
AGCACATCGCCTTCGCGGCTGATGCCTGTGCCGAACATCACATCGAACTCGGCTTCACGGAACGGAGCGGCGATTTTGTTCTTCACGATCTTCACGCGTGTGCGGTTGCCAACGACTTCTTCGCCGTTTTTGATGGCCGATGTACGGCGCACTTCCATACGGAGTGAGGAGTAGAACTTGAGGGCCTGACCGCCTGTGGTGGTTTCGGGGTTGCCGAACATGACACCGATCTTCATACGGATTTGGTTGATGAAGATGACTGTCGTGTGGCTCTTGGAAATAGAACCTGTGAGCTTGCGGAGTGCTTGGCTCATGAGGCGAGCATGGAGGCCCATGTGGCTGTCACCCATTTCGCCTTCGATTTCGGCTTTGGGAACCAGAGCGGCGACGGAGTCGACAACAATGAGGTCGACAGCGCCACTGCGGACCAGCATGTCGACAATTTCCAAAGCCTGCTCACCGTAGTCAGGCTGTGAGACGAGGAGATCGGCGGTGTTGACGCCAATGCGGCGCGCATAGCTCACATCGAGTGCATGTTCAGCATCGATGAACGCCGCCACGCCGCCGGACTTCTGGCATTCCGCAATGGCGTGCAGAGTGAGGGTGGTTTTACCGCTCGATTCGGTTCCGTAGATTTCCACGATACGTCCGCGGGGGAGGCCGCCTGCACCCAAGGCCACGTCGAGGCTCAGCGAGCCGGTGGGGACCGTGACGATTTCACCTGTTTCCAAGGAGTCGCCCGACATGCGCATGATGCTGCCCTTGCCGAACTGCTTCTCGATAGCAGAAAAGGCGGCTTCGATGGCTTTGAATTTGCTGGACTGGCTGCTGGAGAGATCACTCATTGCGTGTTTCCTTATGTTGAAAGGCGGAGCAGTGGCCTTGATTGGCGTGATACTCCGGCACTGAGGAACTGGGAACCATACATTTGTCGTGTATGGTAACTTTCTACCCGTCTGGATGATTTTCGGCAAGTGGCCCAGACGAAAAGTTTTTTGCTGCTTTCAGTGGCACAGGCTTCTCACCATGTTCACCATGGAACGCGTTCCGTAAGCGGTAGCTCCGCGGCCGCGCAAATAGGGCGATGTGCGACCGCTCCAAGCCATGCTCGCAATATCCAGATGCACCCACAACGCTTTTTGAGGAATGAACTCCCGCAGGAAAGCGGCTGCATACATCGTCGGTGCCTGTGTGCTCCACCGGTTGTGCATGTTGGTGAGGTCGGCCACATCGCTTTTGAGATCCTCAAGAGCCTCGGGAAGAATTTCGAGATGAACGAATTGTTCTCCGGCCTCACGGGCTGCTTTTCTCAACACGGGAAGACGAGAGTCATCATTGGTGCACAGCACTCCCGCCATGTTGCCGGCGATGTGCGCAGTGCCACCGGTGAGAGTGGCGATGTCGATAATGACGTCTGGATTGAACTGCGCGGCATAGCTGAGAACGTCGGCAAGAATGAGACGGCCTTCCGCATCGGTATTGTAGACTTCCACGGTTTTGCCGTTGTGGGCGCTGTACACGTCGCCGGGGCGCTGGGCATCGGCACTCACCATGTTCTCTGCCAGCGGCATGAGACCAATGAGGCGCACGTTTTCCATGAGCGGAGCAAGGATCTCGATGGCCGCGGCTACGTTCGCCGCGCCGCACATGTCGTACTTCATTTCATTATGGTGTTGCTTGCCTTTGATGGAATAACCTCCGGTGTCGAAGGTGATCCCTTTGCCAATAAGCACGACTGTTTTCTCAACTGACTTGGGAGCGGCGTCAAAAACCACGAGTCGGGGATGATTCTTGCTCCCCTGTCCGACTGCCAAAAGCCCGCCAAAACCTTCTTTTTCCAATTCACGCTCTGTCAGGGTGTTCAAGCGTCCGAATGGGGAGAGCGCACCGGTGAGGTGTTGTGCGAACTGGTGTGGAGTGAGCACATTCGCCGGCAAGTCGCCCCAGTAGCGGGCTTGGTTGATCGCTCGTCCTCGTCGCATGCCTTCAGACAAGGCTGCATCGATACGGGCGGGCGTGAGAGCCTCGGTGAGGGATTCGGGAAGCAGCAGCTGCACATTCACCGTTTTCACAGGATCGGTGAGGCGGGCTGCATAGCTTCCGAGGATCAGAGTTTCTGCGAATGTCTCGAGGAGCGTCTCGCTGGGGAGAAGTTGAATGCCTGAATCATCGGGATTCCAGAAAAGTGTGATCTCTGATTGTGAACAGCCTTCAGCATCGGACAGAATTGTTCCGACAGCCTTCCTGATAGAATTGAGCAGCGCATCTGCATTCTCTGCTGTGATGAAATGGCAATCGCAGAGTGTGTTGCTCTTTGTCGTCAGGCGTTGACGACTATTCAGTACCATAACCGAAGTTGTATCCGACGAAAGCGAAGAAAAAGAGACACGGGAACCCATAAAGTAACAGAACGGACCCTCGGGTTGAACGGCAGCTTTCCATTGCAAGTTCTTGAGGCGTTCTGTGGGTGCTTTTTCGAAGAGTTGACGCATGATTTTTCCTTGTCTCAGGTGTGCCGCTTTTCTTGTTGCGCCGGCATGATAATCTTTCAGGCAGGAGACATTAATCACTTGTCAGGGGGCGGTCTATGCTGGGGCACCGAGATGTTGAAAATACGGTGGGTGTACTTTTTGGGGGCCGCTCTTCTGAGCATGAAATCTCCCTTCGTTCTGCGGTTTACATCTTGAAGCAGATGCCTCGCCAATATCGCATTCTCCCGATCGGACTCCGTCGCGATGGCTCGTGCGTGAGCTTAGAGGGAACTTTTTCGAGCGAAGATTTCAAAGATGTTGAACCCGCAGATTTGGCCGATATGCTGGCAGGGCGTCGTCTGAGAACCCTTCCCAAGGCGAATCTCGTGGAAAGTCTCATTTTACCTTTCCGCTCTGAAACATTGGCAACCCTCCCCGAATATCAGGTGCGTCTGCTCAATCTCGAAGTGGGGGTGTTCTTCCCTGTCTTGCACGGTCCCAATGGAGAAGACGGTCGATTGCAAGGTGTTTTTGAAATGGCGGAAGTGGCCTATGTGGGATGCGATATCCGCGCCAGCGTGATCGGAATTGACAAGCACTTGCAAAAGGTGCTGGCGCGCCAGCACAACGTCGCTGTTGCCAAGTACGAACTTGTGGAACTTGAAGACTGGCAGCAGCACGCCTCCCGCGTGATTGAACGCGTGCGCAACGGCATTGGCTTTCCTTGCTTTGTAAAGCCCAACTCTCTCGGTTCGGCTGTGGGTGTGAACCGTGCCAAGGACGAAGGAGAGCTCACGCGCTACATCAACGAGGCGCTCGCATTCGACGACAAGGCCTTGGTGGAAGAGCCCATGACGGGAACCGAGGTCGAGTGTGCTTTCCTCGGCACCGGCGTGCAGCCGAAAATCACGGTGGCAGGCGAAATTGCTCCGAAAGATTTCTACTCCTACGAGGCCAAGTATCAGGCGGCCGATGGAGCTGAGCAGTTTATACCGGCGCGGCTGGATGAGCGCCGCATGGAGGAGCTGCGAGGCTTGGCTGCCCGCTTGGCACGGGCCTTCTCTTTAACGGGCCTTTCGCGGCTTGATTTCTGGAATTGCACCAAAACTGGTCGTTTTGTGTTCAATGAGGTCAACACCCTCCCGGGTCTCACCTCTATTAGTATGTTCCCCAAGCTCTGGGAGCATGAAGGGGTCATGGGCCCCCAGTGGATCAGCGAACTCGTGGAAGGGGCTAAAATCCGCCGCGACCAGATGCTCAAACGTCAGTTCGGAATCACCGCCAAATCCTGAACCGGTAAATATTGAAAAGTAAATTGAGATCAGTTATCGAGGGCGGGTGTTTTGGGCCACCCTCGGTGGCTCTTCTCTTTCTCCCACCCATCTTGAATGGAAGACGAAAGTTTATGGCGACCACAGACAAAGACCTCTCCATTGTTCGCAATATTGGTATCTCGGCTCACATTGACTCAGGAAAAACAACTCTTTCCGAGCGCATCCTGTTCTACACGGGCAAGATCCACAAGATTGAGGAAGTGAAGGGCAAGTCCGGCGTGGGCGCAACCATGGACTTCATGGAACTCGAGCGTGAAAAAGGCATTACGATTCAGTCTGCCGCCACTTTCTGCCAGTGGAAAAACTACGAAATCAACCTCATCGACACTCCCGGACACGTGGACTTTACGGTCGAAGTGGAACGTGCACTTCGCGTTCTCGACGGCGCTGTTTTGGTGCTGTGCTCGGTGGCCGGCGTTCAGTCGCAGTCCATCACTGTCGACCGCCAGATGCGCCGCTACAACGTCCCGCGCATTGCATTCATCAACAAGATGGACCGCGCCGGCGCCAACGCTTACCGCGTGTGCGAACAGTTGCGTGAAAAGCTCAACCACAACGCTTGGATGATCAACATCCCCATCGGCGCTGAAGATCAGTTCAAAGGCGTGGTTGACCTCATCACCATGAAGGCCAACTTCTACGACGGATCGAACGGCGAGAAGATCCGCGTTGAAGACATCCCTGCGGATATGGTCGACATCGCTCATTCGAGGCGCAACGACCTCTTGGGTGCCTTGGCTGACTTCGACGACAACCTTGCTGAAAAGTACTTGGCTGAAGAAGCAGTGAGCGAAACTGAAATCCGTACTGTGTTGCGTAAGGCGACCCTGTCGCTCAACTTCACACCTGTGATGTGCGGTTCTGCGTTCAAGAACAAGGGTGTGCAAAACCTTCTCGACGCCGTGGGCCACTACCTGCCAAACCCGACGGAAGTGGAAAACACCGCGTTCGACCAAGACAAGAACGAAGAGAAGTTTGTTCTCAAGAACGATCCCAAAGGGCCGCTCGCCATGTTGGCGTTCAAGCTCGAAGACGGACGTTTCGGCCAGCTCACATACATGCGCATTTATTCCGGTACCATCCGCAAGGGTGACACCATCCTCAACGTCAACAACGATAAAAAAGTCAAAGTGCCGCGCTTGGTGCGCATGAACGCCAACGAAATGGTGGACTGTGAAGAAGCCGTGGCCGGAGACATCGTCGCGATGTTCGGTGTGGAATGTGCTTCGGGCGAAAGCTTCACCGACGGCAACGTTCGTTACACGATGTCTTCCATCTTCGTTCCAAACGCTGTGATCTCTCTCGCAGTGGCACCGAAGGACAAGTCGGCTCAGGCCAACTTCTCTAAGGCGCTCAACCGCTTCACAAAAGAAGACCCGACCTTCCGCGTGCACCGCGATGAAGAGTCCGGCGAAACGATCATTTCGGGTATGGGCGAGCTCCACCTCGAAATTTACGTCGAGCGTATGAAGCGCGAGTTCAATTGCGAGTGTATTGTCGGTAAGCCACAGGTGAACTTCCGCGAAACCATCGGTGCTCGCGCCGAAATCAACTACACGCACAAGAAACAGTCGGGTGGTTCTGGTCAGTTCGCACGCATCATCGGCTACCTCGAGCCTATTGCACCGGATGAAGCTGGCAACATCAAACCGTACGAATTCGCAGATGAAACCGTGGGCGGTTCCATTCCACGTCAGTACATCCCTGCCTGCGACAAGGGCTTCATCGAGCAAATGCGCACGGGTCAACTTGTTGGAGCTCAGGTCACCGGCGTGAAGATTGTTGTGAACGATGGTTTGCATCACCCTGTGGACTCGTCCGAAATGGCGTTCAAGATCTGTGCGATGGCGGCCTTCCGCGAATCGTACTTGAACGCAAAGCCAACCATTCTCGAGCCTATCATGAAGGTCGGTATCGAAGGACCGGAAGAGTTCCAAGGAACCATGATGGGCCTCATCAACCAACGCCGCGGTATCCTGACAGGTTCTTCGGGCAATGGTGGTTATGCTCAAATCGAAGCCGAAGTTCCTCTGACGGAAATGTTCGGATTCTCGACCGACCTGCGCTCCGGTACTCAGGGCAAGGGCGAGTTCTCCATGGAATTCTTGAAGTACGCTGCGGTGCCACGCAACGTTCAGGAAGACATGGTCGAGAAATACAAAGCGAAGCGTGCAGCTGAGAACAAGTGAACATGACACTCGTTTCCTCAGATCTTGTCGAAGGAATGAACCAACTGCTGCAGGTGCTGACAACAGCCCTGCAGCAGTTGCGCGTTCATAGAGCGAAAAGTCGTGTTTGGGGTTACGCGAGATTGCATGATGCGCTCACCCAACAGGCCGCCACTCTCTCTGAATTTCAAGACGCGCTTGTCTGCCGCCTTCTCGTCATGGACGCGCATGTGGACCTGCAGAACGTCGGGCGTTTGCGTATCGGTCAGACGGTCGAAGATATCCTTTCGAGCGAGCGCGGTCTTGCTTCGGAAAGTGTGCAGCTTTGCCAGCGGCTGTATGAAATTGCACGTGTTGACGTCTCAACCCGTGTGTTGCTGGAAAAATTGGCCCTGTCTGAGGACGAAAGGCTCCAATCCTACGATCAGGGTCTCGAACTGATCCGCCAGTTGGGCACCCCTCAATTCTTAGCAACACGTTGCTGAAGGAGCGAAGGTGAGGTTGACTCTCCGAAATCACTCCCTTCCATTTTTTCTTCTTCCTTTTTTCATGATGTCGGGCGTCGCGATGCAAGCTGCGGGGCTTTATTTGTGCCTCGTTCTTTGGGCATTCACGTCCGCGGCAGTGTTGCCGCGCGGGGTGCGCAGGGCCATTTTGAGCGCTGCTTCTCTTCTTGCGATTGTTTACCTGATCCCCGTTGTAGTTCAGTCCTTGATGGCTATCTCGGCCAATCCTCTGCAATACTGTTTTGTCGATCCTCCTCGCGTGAAAAACTGTGATTTGGATTTGCAGGCATGGGTCAAGAGTCCAGTGAGTTCTTCCTTTCTAGGGTTGGCTGTCGGCTGGTTTGTTTTTGTGTTCACGAGAAAACCTGTGACGACATCTCAAGCTGGTGCAGCACCATCCGCGATGCCCGTGTGGAGTGATGATGATGAACGGCTGCGTTCTTTCGCTCTCGGATTGCTTTTCTCCTCAATTCTCTTTGTTTGTTATGCGACCTACCAGCATGTCACGGGTTTCAGCGCTCTATTGAAAAGTAAGATGCTTGCCGAAGAACATCAGATGCCCAATGGGTTTTATCGGGTGTTTGGATTTTATGGCCATCCGCTCTCGGTGGCGGGAGCTTCGCTCGTGTGGTTGAGCATTGCTTTGACCGGCTTTGTTCGCTCACGCAACGTCGCCTCGGGCAGTTTGGGTTTGAATTGGAAATCTTGGTTGTTCATGGCGTTTCTGCAGTCGGCACTTGTCTACATGACTGGCGGACGGACGGCCCTGCTGGTGTGTCTTTTGATTTGGATGGCTTCGCTCGGAACCCTCGTGGTGCGTGGCTTCGGATCGCGGCGCGGGTGGGGGAATGGGACGCAGGAACGCAGTCTTCTCTCTCCTCGGGCATCGATTGCCGTTCTTGCTGCAGTCATAGTTTCTTTGAGTGCCGCCGGAATTGCCTTTTTTCCCCAACTTTCTGGGGGTGTGTCGTCGCTCTTCTCGCGTGGGCTGGGTGGTGGCACTCTGGGCGAAGGACCTTTGGGCGACAGGCCCTTCTTTTGGCACGTGTATCTGGCAATGTGGCGGGACAGTCCCTTTTTGGGACAGGGCTATTTTGCTGTCGAACATGGTCTGCGGACGCACTACTACATGCGCGAGGGGTTCGAAGCGCTGCGCGACAAGTTCAACGCCCACAACATATTTCTCGAGGTTCTCGGGATCTCCGGATTGTTGGGCTTCTTTGCCTATCTCGTTGTTTGTGTTCTTTTGTGGATCAATCTGAAGGTGCTCGCTGGCCTATCACCCCAACGACGATTCATTCTTCAAGCGCTCGGTGTCGCCTTTGCTGCGAATCTTTTGCATGGTCTGACCCAGAACACTTTTTTCGACTCTGCAGTGTCGTCGTGTTACCTTGGTCTGGTGGGATTGTTGGTGCTGCCGCCCTTCAAATCTTCTCACTGAATGCGGCGTTGTCCACTCCAATGCGGTGTTGAAACTTGCTCCTGCATTTGTTTTTTCTTTCAGTCTTGGCTTTAGTTTCTGCTTTTCTGGCCCGTGTGTTTACGGTCGGTCTGGAAGGAGCACTGGCAGCTCAGGCATCGTTTCCGTATTTGGTTTTTCTTCTTCCCGTTGTTCTGTTTGTCACGCGGTTCTCCGAACGTGTGTTGGAGCGGCTCGCGCGAAGTGAGAATGGTGAGCCGCGACATAAGGACGTTCTTCAGGGTTATGCGGTTGTCCCTTTGACGTGGCTTTCCCACTGCGCGGGAGCGTCGGTCGGGAGGGAAGGGGTGGCTGTCCAGTTGGGTCGGTCGGTCGCCAAAACGCTGGCCTCAGTGACTGCCGTCCAAGGCCCTTGGTGTCGCGAAGAAGCACTTTTCAAATATGGGGTCGCCAGCGGTTTTGCGGCGATTTTCGGAACTCCTTTTGCGGCTGCTGTTTTCGCTTTTGAGTTTTTTCGCACCCAGAATCCGGAGCCGCGGCAAGTCAAGTGGATGAATGCTGCCCGTGAGGCAGTCCCCGTGTTTTTTTCTGCATTTTTATCGCATCAGTTTGCCACACGCCTCTTTGGAATGCGCCACACTCAGTTCTTGGTGCCGAATTTTGAATTCTCGTCGGCTTTTTTCGCTTTTGTCATGATTGTTGTCTTGGGTGCCTTTTTTGCTGCGCGTCTGCATGAGGCCATGACCCGCAGCATGAAAACTCTTTTCTTCAGTTGGCATCAGCGTCACATGCTGCTGGCCTATGTTCCTTCTGTCTTGTTGTTGGTTGTTCTCTCGCTGCCACCCTTTATTCCGCACCGCAATCTGGGAACATATTTTATTGAAGGTGTTTTGAGTCATGCGCAGTCCCCGCTGCAACCGTCAGGGTGGGAGTGGTGGTGCAAGTCGTTCGTGACGTCACTTTCCGTCGCTGCAGGTTTTCGCGGAGGCGAGGTGACGCCTTTGTTTTCAATGGGAGTGCTGCTCGCGTACCCACTCTCTTTTCTTTTTAAGGTTCCCGCTGCAAAGGCGGCGGCCACTGGATTTGCATCTCTTTTTGCATGCGTGATGCGTGCTCCGTGGACGGGTGTGATCCTTTCATTCGAATTGTTCGGATGGGAAGGTGGCTTGGGAGGGGCTTTGGTTTGTGCGCTGCTCGCGATTCTGCTCAACAGGACCCGGACGACAGTCTTGCGCGGTTTTCTTTTTCAAAGACGGCAAGCGTAGGCACTGTTTTTAGTGTCGCGGTAGGCACCTGTGGCAATCGCCAGCAGCATGATTTTATCCAGTCCAAATGAAGCAAGGGCCACATTGTTGGCCATCAGGATTGCCGCCATGGAACGCGCCAAATTCACAGCCCGACCTGTGTACCCTGCACCTGCTTTGAGATTGTCCATTCTCACGCACGCTCCTTGGCAGGTGGCACTGCCTTGAATCGAATTTGCGATTCCCCAGCGCGTGAGTTGTTGGGCAATTTTCTGTGTTTCTTTTTTGTCGAGTGTCCAATGACCCGAAGCCACAAGAAGCGCTCCAGGTGCCGGTGTGGGAACAGCTATGCCCGCGCTGATGCCTACGGAGCCGCCCTTGAATCTGTAATCCACGCTCCCTTGCGGTGTTTGTGCAGAGAAGAAGGTGAGGTGACCGGAAAAATAGTCAGAAAGAACGGGCAGAGAACCTGAGGCGCCCACGCTGGCGAATCGGCCCGACCATGCTGAATCCACATCGTCTTTATGACCAAAGGCGAGACCGGCGTAGGCATTCACTCCGGCACCCACCGTGCCTGCGCCGAAGACTGATTCCAATGCCGTATAATTAAAAACACCAAATTGAAGATTGTAGAGATCCCAAACGTAGTCGCGTCCTTTCATGAGGTGCAAGCCTGCACCTGCTTCTGCACTCACCCCTGTGAAAAAGTAGGGTTGATTCATTTCCCTGCCGACGCTGCGGACGATGGGTGCCCATAATTTACAGGGGTTTTTCTGAAGAGTGTGCCATGCTCCCGTGACACGTCCAAACAATGATTTGAGCTCATTTCCCGACCTGCGCCATGACCTGTCGGAGGTCAGTCCCAACGCGTCGCTCGAAGAACTCTCTGTGTCAATGTCCTGTTGTTGTTCGAGTTGCTCGAGTCCTGAGTCGACAAGAGCCGCGATCGCAGCAGTGGAATCGAGTGCAATGGAGCTTTCCAGTGTTCGACTCGTCGACACCGGTTTGCAAGCACTCAGCACAACACACGCCAAGGGAAGCAGAGGGGTGATTTTGTTTTTTATTTGAATACTCATTTCAATCATCGTTTTGCGATGTGTTTTTTGAAAGTCGTTTTGCTGATTTTATGTCGGCGAGCTTTTCGATGCAAGTCAGATTCAGCCGATGAACTCTGGGCTCGCTGCTCTGAACTCGGGTTGTCTTGCGCTGATGTTCCCGCAGCGGCTTTGTGCACCCTGTCATGCCGCTCTTTCTGCAGGCTCAGTCGGTGGAGGTGTTTTTGCAATCCTGCTACGACCGAAGAAAGAGTTTCAAACTGGAATTTTTGCAGATTCATTTTCTCGTCGAGATGCTCAAGTCGCTCAGTGATTTTATCGAGTTTCGCTATTTTCTCTGCATCCATAGCCAGTGCGCGTGCCGACGGCTTGTCCTTAGGAACGACATCTTTCACCAAGGAGGCCAGCGATTGCACCTGCTCACCCAATTTCATCAGGCGCAGCTCAACGAGAGATTCCTGTTCCAGCAGTTTTTGCGTTTCTAGCAGGAGGTGTTCCGGCATGTGTCGGAAGTGCCGCGGAACACCGGCCGATGCCCCGCCAAGACGCTCTTCAGACACCGGTAGGACAGAATTCGAATTTTCAATTGCATCAGTGCGAATACCGGAGGCAGTCAGAGCGGGTGTGGTGCCACCTGCAAGATGCCGGCCGTAGAATGTCTGTTGGTAGGCAAGCACCTCGGAGCGCTTGTAAAAGAGCTTGTTTCGCATCCCTATCCGGCGTCGTTCGAACGAAAGTTGTCCGTTGGACGTGAGCTGCGAGACCCGTGTGCGTGTGACCCCGAGGAGTGCTGCCACTTCCGCAACATCCATCAGATAACCTTCGTCTGATGATTCTTTCTTGAGGGTCGGTTCTGCCGAATCGAGCATTTTATGACTCCCGTAGGTCGCAAACGCGTTCGAATGCTCCCCTTACTCTGCAGGCACACGCAGAGCGTATGCGAAGGCTGAATAGTCTTTTTTCAAATCTCCGCCCAAGGCTCTCTCGTGAGTGAAATCCTGATTGTCCACCGCCAAAGAGAGCGTTCGGGCAGCATCGGCGTAGCCACTGTGCATGAACACATGAGCAGGATACCCCGGTGCTTTGGGCTCGTCTACCGTGAAGACGAGATCGCCGGGTTGAAGTGCCTTTGGGTCGCTGATGCGTATCCAACCCATTTTGGCCTCCAAAAAGGCCGAGAAGGGTCGGGTGAGCATTGAGACCCGCTCGCCCTTATAGGTGGCATCGAGGGGGATGTTCATGCCCATGAAACGAAGGGCTGTAGATGCGAAAGCCACACAACCGTTTTTTGTGGTGCCGAACCAAGACATGACGTTCCAATAGACAGCGTTGTAGTTTTTTTCTGTTGAAAAGAAATTTGAGAAGTCCTCACCCGTGAAATCGGAACTCGGCGAATTCTCCAGTTGTGCCGTATTCACGCTGGAACTCGGTTGCGCGAAAACTGCAACATGGGGTGAAAGGGCTGCACACAAGCACGCCCAAAGGATGCTTTTTTTCAATGCACTTCTCCCGTTCGGAGACATGAGTCGATGGATTCTTTCGGATTGTTCAGATTTCGTCCGGAAATTGCAAGTCATGCGTCATTGGAATGATTGACTCGCTGAAATTGAGAGCACTTGCAGTCTACCACTGCTGGCGTCGGTGTTTCCAACGATTTTCTCAGCCTTTCCCGTTCCGCGCTGTTCTGTGTAATGCAGCGCATACTCTCCGGTGCGTAGCTTCAAGCCTGTTGAAAGCGAGACACCTTTGTAATCGATGTATTCTTTTCTTTGGTAGGGCGAGGATAAATCACGCGACGCTGTTGCGTCGGAGTTTGTGAAGAATCCTGTTCGCCAAAAAAGAGTTTGTGCGAGAGTCCATTCCAGTCCGACGGCCGCATTGAAGATTTCACTCCTTTTGACGGCTGAAATAGAACCTTCGCCGTCTCCGTGCCTGACGAGATCGGCAGAGAGCAGCAAGCTGCTGTGGGGTTGAAAGGCAACCCCGAGTCGGAATTCATCGGGCCAGCGCGTGATGAAATCATCTTGCGTCGTGCGTGTGACATTGCGCAACAGTTTCCCTTTCAGGCTTTCATTGGCGGCGTTTTCGACGGTGATGATTTGTCCGTTGGGGTCATGAAAAACTTTGTTGATTTCCGAATCATATTCGAAGCGCTGCAAGACAATTTCTGCTTTTTGGTAGGAGAGCCCCAGCTTGAAGCTGCTGCCCAAAGCCGTTCTGATGCCGCAGCGCACGGCTCCTCCACGCGCCACAAGGTGCATGCGGACATTCTGTCCAAGTGTCGTGTAAATCTTTGTGTCCGGACGGTCCGTGTAAATGTAGGGCCCTTGCACGACATCCTGATAAATCTGCTCCAGTTCATCGACATCCAAATAAGATCCCGTGCATCCCAAGCCTGTCTCTTTGCCCAAGCGTTTTGAAACGCCAAAAAGAAATTGTGAGGTGCCCGAGCGGATGTTGGCTGTGCGGTGATAGCGAATCACACCGGGTGCCGGCTCATTTTCAATCAGCGTGTTTTCATCGCTGAGTGCAGCATCCGGATTGACGAAGGCAATTCCAAGATGAAGAGTTCCAAGCAGTGGCGGGGTGACTTTCTTGGAAAATCCAAAAAAGGATGAAAGGTTCCCGCGCGCACTTTCTTCAAATGCCTTCTCTCCGAAAACGCGCTCAAACCTGTTTTTCTTCATATAGAACGTGTTGACCGAAGCGCTCAGTTCAGATGTATTTTGCAATGACATCCCGCCGGGGTTGTAAAAAAGCCCGGAAGTGTCTTCGGACAATGCTGTGTAGGCGCCTGCCAATCCTGCGGCACGCGGGCCGATAAGTAGATTGTTGTAGTGAAAAAGGTCTGCATTTGCGTCATGGCAAGAGAAGGCAACACCTGTAAACGCCAGACGGATCAAGAGCTGCCATCTGGGCATTTGGGGAAGGGCCAAAATTGAAATGTTGCCTTCATTTTTCACAACCTGAGGCTATCAGGAGGTGATGGTTCAAGCCGTGATTGATTTGCCCAGTCGATTGTCAGCACATCGGGCGGCAAATATCGCCCGCTTTAGCTTCCAATGCATGTGTATGATGGGAACGTCGAAGGTTCCTTGATGACAGGCAAAAAGTGAGGGATGTGATGCGGAGCGAAAGGGATCTGTTTTCCAATGTGGTTTCAACCGGCCTCGTGTTTGCCGCATTGGCTCCATCGCTTTTTAGACCATGTGTTGTTCATGCTGCTCCACGGTTTGACGGATTAGAAGCAGAAAAGAAGCCGGAAGCTGCAGCACCGCGGCCTGACGAGGCAAAGAAGAAGGCTGAGGAATCGCGAAAAAAAGCTGAAGAAGCAAAAAAAGAAACGAGCACAGTTGATTCGCGCTCCTCCCAATTCAATCTCAACTCACAGGCTGAGGGTACCTCAAACACAAAAGCTTCTCCGTCGTCGGCTGCGTCATCAAGCACACCGGCAATCGCAGTTACTGAAAAGCAAAAACAAAAAAGAGAATCTGACGGTACGGGCTTTTTTGACCGAGGTTACCGTCACGAGTGGCGATTTGAAAGCGGTCTCGATTACACCCGCGCATCGACGAAGAGCAAACCCAATGAAAGTGCTCTGAGCGAGAATGCAACGACATTCGATTTCAACATTCTCTATGGCTATTTCATCGGAGAACTCGTACAGCCGGTTGTCGAACTGGGGTATCATAAGAACAAAAACAACATCGGCGAGCTGAATGAATCCAGCAGCCGCCTCACATGGGGCATGGGCCTGCTTTTCAATTTGCCGCTCGAAGGTGAAGTCACCAGCGCAAGTATCAACGTCGACCGACTTGTCCCGTTTGGCGGACTGTTGGTGCTGAGTGAGTCATCATCCAGCCGAGGAAATCTGCTCTCCACATCCACTTCGAGCAACGAGAACCTGATGACCAATCTGGTTGCGGGTGTGCGTTATATGATCTTTCCCCACGTGTCGGTGAACTCCTCGATGCGTCTGTCCTATGAGAAAAGTGCCTCTGCAGCAGAAGCCAATGCATCGGCAGGTGGAGAGCGCAGCAAAACCAGAATTCAGCTCCGGTTGCTGGGTTTCAGTTTGTTGATGTGAGCCCAAGGAAGCCGCAATGCAGCGGCTTCTTTTGATTCATCCACACGGTGTAAATAAAGTTGTGTTGTTGTCACTTGCGCGTGATTCAACAGGCTCTGGATTTCAACGACAGGCACGTTGTTCAAGTGCAATTGAGTGGCCAATGTGGCACGGCACCCGTGAGGCGAAAAAGAACGGGTGATGCCGGCGCGTTTGGCTGCATCGCGCACCATCCTGAAAACAGTGGAACGGTGAATGAAGGCGGACGGTCGGCCGGCAGGAAACAAGGGTGCTTCGCCGGAACTTCCTGAGTGCACCCGCTCGATATAACGGATGAGTGTTTGAGCCGTCTCGGGGTGGATCAGCGGACTGTGGTTCCTGCCGCCTTTGGCCAGAAGATGAAGCCTCAGGAGGTCGTCCTCACGGGAAATGTCAGACAGCTTCAGCTGGCAGAGTTCACTCACCCGTAGCCCGACGCTGAAGAGCAGGACGAGAATGCACCACTCCATCTCTGCTTTCAGAAGCGCCGTCTTGCGCTTGCGTTCATTGGGAAATGAGGCAATTTCAACATGCGAAAGCCAAGCTCGTGATGCCGCCAGCATTTCCTGCAGTTCTTGTTCATTGAGGACTGTCGCATGACTCTGGCGGCGGACGCGGGGCCGCATGATGTGTGCCAGAGGGTTTTCGGCAATCAGTTTGCGTTTGAGTGCAAAATCCATGAGCGACGACAAGGCACAAAGTTTTCTTGCAACTGAGGCCGATGCCACACGCCGTTTGCTGTTGTCGAAGCGGGCGTGTTTTTCGAGCAGGTGATCTTTCCAATGCAGAACGATTTTCTCCGACACATCTGAAAGCGTTTTCACCTGAAACTGTTTTTCTTCGCTGAAACGCAGGAATTCGATGATGTCTCGGGCATAAGCGGAACGTGTGTGAACCGAGGTCTGAAAAAGGAGAAAATGGAGCAGCGCGTCAGGAAAGGCGGATGTGAGCGGCTGACCGGCCCACAGCGTGGAGTCGAGGCTCACGCGGGCCAGTGCGGCGTGGGACGTCAGATGTGAAGAGCGGTTCTCCATGTTCACGATTTTAACCCAGAGCGAGTCTCACGGCAAAAAAGAGGAAGAGCAACGCAGCCAAGACACGGAAAACCTGCATGGGGATGCGCTTGAGCAGGCTGGGGCCCAGTGCAACAGCCAAACCATCGGCAATCATCATCCCGAGCGTTGTTCCGGCAGTCACTTGGAACAGGTGTTGCTGGTGGGCTGCTCCGAGGCTCACCGTGGCCAGTTGGGTTTTGTCACCCATTTCTGCGAAGAAAAAAAGAACCGTCGTCGTCAGGAAGGCATTCTTCTTATAACCCGATTCTTCATCAGAATCTTTGTCAGGGACAAGCACCCACGCAGCGAAAGCCAAATACAACGCCGCCAGAGTCCAGCGCAGCGCATTCTCGGAAAAAAATTGTGCGGCCGTCGAGCCCAGCGCAGCGGCCAAAAGGTGATTGGCAACAGTGGCAACGAAAATCCCCGCCATGATTTGGAAAGGGGCGCTGTAACGGGCGATCAAGGCGAGGGCCAGAAGCTGAGTTTTGTCGCCCATTTCTGACAGGGTGACGAGAGATACGGAATTCAAAAATGCACTGTCCACCGTTCAGTTCCTTCTTTTTCAAAGCTCGGAGTTGCCGATCGCAAGAAACAGTGTGCGTGATGCCACGATTCCTTCGGCGAGGAAATAGGCTGTGATTTTCTCAACCCCTTGGGTTGCCTTGGGGGTGAAGACAAGGAACTGTTCGTTGGAAGCATTGCGCTCTTCCTTCATGGCGAAATATTTGGGCGTGGTTTCGAGGCGCAACGTCAGCTGCGGGTAGCGGGCTTTCAGTGCATCATTCATGTCAATGCGAAATTTGATGGGCTCACCGCGGTTCACGCGGTAGCGATTCAATTCGGAAGGGCTTTTGCCTTCCGGAAGGAAAGCAATGTGGGGTCCGTTGTTCTTCAGGCACGGATCCGTGAGGTTCAGTTTTGTTGCGATAGGCTCCATGCCGAAGGTGTCTGTTTTGATCAACTCTGACAGTGTGGTGAGCGTGGCCCCTGACTCGATCAGGGCAGAGGCGAGTGCATTCCCGCGCTCATGTTCGCCTTCGCTCAGGCTCTGGCACAGCTTGGTTTTGTAGGGGCGGACGAAGGGGCGATCGGCATAAAAGTTCTCGCCGAAGGAGTCATCGGGCGACATGAGGTAAGCAAACACGTCTGCGAGCGCCTCGTGAACAGCGATGCTCTCGCTGTTGCTGAGGACAGAGCTTTGGCACCATTGCGGCTTGCTCTGGCAGAGCAGCGCATGGAAAAGTTCGTGATTGATGACATCCAACGAGCGTGTGCCGCGCTCTACGGTATTGGTGTTGTTGCAAAAGACAATCTTTCTGTAATCAAATTGATAGCCAGTCCTCAAACAGGACGGTCCGCCAATAGCCACCCAAATGTGATCTTTCAGAGGTGCTATTTCAGTTTCGAAAGACTTCACGCCTTTGTTCATGTTTTTTTCGAGTTGTTCCAAGTTGATTGAGTCTGCAGCGTTGCCCTCAAAGTGCACGCCCCAGTGTTGCAGGGTGCTCTCTTGGGGGACGGAGTGGGGAAGCAGATTGAAATCTCGGGAGACGCAAGCCGCGAGTCCTCCGAAAAGCGACAGAGCGAGAGCAAAAAAAACAGGACGTGCGGATGTCATCGCGGATGCCTCCTCTGTTTCATCTGATGAGAATACACGATCCTCCGTGGGGCTCCATGCTTGCGTTCTTGAGCTTCTCATAATGGCACCCGTAAAGGAGAATTTTTCCAGTGTATTGTGGTAGGGAATGCACCCCTCGTGCAGTTCCAGCTGCGTAGAACTGGCCTCAGTCAATCTGACGACATCCGAGTGCATTGAATTTTCCCCCTCCGAGCCGACATTCAACGTTGCTTTCGGTGTTCTGAAGTTCTTTCAAAAAGGGGTGTGAGATGAAAGTATCGCAAGCGACAGTTTTCAATTCTGATGCGTTGTCCGAGTTTTGCAAAACTCATTTGGGTCAAAGCAAAAGAAAACTGGTTTTTGCATTTGGTTCGAGCGATTCTCTCAACGGCCCTTTGGTTGAGCAGTTTCTTCCGTTTTCACAGTCGGACGACATCGTTTTCTGCTCAACGTCCGGACACTTTGCAGGACAGCAGATCCACGATGAAGGCCTCTGCCTGACGGCGTTGGAATTTGCCGATTCACGCTATCAACTCGTGGAAACAAGCATTGCGAACGCAGCCGAGAGTGAAAAAGTCGGCGAGGATCTGGCGCGCAAAATTCTTGCTCCCGATCTGAAGCATGTTTTCGTCTTTTCCGACGGTTTACGGGTGAATGGAACTGCCTTGGCCGAAGGACTGAGTCGGATTCTCCCCAAGGAGACCATCATCAGTGGTGGTCTGGCGGGCGATGGCAGCCGCTTCAAGAAAACTCTGGTGGGCTGGAACGAAAAGCCGCAGGAGGGTTTTGTTTTGTTGGTGGGCTTGTACGGCCAGAAGCTGGAGTCGGCGGCGGCTTCTTTGGGCGGCTGGGATGCCTTTGGCCCCAAGCGGATCATCACAAAAGCAAGTGCCAACGTGCTTTGGGAACTGGATGGCAAACCCGCTTTGGATGTCTATAAACAATATCTGGGCAAGCACGCCGCTGAACTTCCTGCGAGCGCTCTTCTCTTCCCTCTGTCGGTCGAGATGGGCGCGGCGGATCACACCGTGGTGCGCACAATCTTGAGTATCGATGAGAAAACAGGAGCCATGACCTTTGCGGGCGACATGCCGCAGGGAGCCGAAGTGCAGCTCATGAAGTCCAACATCGACAGCCTCGTTTCCGGTGCTCAGGGCGCAGCAGAAAAATGCACACTTTCGGGCCCTGCCGAATTCGCTCTCCTTGTGAGTTGTGTCGGACGCCGCCTTGTCATGGGCCAGCGCACAGAGGAAGAAATTGAGGTTGTCCAGCAGGCCGCTCATTCCAAAATCTGCGCTCTCACAGGTTTCTATTCCTATGGCGAATTGAGCCCACAAGGGAAACATGAAAAGTGTGATCTCCATAACCAAACTATGACAGTCACCATGTTGCGGGAATGCGCATAACTTTTGGAGCGCTCGCATGCATAAGTTGCTCGAACGACAGTTGCGAAAGAACTTCAACGCTGAATGGGAGGCTCGGATGACCGAGCCTGCCTTTTCGTCCTTTTGCAAGGCGATTGATCAGGCCTATGAGGCCTCCGACAACGATCGCGAGCTTCTCGAAAGGACTTTGGAGTTGAGCTCCTCGGAACTCAATGAAAAGAACCGCGATCTGCAAATGGCCCGCCGTTTCGCTGAAACTGCAAACAAGGCGAAAAGCGTTTTTCTTGCCAACATGAGCCATGAGATGCGGACACCGCTCAATGCCATCATCGGCTACAGCGAATTGCTGCTCGAGGAGCTGGTTGAACTCGATCACGAGCAAATTGCTGTCGAGCTCGAAAAAATTAGAACCTCAGGCAGCCATTTGCTGAGTTTGATCAACAATGTGCTTGATTTGGCCAAAATTGAATCCGGTCACATGGACGTCAATATGGAGCGGGTGGCGCTCCAGCCGTTGATGAACGAAGTGGTCACTATTCTCCAGTCGCAGGCTCTGAAAAATAAGAACACTCTCATTTCCGAAGTTGCGGCTGAGTTTGAGTCTCTTCAGGCAGATCGCGCCAAACTCAAACAGATCCTCATCAATCTGGCCGGCAACGCATTGAAGTTCACTCACAATGGAAAAGTCACGCTCAGTATTTCCGAGCGTGGACAGAATCAAGTGATGATCAGCATCAGAGACACAGGCATTGGCATGAGTCCTGACAAATTAGAGAAACTGTTTCAGCCCTTTGTTCAGGCAGAGTCTGAAACTCAGAAGAAGTTTGGTGGGACGGGGCTTGGTTTGGCCTTAAGCAAAAAATTCGCCGAATTGATGGGAGCGGCAATTGAAGTGTCGAGCGAGGAGGGCGTGGGGAGTGAGTTCAGAATTGTCTTCCCTCTTGAGAACCTGACGAGGGCTCCGCGCATTCTGAGCAATGTTCCCCTCAAAAAGAATCAGCTCCATCAGGATAAAAACATGGAACGAAGGGTCTTGGTTGTGGACGATGATCCTCAATCCATTGAACTCATGCGACGCTTTCTCGGTCGTCACGGATTTGAATGTGTGAGTTTAAAAAGTGGCCATCAAGCGATTGAAGAGGCGAAACACATCCGTCCCATGGCCATACTGCTCGATGTGTTTATGCCGGGCATGGATGGTTGGACAACCCTCTCCCGATTGAAGAGTGAGCCTGCCACCAAAGACATTCCGGTGATTTTCACGACCATGACCGACGAACGTTCGATGGGTTTGTCATTGGGAGCACTCGACTACTTCACCAAGCCTGTGGACTGGAACCGGCTGGCCGATGTTCTCGATGCGATCGAGGTGCACAGCGAAAGCCCGGGAGTCCTGTTGACTGAAATGGAGCCAACCGCGCGCGAAAAGCTCAAATCACTCCTTGCTGCCGAAGCGTGGCGAACGCAGATTGCGCTGGAAACCCGTGACTTTCTGAATCAAATCGGACAGCAAAAATTCGATCTCATCATCATCGACGGCCTCAACAAGAATTTGGATATCAACCAGTGTTTCGCCGCATTGGGTGATTGCACTCTGAACCAGAGCACGCCCGTGATTTATTGTGCTGATCAGAATAGCAAATTACCAGACAATGAGTTGCTGCGCAGGAGGATGAAGGTCGTCATGAGCGAACACGATCATGCGCAGGAACATGTGGAGACATCCATTCTTAGTCTTTTGTCGAGCTGGAGAGAGCACCAGTCATGAAAAAAATCCTGCTTGTCGAAGACAATCCGATGAACCGCGACATGTTGAGCCGTCGGCTCGCACGGCGCGGTTTTGAAGTGGTGTGTTCAGAAGATGGTGAAAGTGTCCTCGGCATTCTGGAGAAGGAAAATCCGGACTTGGTTTTGATGGATATATCACTCCCGGGGATCGACGGAATTGAAACCACACGGCAGTTGCGTGCTCAGGAAAGATACAAGAGTCTGCCTGTGATCGCCCTCACGGCGCATGCCTTTCAATCTGATGAGGCAGCGGCAAGGGCCGCCGGTTGCGATGATTTCGACACCAAGCCGATTGAACTTGAGCGTTTGCTCGAAAAAATGAAACACTTGTTGAAGATGGGTGAGTGAAGGTGCCAGCAGAAAAACGTCGACAAGCTGAAAAAGCCCGCTCTGTGTTCCGGCACGACCTGCGAACCTCATTCAATGTTCTTATTGGTTATTGCGAGATGTGTCTGGAGGAGGTTTCAGAGTGTGAAGGGAGTGAATCTGTCGCCCAGACTCTCGAACTCATGCTCAAAGACATCCGCGTTCTCCTCCGTGAGGCAGAGTATGCGATTGAAAGCGCAAATATTGAGACAGAAGAACTTTTCCGGGTTGAGATTTCGGCGTGGCTGAAAAAGACACTCCTTGGCGCTATCCAAGGGCTCATCAAGAAGAAAAAACAACTCAATCAGCCCGAAAGCTGTCAGGTGTCCTTCACTCATCTCGAACTGGCTTTCAAACGTCTCACCCAGCAGTGTTTGAATCCTTTTGTTGAAGCGCATTTCATCATTCATCAGAAAGAAGAGTCAGAAGAGTCCAAGGAATCGGGAGAATGTGTCGATTGCAAGGGATTGGTTTTGATCATCGACGATCAGGCCGACAATCTCTTTTTGTTGAAACATCGGATGGAAAAGCTCGACGTGAAGGTGGTGGCCACGGAATCGCCGCTGCGCGCCCTTGAGCTTGTGAAAGAAAAAAACTTCGATGTTATTTTTGTCGACTTGGATATGCCGGAAATGTCGGGCATCGATTTCCTGCGTGCTCTGGCCAAGCAGGGCCGGATCACTGAAATCCCGACCTTGGTGATCACGGCTTCCGACAACAAGGAAGTGTTGTCAGAATGTATCAACATCGGTGCCGTGGATTTCCTTCCCAAGCCCTTTGAAAATTCGATTCTCAAAGCCCGGCTCAAGACCAGCCTGACGCGCAAGAAAAGTCAGGACCGAGAGAAACGAATGGCTCTTGACCTTCGCTTGGAGAAGGCGCGCGTGGACGAACTTCTGTCGATGGTCCTTCCTCCGGCGACCCTCGCTGAATTGAAGGAAACGGGAACAGTCAAGCCGCGCCGCTTTTCCGACGTCGCAGTCCTTTTTTGCGATATCGTGAATTTTACTTCTTATTGTGAAGTTCATGAGCCGGAAGATGTTCTCAAAAATCTCCATTCGTTATTTTCTGAGTTTGATGCCATTTCTGAGATGTACGGCATTCAAAAGATCAAGACGATTGGCGATTCCTATATGGCTGCGGCCGGACTGGTGGAATCTCAGGAGAGTCCCTTGCAGAGAGCCCTGCAGGCGGCTTTCGCCATGATCGAGGCTTCGCGGGTGCACAGCGCCGGCTGGCAAGTGCGCGTGGGTATCAATGTGGGCGACGTCATTGGCGGTATTGCCGGCACGCGTCAGTATCTTTTTGATTTGTGGGGCGACACGGTGAACACCGCTGCTCGTCTTGAATCCGCTGGCCTGCCCATGACAGTCACCATGCTGGCCGACAAGGTGCAGCAGCTTCCGAAGAATGTGCGCAGTTACCCGTTGGGCGAGGTGGAGCTCAAGGGCAAGGGTGCCCTCAAGTTGGTCTCGTTAAAATTCTATGCTTGAAGCGACGCTGCGTTGAGCGTCAAGCAGCGGAGTGGGGTGCGTAAGCTCTCGTTGCAGGCCTAAACGTTCGGCCAAAGTACAAAGATGATTGCAAGAGTTGTCTTTCTGGAGTATACTCCATTTTTAGAGGATAGATTTGGAGTATGTTCCCAAGACTTGTTAACCTCCCGAAAAGAAGTAGTTTTTTTCTGCTTGGAGCACGTGGCACCGGAAAGAGTACCCTTCTGCGGTCGGCCTTGGAGAGCGGCTCGTCTCTCTGGTTCAACCTTCTCGATCTCGGAATTGAGGCGCGGTTGGCACGAAACCCTATGGAGCTCCAACGTGAAGTCTTAATGCTTCCTCCTACGGTTCAGAATGTTGTCATTGATGAAGTTCAAAAGTTGCCCAAACTGCTCGACGTTGTTCACAACCTCATCGAAACACACAAGGTGCCGCAGCGTTTTGTTTTGACCGGATCGAGCGCAAGAAAACTGAAAGCAGGTGGAGCGAATCTTCTTGCAGGAAGAGCAGCGCTTCGGACACTGTACCCACTCACATCCGTGGAGCTGGGAGCCTCTTTTGACGAAGCTGCGGCTCTTCAATGGGGAACACTCCCAAAAATTTGGAATTTGAGTGAAAGCGAGGAACGAGAAGATGTTCTGAGGTCATATGCAAATATTTATCTGAAGGAGGAAATCTGGGGAGAGCAACTGATCCGCCAACTTGATCCATTCCGTCGATTTCTAGAGGTCGCAGCCAGACAGTTTGGGAAAATTGTGAACCATAGCAAAATAGCTCGGGACGTTGGCGTTGATACCAAGACAGTTCAGTCTTGGTATCAGGTTCTTGAAGATACACTGGTAGGCTTTCACCTCGACGCACATCATTCGTCTGTCCGCAAGCAACTTCGGCAGTCGCCAAAATTCTACTTCTTTGACGTGGGCGTCACGCGCGCTCTTGCTCAAATGCTGCGAGTGATGCCTTCGGAACAGACCAGCTATTTTGGTGATTTGTTCGAGCAGTGTATTGTTTGTGAATTGAATGCACGCAATCAATACGAGCAGCTCGATTACAGGCTGTCCTATCTGCAGACCAAATCCGGCGTCGAAGTCGATCTGATTGTTGAGCGCCCAGGCAAGCCACCGGCTCTCATCGAAATAAAATCAACAAGTCTTGTGACTGAAGATGACGTCCGTTCACTGCAACTCTTTTTACCTGATTTTCCGGAGTCAGATTTTTTTGTTCTGTCCCGTGATCCCAAGCCGCAAAAGTTTGGCCGGATCAGAGCCCTTCATTGGCGTGACGGAATCGGAGAAATTTAAGGGACGTAGAACCGTGCTCGGCTCAAAGGAAAACATCCCCTGATTTTGAATGTTTTTTTCCTTTGTTTTTCAGAGGTCGTTCGTCCCTTAAGTTTGTTTTGTTGTTTCTTGGTGCATTTGTTGGGCGATTTTCTCGGGCGTGGCTGCGTCTCCGAATTCTTCCTATGTTTTTTTCTGGAGTTCGGATTTTCCTTTTTTTAAGCCATTATCTTATTTCAACGTGTTTGCAACATAATGTAAGTTATCAAAACTGAAATAAATAGAAATCAAATAAAGTAACTCGACTTACATTACTACGAG
>JBEGJP010000028.1:0-40297 GCA_041184525.1 Pseudomonadota bacterium | reverse complement strand
AGCGAGGGCGAGGCAATGAGCGTACGTGAAGTCACGTCTCTGATGGCGTTGGTGTTCGTGACGGCGTGTCAAGGCGAAAGCGAGTCCACGACTGCCAGTCTCGGAACGAGCCTCAAGCCAGAAGGTTTTTTGGTGGTCAAGGACCTCCAGCCAGACAGCGCAAAGGCGGGTTCTTTTTTGGTGACCTGTGCCTCTGCGACAGCAACAAAAACAACCTCCTACACAAAGGCAGAAGTTGAGCAGAATAAAATTTGCCTGACCGGCGCTTCTGCAGCGGCTCCTTCGCCTTCTGCTGCGAAGCCGTCGGCATCCCAGCAGGCTGCCGCAAATCAGAATGCTCCTGCATCAACAACCGGAGAAATTGAAATCAGCTTCAAGCAATCCACTTATTTGAAAGCGCGCTCTGGAATGGACGTGAGCCGAAATGGTGGTTCTTTAGGGACTGACTATTGCCCTGCTCTGTCCAAGCTTTTGGTGAGCAGTGTGTGTCAGTTCTCCGCAACCGAATTGAAGGTGACGGGTGTGGGAATCAGCGGATGTGATTTGTCATCAGGCTACTTCTATGCGCCGCATGTTCAGTTGAGCGGTGATGCCGAGGCCTGCAGATGAGTTTCGGTGCCAAAACTCTCAAGGGCGTGCGTGTGACTCTCTTTTTTCCAAGGGTGATTTCAATGAAAAAGATCGTTTTTTTGTTGACCTCCAGCAGTTGTCTGTTCGCTGCGTGCACACCCGAGCCGGCACGTCGTTCAGCCGCGGAATTGTCTAAAATGTGCCCTGCGGACAAACCCGTTTTTGCCGGCTCATGTCTGCAAACGAGTGCAGCGGCAGGCCCTTCGTTACCAGCTCCACCCAAGGAAGAGCCACCGACGACTGAACCGCCCAAGGAAGAGCCGCCGAAGTCTGAACCACCCAAGGAAGAGCCACCGAAGTCTGAACCACCCAAGCAAGAGCCACCGAAGTCTGAACCACCTCAGCAGGACTCTGGAGGACAAAGTGCAGCCAACGCTCAGGCTGAAGGAATTAAAATCCTCACAACCGCCATCGACCAGCTCACTGGAAAGATCAAAGACGGATCCCTTGGGGGTGGCCAGCAACCTCAAAGCGGTCAAGACAGCCCCGACGCGACAGTCAAGAACTATGTTGTGAAGATCACCGCCGACACTTTTGTCGCTATCGCAGACAGCGTTGTTGTGAAGAATTGTTTTCTTCCTGCGGATAGTGAAATTGAGGTCAAGGGAGAGCCCCTGAAGGTCACTCAGTTCAGCAGCATGGGTGTCGAGCAGTATGTGGCCTCAGACGTTGTTTCCGTGACAATATCAGGAGGAGCCGCGGATTCGTGCGGATTAAAAGGTAAAGATTTTGTGTACTTGTCTGCACACGCGAACGCCACCGTCAAGCCTTGATCTACTGCATTAAGAAACTGCGAAAGTTCTGAGAATTCCCTCCGATACCTCCCAAGATTTGGTATCGTGAGGGGAGAATGAATCTTTCGTTTTCGAAATATCTCGGCATCCTGTTTCATTTAATGCTGTTGTTGGGATCCCATCAGGCATTTGGATTTTCATTGGGACTCCGCCTTCATGGCGGGGTTGAAATGGCGTCATTGACAGCTGTGCAGTTGCAGCGTCTCGACGATATGACTTTCATCACCAAAACTGATGTCAAAGATGTGAAGCGATTTATGCCGTTCTATGGAGCCGATTTGGCACTCTCTCCCATCGAGTTTGGCAGCAGTTCGCTTTCCTTGCTCGTGGGATACAGAAGCACCTCTGCCAAAACCGTAGGACAGTTCAGTGATGAGATTGCGTTTGCTTATCTCCCGGTCGGGATGTCCTTCGATTATGCCTCTCAAAAAGTTCGTCTCTCCGGTTATGTGAATTATGATCTTGGTTTGTCTCAGAAGATGAAACTCACTGTGGAAGACACAAAAAGCTCACTGAACGCAAAAATCTCGGGGCTGTCTCGGATCCGCTTCGGGGGATTGTCAGAATTTTTTATGAACCCAAATATGGGATTTTCTGTTTTTGCAGACTACGCCATGGGTTCTTTTAAAAACGAATCCGGCACACTCAATTTCTCAGCGACTTCGGGAGAAACCATTCCGGCCAGCTACGTTGCCAATGCAAAGAACAAAATCAGTGGTATTTCTTTTGGCGGGGGATTTGCGTTCTACGTGCCCGCACCACTCAGCCAGCGGCCACCGGCGTCTCCCAAAAGCCAGAAGACACGCTCGTCAAAGAAGACGGGTAAGGCTGGTGCAGGCAAGTCCACGACCGGCGCATCCGAAGACGGCAAGACAAAAAAGAAGACAGCTCCTCCACCAGAGGAAAGTAGTGAGTTCAAGTAGTATCCTTGCTCAGAACACAGGGTCGAGGGTCGTGAACTATGGAATCAACCGCGTCTGATTTTGATTACGATTTCATCATTGTCGGGTCGGGGTTTGGAGGCAGTGTTGCTGCACTCCGTTTGAGTGAAAAGGGTTACTCTGTCTGCGTGATTGAGCAGGGGAAACGCTTCCGTCCGCAGGATTATGCGAAATCGAATTGGGACCTGCGACGCTATTTGTGGGCGCCACTTTTCAAATGTTTTGGCATCCAGCGGCTCACCTTCTTTAAGGATGTTTTGATTTTGAGTGGTGCCGGCGTCGGGGGCGGCAGTCTTGTCTATGCAAACACTCTGATGGTGCCATCGGATAAAGCATTTGAAAACCCCGCATGGCGGCCCTTGGGTTCTGCGCGTGAAGTGCTTGCGCCTTTTTATGTTCAAGCCAAAAAGATGCTCGGAGCCGCAGTCAATCCTAAATTGACTTTCATTGATGGTGCGATTGAAGAATACACAAAAATTCAGGGCATTCATTCCAGCTTTTCTCCGACAGAAGTGGCTGTGTTTTTTGGTGAGCCAGGGAAAAGAGTTCCCGACCCGTACTTTGGTGGTGAGGGGCCGGATCGTTCCGGATGTAATTTTTGCGGCGGATGCATGGTGGGTTGTCGCTTCGATGCAAAAAACACTTTGGATAAAAATTATCTTTTTCTCGCGGAAAAGCGTGGAGCGCGTATTCAGCCGTTGACTCAGGTGACCTCCATGAGGCCGTTGGACGAAAACGGCTCGGCCGGTTGGTGTGTTGATGTAAAATCCGTAGATTCAATTTTGAAATCGACGAGGAGAACACTCAAGGCGCGCAAAGTTGTGCTTGCAGCCGGTGTGCTTGGAACCTTGCGGCTCCTTCTCGAATGCCGCGACAAGCACGGGACACTGACTCGGTTGTCTCCGCTCCTCGGCAATGGAGTGCGCACCAATAGCGAGGTTTTCACGGGTTCAACAGAACTCCATTCAAAGCGTGAACCCACGTATTCACATGGCATTGCCATATCCTCTATATTTAAAGCAGATGAGCGCACGGCCATTGAGCCAGTCAGGTATCCGGTCGGTTCCAATTTTATGCGCCTTCTTGCCACTCCTTTGGTGAGCGACCCGAACGAGTTTCGAAGGACTCTGAAGTTTTTCTGGAGAATTCTGACACGGCCGGTTGAGTTCTTGAAATTGACTTTCAATTCTCGATGGGCCGAGACAAGCGTGATTTTTCTTGTGATGCAGGATTTGGACAATCGCATTCGAGTTCGATTCCGCCGGAGTGTCTTCAATTTTTTTACAGGCGGACTTGTGTCTGATCGGGAGAAGGGAAGCGATCCGGTGCCTTCGGAAATTCCCGCAGCCAATGAGTTCACAGAATGGTTTGCAAATAAGGTGGGTGGTCTTTCACAGTGCGCGGTGACACAGGTGACGGTGAATATTCCCACGACAGCGCATGTTTTGGGGGGCTGTTCGTTGGGACAGAGTCCTCAGGACGGCGTCATAGATGCGCAACATCGTCTCTTTGGCTATGAGGGTTTATACGTCTGTGACGGTTCGACAGTTCCAGCGAACTTGGGAGTGAACCCGAGTCTCACCATCACCGCCATGACTGAAAGAGCTATGACTTTTATTCCTCCCAAATGAGTCCTCACGCCCTTTTCCGAATTAAAAGATGAAAACCCACCGCGGATACGCGGTGGGCTCTGTGCCAAAAGTATCTTGTCAGTGTCGAAGTCTCACAGTGGTCCGGGGACAAGCACTGCTGTTTCTCCTGCTTTGATGTTCACGACTTCTTCAACGTGAGTGAAAAGGAATCCTGCACCAAGGCCACCGGCCGCGGCGCCAATGAGAGGAGCCCACCACGTGATAGAACGGTCGCCCGTCAGACCATCAATCAGGAACGCAACACCGGTTCCGGTCAAGGCTCCCAGCAAGATGTTTGTCACGCTTGCTTCTTTCGTACTCAGCTTGGTCGAATTCACTTCCGCATGTGCAGCCATGTTGTAGACCACCGATCCATACTTGACTCCGGTGACGTTGAAGATGGCCTTCGGAGCATTCATTTTGAGTGTACCAATCAGGCGTGAACCGGCTGCAAACACAGGCGCGCCTTGAATATCCTTCACAGCCACAGTCACCTGCGGAAGTTTCTCTTCCGAAATCAAATCGCTCCCGCTGCCGGGCAGGTTGATGTTCATGGCCGGATTCGATGTGACGTCAGATGGAAATTGAATGGCAATCAGGCTGCTGGATGGAATGAGATAGCGCTGTGCTCCATTCGTGGCTTCGAAGTAACCGGCAGGATTCTGCTGGATGGGAAGTTGTTGGACAGGAGCAGGTGCCGGCTGCTGGACTGAGGGAGTGCCTTTGGAGCCGTCTTGGCTCTGTTGGGGAGTGTCGTTCTTCACCTGTGCTGCCGGTGCGGGGGAGCCTTTGTCGGACGAACTGTCATCTGAGCTGCACGCAACGATGCTGGAGAGAGCAACCAGTGTACCGAGGGGGAGAATGAAGAGATGACGCATGGGGACCTCCTGAGAATGGACCGTGTGTGTACCCCGCGAACCTCTAGGCACAGGGGACAGTCTCCTTTCATCAAGCTTTGTGCCAACTTTCGAACGAATTGAAGCTAATGATTTCATTGCTCTGCCATAAGCATTCTCACGAATACGACCTTTGACCGGCAAATATTTAGACACACTGTTGAGCTTTTATTCAGATCCGCAGGCCATCGGATGCGAAAGTTCATGAGGATGATTCGAGTTGAGCTTAACACCCAAGGACCGCAGGTTTTTTTTGACCAGTTTCATGGACATTCGGGGACCGACGAACCATTGTATAGGATGAGGTTGGACATCTGGAGGGGAAAAATGGCGCAGACGTTGGTCAGCAGTGAGACCGCTGGGGCAAGCTTGGCGACCAATATGAAGCACTTCCGTAAAGAGTTGGGCTTGAGTCAAGAGCAGCTCTCTGAACGGTCCGGAATCCCTCGTTCGACAATTGCGAGCCTCGAAAGGGGTGAAGGCAATCCGACCCTTCAGGTTTTGATGGGCATCGCTCAAGGATTGAATGTTTCGATTGCAGACATGTTGGTTCAAAAAAAGCCGCGTGCGACCTTATTTCCTTCAAAAGAACACGGTCGGATGAGCTACCCTGTTTTTTCATCAAAGTTCGGTCACACTGAGCAGCGCAGGATGGAAACAGTGCGACTGACACCCGCTCAATTGCGTTACCTTGTGATCGAAGAAGTGGCTCTGGATTCTCTTGAGGAAGTCGTTTCAATTCCCCATGCCGCCGGAACTGAAGAGCATTTTTTCTTGGTTGAGGGTGTCTGCGAAGTCGAAGTGGCGGGCGAAGTTTTTGTCGTCAAAAGAGGTGATTTGCTCCGATTCGACGGCGACCAGAGGCACATCTATCGGAGCACTTGTGCAGAAGGGCGCACACGCGGTTTTTCAGTGGTCGTTCAAACACCGCGTGTGTGATTCCAACTGAATCAGCCATTGTAGCTGTAAACGCCCCGTCCCGTTTTCTTGCCCAGATCACCGGCATCCACGTATTTTTTCAGCAGCGGGCAAGGACGGTATTTCGAATCCCCCAAGCCGTCATGCAGAACCTTCATGATCGCCAAGCAGGTGTCGAGCCCGATGAAGTCGGCCAGAGTGAGGGGTCCCATGGGTTGGTTGGTGCCCAGTTTCATTCCTGCGTCGATGTCTGCCGGTGATGCGATGCCTTCCATGAGAGTGTAAAACGCTTCATTGATCATGGGCATGAGAATGCGATTGACGATAAAGCCGGGGTAATCCTGCGAGCACACCGTCGTTTTTCCTGCCTTCTCAGCCAGTGCCTTCGTCAGTTGGTAAGTGTTTTCGCTTGTGGCGTGGCCGCGGATGATTTCCACAAGCTGCATGACGGGCACGGGATTCATGAAGTGCATCCCGATGAACTGTCCTGCTCTTTTTGTAGAACTGGCCAGACGCGTGATGGGCAGACTGCTTGTGTTGGATGCCAAAATCGCATGCGAAGGCAAAATTTCATCCAGCTGACGAAAAATAGATTTTTTGAGTTCTTCGTTCTCGCTGACGGCCTCGATGGCAAAATCACAATGCTTGAAGTCGGAAAGCTGAGTTGTGGTTTTGATACGGCTCAAAATAACGGGAGGATGCTCGGCCAATTTCCCTTTTTCGAACAATTTTCCGAGGCTTTTTTCTATCGTTGTGATTGCTTTTTTGAGCGAGGCCTCAGAGACGTCCATGAGGGTCACTTTGAAATCGGATTGGGCCAGAACCTGTGCAATTCCGTTGCCCATCTGTCCTGCACCGACGACTCCGACGCTTTCAATTTGCGCAGTTTGAGTCAGTTCCATGGTCATTTGACTGTTTCTCCTTGTTGATTCGGCCTGTCCGAGCGACCCAAAATCAGGGATTTTGGAGTCCTTTCACCCGCATCAGAAAATAGGGTTTGACGGACAATGTCAAACCCCTCTTTTCCTCCAAGAGTTCTCGATTCTTGTTGAATTCTTGAGTCACTCGGGTTTAGGAGTGGGTGAATTTGTTGCTGCGGTCTTTTTGGGCCGCAAGGCTTCCATTGGGAGAATCCCATGATCTACCAGCAACCTCTGCCATCTCCCTACCCTTCCTTGAGTTCGGAGGAACTCACTGCGCGTATCCTTGCGGCCAAGAGCACACTGGGAGACAGTGCTGTTGTTCTCACCCACCATTACCAAAGACCAGAAATTGTTGCTCTCGGCGATATGCGCGGCGACTCTCTCAAACTCGCCCAGTTCGCCGCATCGCAGGAGAAGGCAAAATACATTGTTTACTGCGGTGTTCACTTCATGGCCGAGAGCGCTGATATTCTCAAACGTGGCCAACAGACTGTGGTTCTGCCTGATTTGGGAGCGGGTTGTGACATGGCCGATATGGCCGATGCCGACGATGTGGAAGTGGCTTGGAACGAACTCGTAGAGGTTCTCGGACACGAGAGCATTATGCCTGTCACCTACATCAACTCGACGGCGGCATTGAAGGCCTTCGTGGGAAAAAAAGGTGGTATCGTTTGCACAAGTTCCAATGCCGAGAAGATCGTCCGCTGGTCACTGGAGCAGCGCAAGGCTATCTTCTTTTTTCCGGACCAGCATTTGGGGCGTAACACCTGCAAGCGGTTGGGGCACGCCGTAGAAAGTATGTTGCTCTGGAAACCGGGTGTGCCGTTGGGTGGGCAGTCTGCCGATCGCATCAAGGACAGTCGTATTTTTCTCTGGGAAGGTCATTGCCCCGTTCATGCCATGTTTACGCTCAGGCAAATCCAATCTCTGAGGGCCGCCGATTCGAACATTCGGATCATCACCCACCCTGAATGCCCGATGGAGGTTGTCGATGCCTCGGACGCCGTCGGTTCGACAGAGTTCATCGTTAAGACCATCGCAGAAAGCCCTGCAGGTTCGAAATGGGCGGTGGGGACGGAAATGAACCTTGTGAATCGTATTGCCGCCGAAAATCCCGATAAAACGATCGTCAGTCTGAATCGTTTCATGTGCCTGTGCGGTACGATGAACAGAATCGATTTGGCGCATTTGGCGTGGTCACTGGAAAAGATCGTCGCGGGCCATCCGGAGAACGTCATTGTTGTCGAGGAGCCCCAACGTTCCCTTGCGCGTTTGGCGTTGGATCGTATGCTTCAGATGAGTGTGTGAGAGAGTTTTTGAATGGAGAGGCCGAGGGGCCGTTGGCCGCATTGAGGTGCTGTGTTGGACAAAAACGAGATGAATCACTCTTTCCCCCAGTCCACGGCTACAACGCCCGCTGGGTCGCACCCTCAGCGGGAATTGACTCTCGAAGAAATCATTCAGTTGGCCAACAAAATTGGTCTTGAGTATGCCGATAAGCGGCGTGACGCCGAGCGGCTGGAGCTGCTGCGAACGACTGTCCGATCGCGGATTATGAATCGAATTGAAGCAGAGGCTGGATTGGAAGTGTCCATCCCTGAGGGGCGGTTGAAGCGTTTGGCCGAAGCTGATGCCGAGTATGTTCAGCTGCTGGAGCAAATTGCACAAAGCCGCGCAGAAGCCGAGAAATTGAGAATCCGTTACGAGAGCTACCGCAATCTGTTCGACGCCAAAAGAACGATGATCAGCTACAAGAAGACTGAGCTCAAGACTCTTTGAGCATTTCTTTTCGGTACCGCTCCAGATAGGCATCCGCCCTCGCCCGGCGATAGCTGGGCAAACCTATAAAATCGACAAACACGGACGACTCGACAATACGATCGTACATGCGTGCGCCGATTCTTTCCGGCAGCGACTGCTCCCAAAACGATTCGTTCGCCGGAGCGCTTCTAAAGCCGGCACGCACGGGATCGTACGAGAATTCAGGCGGGAGATAATTCGTCGTCAGGAGTGTGATGCGGCCTTCGTTGTAACGGCTGTTCAAAAGGTCGTCGAGCTTTTCCAGCTGCCATGCTTTTTCGGCTCGTCCCTTGCCCAACTCGTCGATGAGCAGAACATCGGCTTCTCTCAGCGGTTTGAGAATTCGCTCTTCCGAGGAGTTTTGAGAATAGGACTCACGCAGTTGGCTGAGCAAAAAAAGAAAGTCGACAAACCGAGCGCTACAACCCGTCTCTTCGACCAGCCATTTCAGCGCTGCAGCAGCCAAATGTGTTTTTCCCGTGCCCACCGGACCAAGAAGAGTGAGGAAGATTTTCTCGGGAGCAGAGCTTTGTCGGCTCAGGAAAGGCACAGCGGATTCACAGAATTCAAAAACACGTTTTCTGCAGTCATTGAGTTTGTGAATTTGAGAGGGTTGCCCGCTCATGTGTTCGACGTGGAGAGTATCAAATGTCGATGGGCGATAGCGTATGGGAAGCCCAATGTGATTGAGGAGGTCGGCACGCTGGCGTCCCGTTCGACAGGCACAGGCGCCGGGAATGACCTCGTCTTTGAGTGTCAGCAGATTGAACCGGCGCAGTTGTCCTGTCCCTTGGCAATCTTCACAGCGGGGTGTGGCATCACAGGCGGGGCAGACATGAAATTCACTCCGGCCCCCATCCGTTTTCAGGTACAGTCCCAGCGGATGATGTCCGCAGACGCAAACTTTTTCTCCACTGCCGGTCGAAGGATTCTGCTTGAGAGCAGCCACTTCATCTTCAAACGGCATGTGAGGTTGCGACGGATGTTGAGGTGTCTGGATGCCCTCGCGCTGTTTCGCAAGGCGTTCCAAATCTTGAAAAACCTCTTCAAGGGTTTGTCGGGAGCCACCGGTCATGGTTCGAACCTCAGAATTCTGAACTCTCTCGTAACGCACGCCGGACCTGTCGGTCCAGTGCTTTGAGCGAGGAAGGAAAGGGTCGGCCGTTTTCCTTGTTATCTTCGGCGATTGCCATGATACAGCGGATGATTGCCTCGGGTTCCAGACGTTCCCATGCCCACGTTTTTAGAACATCTAGATCTTGGGCCGAGACAGTCACGCCTCGGCCCCTGAGTTCAATAAAAGCGTTCAGCACCTCGTTGTAGGCGTCGAACTGAATTTCGTTCGGTTCGGAAGTCATCTTTGGATGGCCTCGCAGGACGAAGGCTGAATGAGAGGGGGCATCGTTCCTTTCAGGAAGGACGCTTGCCACCTCTCCACGCGAAGCGTCCATGCACTCCCAATTCTTCTTCAATGCGAATCAATCGGTTGTATTTTGCAATACGGTCGGTTCGCGAGGCGCTGCCCGTTTTGATTTGACCGGCATTTGTAGCCACGGCCAAATCAGCGATGAAGGTGTCTTCAGTTTCGCCGCTGCGGTGCGAGATAATTGTTGTGTAGCCATTGCGTTTTGCCAATTCGATCGTCTCGAGAGTTTCACTCACGGAGCCAATTTGATTGAGCTTGATGAGGATTGAATTTGCCGTCTGCGTTTCAATGCCGCGGCCGAGGAGTTTGGGATTGGTGACAAAAAGGTCGTCGCCGACCAGCTGGGTGCTGCGGCCGAGGGCATCGGTCAGCTTTTTCCATCCTGTCCAATCGTTTTCGTCGAGTCCGTCTTCGATGCTGACGATGGGGTATTTCTTGCAAAGAGACGCATAGATTTCGATCATCTGGTCAGACGTCTTTTGGCTTCCTTCGCCTTCCAAGTTGTATTTGCCATTTCCGAAGAAGGAGCTGGCAGCGACGTCAAGGGCAAAGGAAATCTGGTCGCCCAATTTGTAGCCGCTTTTCTCGACTGCTTGGCACAAGAGAGCCAGTGCCTCTTCGTTGTTGGCCAAGTTGGGTGCGAAGCCACCTTCGTCGCCAACAGCAGTGTTCAGGTTTTTGTCTTTGAGCACCTTCTTGAGGGTGTGGAAGATTTCCACTCCGGCTCTCAGGGCGCTCGAAAATGTTTGGAAGCCATGGGGCACAAGCATAAATTCTTGGAAATCAACTGTGTTGTCGGCATGCGCGCCGCCATTGATGACGTTCATGAGAGGAACAGGGAGTTCGCGGGCAAAACTTCCGCCGAGGTATTGATACAAGGGAAGACCCGCTTCAATGGCAGCGGCGCGTGCACAGGCCATTGAGACAGCAAGAATGGCGTTGGCACCGAGTTTGGTTTTGTTGGGGGTACCGTCGATTTCCAGCATGAGGCGATCGATCGCCAACTGTTCGCCCACGTCAACTTCATCTTCCAGAATGGGGGCAATGTGATCGTGAACGTTTTGCACAGCCTTGAGAACGCTCTTGCCAAGGTAGATGGATTTGTCTCCATCACGGAGTTCGCATGCCTCGTGCTCGCCTGTGCTTGCACCGGAAGGAACACTTGCAGTTCCCACCGCTCCGTCTTCGGTGTGGACATCCACTTCAACCGTCGGGTTGCCACGTGAATCGAGAATCTGGCGGGCATTGATACTCATTATCTTGGACATCAGGGAGCCTCCTCTTTCAAAAAGACCAAAGCCGAATATGTGCGTTGCGCGTTCCGGCGTGGGAAGGGTTATGCACGTCTCATTTGAAAAATACAAATATCTCTTGGGGCACTTGACTTTGCTCAGCGGCTCTTGTTTATTTTCATGAAGGTCAGTGGAAAACTCTGAATTTATGTATGGGTTGTCACGGCCTCCGTTCTTTTGTTCACTGTTTCTTTTCATGAAAGGATCCGCCGAATGGCAAAGAACACAACTGTCTCTACGAGCCAATTGATCGCTGCTGTTGCTGACAAATTCACCCAGCTTCCTAAGAAGGTCACCAAGGAAGTCATCGCTGATTTCTTGGCAACTGTTGAAAGCGAAGTGTCGAACGGCCGCAAGCTGCGCATCGACAAAGTCGGTATCCTGCAGGTCAAAGAGCGCGCTGCTCGCATGGGCCGCAATCCTCAAACCGGCGAAGAAATCCGCATTCCTGCATCCAAGAAAATTGCATTCCGTCCTGCGAAGTCACTCAAAGAGCAAGTGACCGGCGCTAAGAAGGGTGCCAAGACAACCAAGAAGGCTCCTGCCAAGAAGAAGAAGAAGTAATTCTTCCGTCAGGGTTTTGACGACACGAGGCGACAGGCTGTGAAGCGTGTCGCCTTGTTTTTTATTCAACGGATCCCTTTTCACCCTGCGCAGCAGATTTTGCCGCCTGCCCTGCCGTCTCGATGCCGAAACCTCCGACAGGAGGATCTATGGCATCGGGCTTGTTGCAAAAGCTCATACCCAATCACAAAGTGCAGCATCACATTTTCAAAATGGTGCTCTACTTTGCATTTGTTGTGTGTGCCGGAATGTTCGGAACACAACTCAATGAGCAAGCCAGCCGATATGATGTCCAAAAGCACCTTGAAGGCCTCGTGGAGCGGAAGGAAGCGAGACCACTGGGGCAGGTAGAGCTGAATCTGTATTACTGTGAAAAACTGGGTGTTGAAGAGTTCAGGCAGTGTGCAAAAGATTCAAGCAGACCAAACAAACCAATGAACTTCATCGCACTGAATATACCGAAGGTCTTCCCTTTTGAAGGGGAGTCATTGCCGGTGACTTACGCGCATGTGAAGTATGATCTGACCGATGAGGACAAAAATTGGTTTCGTCAGTTCAAAACCAATTTCATCGTCTTGGCACTTCCACGTCATGTTCATCATGGAACTTATGTGTCGCTGGACTCGTTTCAGAGTCATAGTCTTCAAGTGGGATACGGTGCTGATACGAGTTTTACCTTTCACCGAGATGACCTCTTGAGTGCCCGCAGTATTGAGTTGTTGATAGAAACAAAGAGTCTTCCTTACGTCGGCCCCACCGTGATTCCGGCACATTTCGTGAGGCCAAGGCAGCTCTCGACACTGTATGGGTTGGTTCCCATGCAAGTGGAAAGTTCCGACTTGGCTCGTCAGTTTGAGCTGGGGTTGCCGGTTGTGCTTGCGGCGATTGCCATCATTCTCGACCACAGTGTGGTGATGTCCTATTTGTCGCTTTATGCAGCCTCGCGCGCCATTCACGACTTCATCGGATTCCGAATGGAAACGCTCGCGATTTCGACCTACGAGAAGAATATTTATTATTTCTCTGTCGGCTCTGGCTTTGCATTTCTGCTCCTCTTCACGGCAACGTTGGTGGGTATGAATGTACGGCGTTTCAAGCTGGCCCACCGCTGGATGTTCGTCTTGGCCGTGGGAGCACTTTTTTGCGTTCCGAGTTATTTGTCTGCCAATTGGGCGAAGTCGTGGTCAACAACCAGTGACATCTGGGGCGATTCACTTGCTACGCTCTCGTGTCTGTTGGTTATCGTTTATGCCGGTTTTGATCGCATTGCTGATTTTCTGTCACAGGAGACAAAACCGGCGGAATCGAAGCCTCATGGGCGTTCTCTCATGTTGCTTCAATTCGTGAGATTCTTTTCTGTTTTCTATGAAGAGTATGCGCGTATCAGGGAGCATGTCGAACGCGAGCGACGCCTCGAAACATTCAAACCATTTCAGCGGGTGATTCACGTTCCTGTGCTCATCGGTCACATTCATGTCATTTGCAAATCTATTTTTATGCGGTTCAAAAATTCTTTTGTGAAGGAAACCAAAGCGAGCAATCCGGAAACATACAGCCGAATCACAATTGCGATTGCAGTGACCCGTGTCGCAATCCTGTGTGCCGCACTAGGGATCCACGGCTGGGCCAACATTTCAGAGCTTTTTGGTCACGTCGATCAGGGTGACATCAAACGGCGTCTCGACTGGCGGACCAGTGTTCTTGTGCCGGCATTGATGACGGCAGCTCTTTTGGAAGTGGGGTCAACGGCGAAGAAAATGCTCAACTTCGCACGTGACATGGCAGCGAAAGCACTTTTTGAGCAGGAACTGAATGTGGGTCGGGAAGTGCAGTCACGCATGCTCCCGAATTTGCGGACCACGACTCCGTCTTGGCATTGGAGAGCGATGTATCTTCCGGCCGAGGCGCTCGCAGGCGACTGGTTTGATATCCGCGAGATTGGTTTTTCCGATGGCAGAACACTCTTGGCTGTGTGCGTTGCCGATGTGACCGGCCATGGTGTGGGATCATCCTTGGCGACCAGCGTGATTTGCTCTCACTGGGGGTTGTGGTGCGCCCGATTGCAGGCCGCCGGCTTTCCCGAAACTCCAGAGGCCAAGCAGCAGGAGCTCAAACGTGCTCCCTTCGGTATCCACCGCGGTTTGAAGGCACTCCGAGAGAACGAAAACTGCACAGCTATTTTTGCGCTGTTTGATCCGACTCGGAATGAGATCACGTTCTCATCCGCAGGACATCCGGGAATTCTCGTGATAGGAAAAAAGGCATTCAGGTATTTCACTACGCAAGGTGAACGCTTGGGCGGAGAATTGTCTGAGGATGTCAGTTGGAATGCAAAGACCGATGTTTTGAATGCGGATGATTTGGTGGTTCTTTATTCCGATGGCGTTGTTCCGCTCCGTGCCACGGTTTCCAGTTGGGCAGCACAAATTAAAAGAAAAGTGAATGCTGGCAGCGTTGAGAAACCTGAGCTGATGCTTGTGAATCAGCTGCGAGCCAACAAGCTTGGTTTTGTCGGCGCCCCCGATCTGAAGGATGATATGACGTTGGTCATGGTGCGCCGCAATACGGAAAGTTCCATGGTCAGCCTCAATTCCAGACCCCCTGAAGAATCAGTTGCGACAGAAAATACCCCTGTGAAGGCGCCTGATATTCCTGCGTCGGCCTAAAATTTCACCCTATTCTTTGAACACCTGAATCCTCTTTTGACCTGCCTCCATGGCGGCGGTATGTTGTCCGTTGAGGTCATTGTCATGAATAAAGCGAAGCCAGTTTTAGCTTTTCTCGAGAGCGCGTGGCTCAATCAATTGTCGTCTGAATTTGAGTCGCTGTGTTATCAGTATCGGCTCAAGTTACACAAACCGGTTTTTGAAATCAGAGAGATGAAGAGCCAGTGGGGGCAGTGGGATCCTCTGACCCGCACTTTGTCTATCAGTCGGTTGCTCATCCAGCAGCACAGTTGGCAGCACGTTCTCGGTGTGTTCAAGCATGAATTGGCGCACATGATCGTCACGGATATTTTTTCCGGTGATTCCACACACGGTCCTGACTTCCAGAAGGCATGTGGTCTTTTGGGAGTGCCAGAAGAATATCGCGGTGCTGGCCTTGATCTCGGTGAACCTCTGCGCACATGGCAAGAATCCGTTCACGTGCCGGAAGAGGATGCCGTCATTCTCAGGAAGGTTGAAAAACTTCTGGCCATGGCCGAATCAAACAATGAGAATGAAGCTTTTCTCGCTATGGCGAGGGTGCAGGAGCTCATTCACAAGTACAACCTCGATCGCGTTGTGAGCCGCCGCAAAAGCCGTTACGTCTCGCTCATTGTGAATCACCGCAAACAAAAGGTCGATCGGTTGCAGCGCATGATCGCCGGCATCCTCACCGGATATTATTTTGTCGACATTGTTTTTTCTGATCTCTATGACGCCCATGAAAACACCGTGCACAAAACGATGGAAATTCTCGGCACCGACCAGAACGTCCTCATGGCTGAATACGTCTACAATTTTCTTCGTCAGCAATCCGAATCTTTGTGGGATCAATACCGTCAGCAAAAGTCATTGAAAGGGCACGCACCCAAAATGTCCTTCCAGACAGGTGTGGTCTCAGGATTCAAACGCAAGCTGGATCAGCTCGAAAAAAGCAAATCAAAAGCGGCCTCACGTGTTCCAAGTGCTGCGCCGGATGCCGGAGTATGGCAGGCGTCTGAGGCATCATCCACTGCCTTAATGAAATTCAATGATCCCGGATTGCGCCAGTTCGTGAGCTCCCGTTTTCCGCGACTGACGTCGGTCAGGTCAGGCGGGCGCGTCTTGGGTGAGCACTACGATCAGGGCAAAGCACAGGGTGAACGCATCGTGATTCACAAGGGAATTTCTTCCAACGGAGGCAGGTCCGGTGCTTTGTTGGGGCCTTCGCGCGGCTAGAGGTGTATGAGGTGGCTCTGCGAGCCATTGCGTTGCCCATCCATTTCAGGCTAAACCTCCCCCGAGGCTGTCGCCGTAGCTCAGCTGGATAGAGCAGTTGTTTCCTAAACAACAGGTCGCATGTTCAAGTCATGCCGGTGACGCCATCATTCATTCCGCTTCTCCAGCGTTTCGGTTGGACAAGGGGTGCCAATCCGCCAGAGCGGCCCTGCTCTACGAGCTCTGCGACCACCTGAGCCATTTGAAATCCCGCTGACCAACCGCACCCGAGCCAGCCCGTGGAGCCGAGGATACGGCCTTGGAGTCCGAGTTCTCCCGCAATGGGGAGTTCATCACAGGGCAAACAGTCCACGCCAAATTGAATACCTTCACACCGGAGGGCCCACGGCTCCAAAGAGGGCGTGCGAGAATCAACGTCGGGAGGAGTTTCCATCAGCGGCAAAAGAGCAGGGATGAGTTTTTCTTTTAACCACCGTTCTAATTTAGCCTGTAGCTCTGAGTCAGGTGTCTTGTGGCTCAAGTCAGTTCCCACTCCTGCCTGCGGCAGGAAGAACCGCGGGCCCGTGAGTTTGATCCGCCAGTGACTTTCGTCCGGCGATGACTGACACGCGGAAATCAGAGCAGCCACATGGCCGCTCGCGGTTCTTACAACCCAAGGTTCTGCCGTCCTGTTTGCTCTGATGTTGGTGCTCCATTCCGATTGGACATCGGACATGGGCACAAGCATGGGAGCCAGCCACGGTTGCAGTGCGGCCATCTTATAGCCGTTGGCCAGTATGACAATTTCGCTGTGCAATTGATCGCCGTTGGCCAGAATGACAGTGCATCCATCTTTTGATTCTTTGACTTCGCTGACTTCTGCCTGCGTCTTTGTGAATGTCGATTTTGTTTTTGTCTTGAGCGGCTGATTCGGATGACTGAGAATGAGAGCCTGTTCACTCTCGCAAAAATACGCCGGCCCTAAATCATCCAGTGAAGCCAGACCCAAGTGAGCATCACGAGCTGCATTGAGTTCAGTGATTTCATGTTTTTCGAGTCCGATACGCAAGGCCCGCGCCCGCATGAACTCTGATTCCATGACGACCGATTGAGCCACGCGGATGCCTTCAACACAGACCCTCTGCAGCCATTGCGCCATTTCGGAGCCGTGAGCGACCACAGCACGAGTCGGAGGGTCATTGAGAGAAGACCAAAAGACGCCAAGACCTTTGCTTTGCCATGGCGTCAGAGCGGTGACCGCCCGATCGTCCACCAATGTGGTTTTGATTTTTTTGAGAGACAACATATGAGCGCAGGCCCAACCGAACGGGCTGCCACCCACGATGATGACATCAGTTCTTCGTGTTGTCCTTGAAAGGTCGTTCACAAACAATCCCTGACCAGTGTCCCATTGTCACCACCTTGATCACTGTGGCTCCGTGATTCTTCACGAGCTCACGGAAATCATCGATTTCGGTAGTGAGAATTCCAGAGACAATCATGGTACCACCAAGTTTCGTGTGTCCAACGATGTCGCCAAAAATTTTTGTCAACGGGCGGAGCTGGATGTTTGCGAAAACGAGATCGAAATCTGATTCCTCGATGTCCGCAATATCCGTTGAAACAAAGCGGGCATTGTCAATCTTGTTGTCGCGCGCATTGACTTGAGCAATGTGGACGCTGTTTTCATCGATATCGCATCCCAAGATGCGACGGGAGCCTAGCATGGAAGCTGCGATGGCGAGAATTCCCGAGCCGGTGCCCACATCAAAAATGCTCTCAGGTGTCTTTTTGCACTCGAGCAAAAGTTCAAGACAGAGTTTGGTGGTCTCGTGTTGACCGGTTCCGAACGCCATGCCGGGGTCGATGACAATTTTGTGCGGTTGTGCGAAGGAATTGGGGTTTTCCCAAGGCGGCAAAATGATGAATCGACCAACGATGTCGATCGGTTTGAACGATGCCTTCCAAGACTCACGCCAATTTTGATCGGCAATCGGCTGGAGGATCATTTGACCGTCAGACAAGGGGAGTTCACGCCGGCCTGCTTCGAGAAGGAGGTTTTCCTTGAGGGTTTGCAGATGCTGCAGGTCCTCACTGTAGAGAATGACCGGCACCTGTCGGACGAGTTCGCCGTAGTAGTCACGGCTCAAATGTTCGTAATCGTATTCAAATTCAACATCACAATCCAAAGCGCCTTCTACAAAGTTGTGCTCGTCGAACTCGTGGAGCATTTCTACGAGTGTTTCTTTTTGCGTGTCGTCGATCTGAATGCGCAACTCATAACAAACAGGGTGGGTCTGGGTCATGCGGGCCTCACTGGGTCAATCGAGCTTCCACAGATTTCAGAAGCTGGAATGCTTTTTCGTACTCGGGGTCTCTTGCCAAAGCCAGCTGAGCGTATTGCTTGGCTTCAACGAACTTCCCCCACTTCGCATAAGCAAGGCCAATGTTAAAGAGAATTTGGTGTCGATTGTTGTTGGACGGGAGAACGAGTTGAGCTTTCTTGTAGTGCTCAATAGATTCCTTAAATCGCCCTTCCTTGACCAGCTTTATTCCGCAGGAATTCAGGTAGCTTGCGATTTTAGAGACCTGACCGCAGTGGGCAATCAGAAGTTTTGCGGATTCGTAATCACCCAAAGCCAGTCTGACCTTGGCAAGACTCTCTCGCGTTTGCATAGAGTGTTCATCAAGACACAAGGATTTTGAAAAAGTTTTATCGGCACGATCGAGGTTGCCGAGGGCAAGATGGCAGTCTGCGATCTTGGCCAGTCGGGCCGGATTTCGGGGCGAGTTGATTTGAAGTTTTTCAAGAAGTGCCAGACTTTCCTGAAATCGGCCCAATTCATAATAGATGTCGGCAAGTCCCTGCAATGCCTTCAGGTAGTTGGGATTTTTATCGATGGCACGACGGAGCCAGTTCTCCGCAGTGATCAGGTCGCTTTCCAGCTTCGCTTTGCGGGACATGAGTTCAAAGTAGCGGGCCGTGTCGCCCAAGTGGCGAAGCAACTGATCGGAAGCCGCCACTTTTACCTTATCCGCAGAAGTGGCCCAGTTTTTTAAGACGGTTTCAAACTCGCGCACGCTCCGTTCTGCAGGGCTTGCCCCGTTGTCGTCCTCGGTTGCAATCAAATTTGCGACTCGGCTTGCAAATTTGATGCAGTCGGAAGTCCATTCGCTTTTGTGCGTGCTGAGTGCCTGTACGCAGGTGATCTCATATTCGCCCAAAAATGTGACTTCCTCACGAGACAGCGATTGAGCCAAAACCGCGGAACGCCTCAGGGCATTGGCACCCGATTGGGCGGCAATATCGCAAATAATTCCCTCGAAGCTGCGGTGGGTGGGGGTTTCCTGAAGAAGAGCACCCTTCCAATCCTGCTGTGGGTTGCTGTCCCAGAGAAAAATGATGGCAGACAGGTTGTCGAGTGTCGCGTCCGGCGCACCCAAGCGGAGAGTGGTGCAGCTGCGCAGTTTCAGAGCCGGAAAGACCTGCTTCAAAACGCCTGAAACAAGATCAACCCGCTCCTGATCGTCTCCCACAACCAAGAGATTGCAGTGAGATTTTGAGGATTTCATAAGTCACTCCTCTCTTCCTATGGTAACCTTGCAAGGTTATCGGTTGGAAGTCTGGCGGCCTGAGGGCACAGGAGCGGGGAATGTCAGAGCAATGATGGGCGAGCGCGAGGGCGGAAAGAAATGCCTGGTTGTGGGCGCGGGTGCCTTGGGTCTTTTGCTGGCAAAGGCCTTAATGGCATCGCGGCTCAGTTCTGAGCTGAACGAGGTTGCCTTGTTCAATAAAAGTCCGGTCTCGGGAAGATTCGTCTTTGTGGACAGCACGGGACATGAATTGAATTTTTCGCTCCCCCTGTATTCCAATTCGGTGCGCGAATGTTTTGAGTCTTTTCAGCCGGCGAGTCTTTTTTTCTGTGTTCCTCCCGAGGCAATTGAACAGGTTTTTGCAAGCTGGATGGATGCTTTCGAAGCGCAGTCGGCCCCTCCTTCGCCAATCGAAGTTGTATTTTGCAACAATGGTTGCCTTCCACCACGTGTTCTTCAACGGATTCTCTCTCTCACTCACCGTGTCCACTGTGTGCGTGCGCTTTTTTTTGTTGGAGCCATGCGTTCGGTCCAAACTGAGGGGCTCCGCGTTCATTGGACGGGAGGGCATTCTGTGCTTTGGGGAAGAATTCCATCTGGAACGGATTCTCTGCGGGAGCCCCGTTGGTTGGCGAAGGGTGAGTCGACCGAAGAGCGTCCACTCGACTTCCTGCGTTGGCACCGCGAGAAAGATATTCTTTCTGTTGAGCGCAGGAAATTCTTTACAAACTTTATGCTGGCAGCCGGTCTTGGGCCGCGTCTTGCCAAAAACAAAACATTACCCGAACATCTTCCCGAGGCGATGCTCTCCCGTCAGGCTGAGCAATTTGCCGTCCTTTGGCAGTCCTTCAATTTGAGCAGCGAAGCATTAAAAGAGACACTGCACATGACTCTGAAAGCAACGGGAGAGAACATCAATTCACTGAGTTTGGCGGGCGCGCGGGGGAACACTGCAACGATGCTTTGGTTTGTAGAAAGTCTGCGGTCGGAAATTGCTGCCAGCAGTGAGAAAGAGAACTTGATCTCCTTGTCCGGCTTTTTGGATTCAGTGCAGTCAGTGTGGGGGAAAAACCATGAACACTGAACCCACTTCAACAGAAGCGGGCTTCAGATACAAACCCCCGTTTCTCACTTTTGTTTTGATTGGCATCAATTCAATCATTTATCTGCTGATTCAATATCAGGGCGGTCCAACTTATGAAAACCTCATCAAGTATGGAGCAAAAGAAAATGGTCTGATTGCAGAAGGTGAAATTGGCCGGCTCTTTTTTCCTATGTTTCTGCACGCCAGTCCGGCTCATATCTTGTTCAATATGTTTGCCCTGTATCAGTTTGGGCGCGTTTTTGAGGTTTTGGCCGGTGCACGAAATCTTTTTGTGACTTACGTTTTGGGAGGATTGTTAGGAAATGCGATGAGCTTCGCTCTCAGTCGTTCTATGTCAGTGGGCGCTTCGAGCAGCTTGTTCGCATTGCTTTTCGCTCTCTATGTTTTTGAACGCTACCAGCAACGGATCAATCTCGATGCCACAGGAATCAAAACCAAGACATCTCTTGGGCCTGTGATCGTGATCAACGCCATCATCACATTCCTCATTCCTAACATTGATTGGGCCTCTCATCTGGGCGGCGGGCTTGCCGGCGCACTGATTGGCACGGGACTCGTGATGAAGCACAAAATCAACCTGCGTTTGCTCAGCATGGTGAAGTATTGGCGGGTGGATCCGTCCAGCCTCAGACTCAAGTTCTATCAGAGAGAAGGGTTCTATTTGGGCCTTGTTGCCGCGCTCATTTTCCTCGCCTTGTCGAAAATCACGCGCGTCAGTTTTGCCGATCGGGTGTTCGGGCTGGGAGTGCTTGATGCCAGCCGGACCGAGATGGAAGGCCATTCTGATTCAGAATTGGCGCGCTATCGGGTTTCATTTGAAGATTCGGCCTCGCCTGCGAACCCTGACCTTCTCGTTCATCAGATGGTCTCTTTGGTCGCTGCGAGTCAGTACGAGGCTGCCTCTGCACTTCTGAGCGTGCTCAAACGCATGAATCAGGCGGGCCTCGGAAGTTCGGATTTTGCATCCCAATCCACATTGGCACTTCTTGAACAAGCCTCTGACGAAGTGGATGGCAGACGACAACTCGATGCGTCTCTGTTGCGCCTTTTGACGAATGAGAAAACAATGGTTGCTCCTGAACCGAGTTTTTGCAGCCGCACGGCGGACTACGTGCATGGTTTGGGTTTTTATTCTCTGTCCGGACAGCTTTATCAATGCGCCTTTTATGGAGACTTTGGAAGCAAGAAGTTCGCTCAGGCTGCTATTGCTGACCTTTGGTTGGAGGCAAAAAGATGCGAAGAGCAATCCAGTTTGCCGCCACCCGAACTCGAAAACAGTGTGGCCCTTTGGTTGCGTGAGCAACACGAGTCGTGTCTGAGAGATTTGGAGTTGTTCCGTGGTCGCCTGATTTCTTTGGAACGTGCCGGACGTTTGGACAAAGACGGTGCTGTCGCAATGTCGAAGATGTGATCATGGGACTGGAAGACTGAGCAGATGAGTGACCATTTCCGAAAATATACAAACCAGCGCTGCATTCTGACAGTGATGCTCTTTCTTTTCTGCGCATCATGCGGTGCTCAAGATTCTGACCTCCGCATTCGGACAAAATCCGGCCTTCATCACATTCGCACGGCCACGAATGAAAATGTGGGTGAATGGTGGAGTCTTTGGGACAAGAGGACTTTTGTGACGGGAGTTGCAGAGCCGAGTGATTTGCCCGTCGACAATGCTCTTTCATACTTTCGCCAATCGCTTGCTCAGGCTATGGCATCAGACCTTTTGTCGGAGTCCGTTCACGACGCGTCTCGCTTGCGTTTTATTGAAGATGTGTTCAATGAGGAAATCTCAATGGAGAGGCAATCTCTTCTGAGTGATCCTCCCTCTGATGGCGCGATGGAAAAGGCATCCGCTCAGTTCAATGCAGAATCTTCGCTTCAGGTTGCACATTACTTTATAAAGTTAAACACAATGGAGTCGGCGCTGCGCCGAATTTCGGCTGCCGGTTTTCAGCATGCGGAGAAATGGATTGGAGCAGGTGCCTCTCCCCTGATGACCGCCCAGTGGATGACTCTTTTGCAGAAAGCACAGGGAGTTTTGTGGGTCGAGCCCAATCTCGTCAGCGAACTCCCGCGTCTTCCGCGAACGCCTTCGGACGCCGGCTCTCTGGGACTTTCGGGTGAATTCAAATACAACACTTCCATCGTTTCCGTGTTGAAGAGAATCCGCGCCGATACGGCGTTCACGTTTGTAGAACGGACAAGGCCCACACTGTCGTCTGTCACTGTCGCAATTCTCGATACAGGTGTGGATTCCGCACACCCCGAACTCAAGGATCAGATGTTCGTCAATCCCGCTGAAAAAGAGGATGGCGTCGACAACGACAACAATTGTTTCGTGGACGATGTTCACGGTATCGACGCCACTGTCGAATGCGGGCGTGATGATGGTGCTGCCCCAAGACCCCGACACTCTGATTTGGGGGGCGCCGGCAAACAATGTCCGAGGCTGCGGCCGGATGATGAACTTTCGGCAAACTGCGGGCATGGGACGCACGTCGCCGGTATTGTTGCCGCCAAACATGGGGGAGATCTGAGCACAATAGGAGTTTGTCCTTCATGCAAGATACTCTCTGTGCGGGTTGCAGAGCGCTGTCTGCAGCCAGACACAAAAAATGCGGGTGAGTGCCGGCGGCCGATGACAGCATTCGATCCGCTCACCTCCTATGAAGTCGACGGCGGCATTTCTGATACATCACAAATCAGGGCACTGACCTATCTTTACAATTTGCGCGCACCGGACAATCGCAACCGACTGCTTGTGAACGTCATCAATTTGAGTCTTGGCAAGTACTTTGCGTCGCGCAGCATGAGCTACATCATTCGCAATTTGCAAAGAAAAAATATTATTGTGGTGGCCGCAGCAGGAAATGACGGGACGGAGTCGCCCAGTTATCCCGCTGCCTATGACAGCGTGGTGGCCGTGTGCGCCACGAGCGAGGACTATGCCAAGGGCATCTATGGCCGAGCTCCCTTTAGCAACTTTGGAGATTGGGTGGATGTCTGTGCTCCGGGGACTGACATCGTGTCTACCATCCCGGGCAAGACGTTCGATGGTGGCGGTCTTTTCGTGGATAAAAGCGGCACGAGTCAGGCAACGCCTCTGGTGGCCGGCGCATTGGGTTATCTGCTGTCTTATTATGGCAATGAAAAGAGCGCTGCGCAGATTGTCGAGATGTTGAAGAGAGGTGCTGATTCCGAGAGTCTTTACAATGCACCCGACAACCGCGTGCCGGGCACCGGAGAGCGGCTTTATCGTGCTTGTTACGCCGACACGTCCAATTGTGACAATCTTCTGGGTGCTGGTTTTCTCGATCTCGATGCAGCCATGCAGGGAAAATCTCAAAGTAAAACCAACCGAAATTTTCTGTCGAATCAGCCGGGCGGATGTGTGGTGAGTGATTTGGCCAAAGCGCAGATCGCAGGGACTTCTTTCCATTGGACGTTGTTGACTTCCAGCATGCCTTTTTTGCTTCTGTTATTTTACATTTTTCTCGTTTTGCTTCGGTGCATTTCGCGGATAGGTCATGTCGGGAGAAACGGAAGATGATCCTTCGGTGGTGGTGTTCTGTCTTTTCTTGCACATTGCTTCTCTTGGCTTCAGGGTGTGGAGACGAAAAGGCTCAGTATGACGTTCAGCAAAAAGTCTCAGGTGTAACGTGGTCGACGCGGGATAATTTTTCCGGTTGGCATTCTCTCTGGGATAAAAAAAGCTGGATTGTTGCACTCTCGCGTCAAACTGAGTCTTTGAAAAAGAGAGATAACCTTAAAGACGCGGTTGTTCATTCCTTCATGAGCGTTTTGAGCAAAGCCGACAGTCAATTTGCCGGACCGGACATGGCCGCTCAGTTTTCTGAGTTGTTGTCGACTCAAGTGATGGCTATTCCTAATTTTGAGAAGACCCTGCTCTCCGGATCGGGGCCGCTTCCTGTCTTTGGTTTCGGCACGGTGACATTTCGTCAAGGCATTGTTGCATTTCAGCAGCTGGTGCTTAAAAGTTCCGTCTTCACTCAGAGACTTCAGGACTTGCGCGGCGGTTTCGCCGGCGAGAAATTCCTCGCAGCATTGATGTGGGACGCATTAGAGAACACACCGGGAATTGAATTTGCCGAGCCCAATCTGGAAAGCGCCATTCAACGTGATGCGTCGGCTTTGGCAGATTTTCAAAAAACGCAGGCGAACACAAAAATCTTGGGTGTCGGCGATGTGATGCCGCAAATGGATGGCAAGGGCCAATCCTTGGTGGCCGTCATTGATACCGGCGTAGACAGTTCACTGGATGCGCCCGGATCTGCTCTGGAGGGACGTTTTTTTCGCAATGCAGGGGAAGATCCGCAGGCCGGAAAAAAGGCACTCAATGACGACGACGGCAATGGTTGGGTCGATGACTACATGGGCATTGATGCCACTGTGCCCAAGGGCGAGACGGACCCCGGACCGGGCACAATTCCAGGATCCAACGACATTGGCGGACAAGGGGCCGCATGTCCTTCTTCGGCGGGATTGGGAAAAACTTCGCAGAGCTGTGGCCATGGTTCACACGTGGCCGGCATCATCGCAGGTTGGCAGGAAGGCGATTATGCGGGCGTTTGCCCGTTGAATTGCAAGATCCTCCCCATTCGTGCTGCGCGCCGGTGTTTTGCCGGCAAGAATGAAACTACGGATGTTTGTGAGCCGGCCAACGAGGCGACATCATTCAATCCGGAAACACAGCGTGAGTTTGATGGCGGAATCACTGATGCCGCGCAGCTGGCAGGCTTGAGTTATCTTTTGGATCTGGAGTCGCCCAGCAATCCGGGGCAGTTGGCCACCAACGTGGTGAATCTCAGTATCGGCCGCTATTTCTCGAGCCGTGCTCTGTCACTGATCACGCGCCGGCTTTTCCAAAACGATATCCTTGTCGTTGCCGCTGCAGGAAATCAGAATGTGGAAATACCGATGTTCCCAGCCGCCTACCGTGATGTGGTGGCTGTCTGTGCCACAAGTACGGCGTCTGGAGGCGATGAGGATAACGGTGACAGCAAAACGAGCGCGCCGGCGCTGGGCGAACGCTATAAGGCGCGCTTCAGTAACTATGGTGACTGGGTGGATATCTGCGCGCCCGGCTCCAGTATTACTTCATCTCAGCCCTCCGGCAGCACAATCCAGAACAGTGGAACAAGTCAGGCAGCACCGCATGTGTCGGGAGTGGCGGGGCTTCTCAAAGCTTATCGCCCCAGTCTTTCGGCAGCAGAAATCCGCTCTATCTTGTTACGTTATTCCGACTTCGATTTTCTTTACGGCCTTTTACCGGATGGGCGACGTGTGAATGCAGATTTTGAGTTTTCACCCTACGACGGAGTCAAGGTTTTTCTTCTCGGCAGTGGTGAACTGAGTGCCCTCAATGCGTTTTTTTCACTGAGTGACATCAGTAAAGCGCGTGTGAGTCAGGCGACTTCTGCAATCGAATCGGGAGACACAAGTCAGGTGACGTCAGGCTGTATTGTTTCCAATCTGGCGGCGAACGACCCTCGCCGATCTCTCGAAAGGAATTCGAGTCTTCCCGTGACACTGCTCCTTGGATTTTTCTTTTTAAAGTTTCTTTCGCGGTGCAAAAAGAAACCCGGCTGAAAAACCGGGCTCAATTCTCTTCATGTGAATGTCAGGCCAAATTCAGCTCGCCTGAGCAATCCCTTTGACTGGTTTGTGATGATCGTAGCGTTTCGAGTGTGCGCGCTTGATTTGCTCCATTGCGCGCTTCGTGGCGCCGTGAATGCTATGATACATGTCAGGCGATCGCATCGTGACGTCGCCATGAAATGGTCCATCGTTCCAGGTCAGATGGACGACGTGGTCGTTCCCCTCCAAAGACAAGGCCCAGCGGCTCCCAAAGTTGTGAAGCGCGAGCGGCTTCAATTTTTCAATTGATTCCGCCTCACAGCACTCACGCAATGCTTGGGTCAGTTCGAATCCATGAGCCGCAACCTGATTTGCCATGATGAACTCCTCTTTAGGAAATGGCGTCAGCTTCTTTTAAGAAAATCGGTACACGTTCTGGAACACGTTCTGGAACTCGATGTCTTCTTCTGTGCATCCCTCCTTCACTTGGGGGCCACATTGTCTCAGATTCAACAGCCCCATACATTAATTGAGTTTTCGGCGTCTTGACTGAGATCTTGAGCCAACAGTGCGTAAGGTTCTGTAATGTTGGGTGTTTCAGAAAATTTCTTTTGATGTTGGCGCATTGTCATTTTCTTCCTCGATTCAAGGTGTTGCTTGAGAGGTTTCGGGTGGTGGAGGCGGCGGTGGCAGACTTTCCTGACTGGGAAGGTCATTGAGGAACAAGACGTACATGAGTTTTTTCTTCATCTGCAGCCAATCGGCGATGCTGTCAGGTGGAACAGAGGCCTCTTTCATCTTTCCAAGAAAAACAAGTTCGAGAACGTTGTCTCTGTTGAATTTGATGAATTCAATCGGCTTTGGTGCCTCTTCTGAAATATCTTCAGGGAGCGAGATTTTGTTTGCATTTTTACCCCTCACATTCGGGATATTTTCCTGCACAAAATCCAGCTGTGTGAAACGGCACTGTGCAATCAATTCATCAATTTTCGGGTGAAGTTCTTCAGGGCTCAAATCGCGCGCCGCTTTGAGATCCTGCAGAGCTTCATGGAATTTTTTCAAATTGAGAAAGAGCCTGCCGCGGTTGAAAAGACTCACGAACTGTGAGCTTTGGTCTTCCAGTGGGCCCATCGCTTTTTTGTACAGAGCAAGCGCTTCGCCCGAGCGTCCCGTGCGGCTCAGCTGGAGGGCAAGGTTGTTGAGGAGGGCTGTCATGCCTTCTCTCGTTTTGAACGTGTCGCAAAAACTCAATGCAGCGTTCTCTGATTCAGAGAGTGTATGAACAGGATCACGCACTCTTTTTGCTTCGAGTGCTGCGATGTATTTCTCTTCGCGTTCCAGACTGCGGAAGGCCTCTTCGAGCTGTCCCAAGCGGAGCGAAATGCGCGCCCGCAATTGGAGTGCCGGAAGATAATCCGACTGCAGCTTTAAAACTTTGTTGATCGTTGTTCCCGCTCTGTGGAATTCTTGTTTTTTAAGCTGCTGAAGCGAAAGGAGCGTCAGACCTTCGAGTGATTCGCTTTCCTTTTCAAGCCAAATGCTGAGGGTGCGTTCGGCCTCAAACGTGGCACCGTTGAGAAATAGCTCCTGCACCCGCTCGAGTGCTTGCCGATCGATGGGCTGGTTTCGTTCCCGCTCAATCAACTCAGAAAGTGCTTGCTCAACGATCCCGATGCTCACGGGTTTGATGATAATAGAGGCAAAGTTGTAATTCTTGAGCTCCATGAGTGCCGTCTTGGATTCGATTCTCGCAAGAGCAACAACTAAGGGAGTGGATTGAACTCTCAAGGAATGAATTCTTGCGACCAGTTCGGCTTTAGCGGTTCCCTCAAGTGAGTCTGTGTCGACAAGGACAAGGTTGAACACATGCTCTTTCACTTGCCTTTGGAGTTCATCGGCCGTGCCCACGACAATCAGTTTCCTGAGTCCGAAGGCCTTGAGAGCCATCTGAACTTCAAGTGCCAACCCTTCCTCGGGGGTGAGCAGGAGCACATGGGGGAATTTGTTCTGCCGCATCTGCCGACGCCTCTGGCCACGTGTTTCAACGAGGGAAAGGTCTCTCGCCTTGTCTTATTTTATCCCGCTCAGGACCGTTTGGGAGGGGGAGGAGCTTTCGGATTGACAGGGGCAAATTTGGGCGGTACGTGACTTTTCCCGCGTTCCGTGGGGTGTTTCTGGCAACGCGTTCCGGAGTCTGTAAAGGAAATCCTTCAAATGGTTGAGGTTTTCCCCAGCTTCGCCGGCGCTGGGTGTGTGGACCCTGGATATCCACGTTCATAAAGGATTGTCGCATGGCTCTGAAGTTTCGTATGCAGCGTTTTGGCAGCAAAAATGCTCCCTTTTTCCAAGTCGTCGTCACTGATTCCCGCAATGCACGCAACGGCCGCTTCATCGAGCGCGTGGGTCACTACAACCCCATGACTGAGCCCTCTACAGTTTCTTTCGAAGTCGAGCGCATGAACCACTGGTACAAGGTGGGTGCACGTCCTTCCGACGCAGTTGCAACATTGCTGAAGAAGACGAACGTCAAGCTCGGTTGAGTCCATCGTTTTTTAGCGCCGCATTTTCCAGAGCAGTGCGGCGTTGGGTTCTGAGGGTCTGGTTTCAATCCAGTGAGTGTCTGTCCCTCAATTGCCTGTAGTTCCGCACAGTCACTCCCATTTGGAGTTTTTTATGGCTACCCATAAGTCTTCCGAGAAGCGTGCACGCCAGACCATCGTCCGCAATCAACGCAACCGTCAGGTCATGAGCACGATGAAAACATCAATCCGCAAGCTCCGCGATGCCATCGAGGCCAAGCAAGTGGACAAGCTCGACGCTCTTTTCCGCGAAACGCAATCCGTGATTGCAGTGACCCGCCGCAAAGGCGTGATTCACGCAAACAACATGGCGCGTCGCATCAGCCGTTTGTCGGCTCTTGTGAAGAAGGCCAAAGGCCAAGCGTGAGTCGCCGCTTTCCAGCGCCAAAGCTGGAAAGAGTGAGCTAAAAAAAAGACCCCGACAGAGATGTCAGGGTCTTTTTTTTTGGCGTGCAAATTATGATTTCAGGGGGTGACGCCCAAACCGTCCACGCGCTGTCTCAGCTCAAGACCAGTCTTCCAGAAGGGCAGCTTTTTCTCAGGCACTTCAATTTTTTCGCCCGTTTTAGGGTTACGACCATCATACGATTTGTACTTGCGCACTGTGAATGCACCGAATCCGCGGATTTCGACGCGGCCATCCGTGGTCAGTGAGTCGATGATGGACTGGAAAAACAGGTTCACGACTTCTTCCGACTGCGTTGTCGTGATGTCAGCCTTGGACGCCAGAACCTCAATCAACTCACTCTTCACCATACCCGCCACCCTTTTTTGAAGTTGGCCCCAAAGCCTGTTTCTGCGGCTCTGTTGTGTGCCAATGCTCCGACTTTACTGCAAACCCTTGTGGCCTTGCAGCGGGGGAGGTTCAAAGTTTTGTCATTTGGGGAGAAAACTCCTCAATCTCCGGCCAGAGGCGGTGGAATTCACTCATGGAGCCATGTTAGAAGGCAGCAATCTGGTTTAGGTTTCCTTTGATTTATTGAGGTTTCAACATGCGCGTTGAACGTCCGGAAAAATCCATCCACTTCCCGACCATGGAAAAGGCCGTTGCCGACACGTGGGATCGTGAAAAAACCTTCCAGCGCAGCATCGATCAACGTCCGAAGGATAGAAAATACAACTTTTACGATGGCCCTCCTTTTGCAACGGGCCTGCCCCATTTTGGCCATTTTGTTCCTTCGAGCATCAAGGATGCCTTCCCGCGCTATTTCACCATGAAGGGTCACCGAGTGGAGCGCCGGTTCGGATGGGACTGTCATGGCGTGCCCGTGGAAATGCTGATCCAGAAAGAGCTTCAGCTCAACGGCCGTCCGGAAATTGAAAAGTACGGCATCGCAAACTTCAATGCGGCATGCCGTGAGTCGGTCCTTCGCTACACGGGTGAATGGCGCAATTACATGCGTCGCTTGGGGCGTTGGGTCGACATGGAAAACGAGTACCGCACCATGGACAAATCGTTCATGGAAAGCGTTTGGGCGGTGTTCAAAAAATTGTGGGACAAAGGTCTTGTTTATGAAGGCCGCTTTGTCATGAGCTATTCGTCGGCGTTGGGTTCGAGCCTTTCGAATTTCGAAGCGAGTCTCGACTATCGCGACATCCAAGACCCATCGGTGACGTTGCGCGCCAAGCTCACCGGCAAATTCTCAGGTAAGAGTCTGCTCGTCTGGACCACGACTCCGTGGACACTCCCTGCCAATTTGGCCGTCGCCATTGATGGCGAAGCGACCTATTGCGAAGTGTGGGATATTAAGAATCAGGAGACGGTCATTCTTCTTGAATCCCGCGTGGGGGCGTATTTCAAAGACGGTGAATCTGAAATTCGTCGCACCTTCACTGGTTCTGAATTGGCGGGTGAAAGCTATCAGCCCTTCTTCGATTTGTTTGTCGATCAGGCCGGTCCCAACGCATTCAAAGTGTACCCGACCAATTACGTTTTGCATGACACGGGAACGGGAGCCGTTCACACGGCACCGGCGTTTGGCGAAGACGACTTCCGTTGCGCCAAGCAATATGGCCTCCCGATCATCGACCATCTCGATGTGAGCGGCCGTTATAATGAAAAGAATCATCCCGAAGTTGTTGGGCTTGATTTCAAAGCCGGCGACAAAATTCTCCTCGGCGATTTGAAGAAACGCGGATTCATCTACCGTCATGAAACGTTCGTCCATAGCTATCCCATGTGCTATCGCTCCGGCCTTCCGCTCATGTACCGCGCTGTTCCGAGCTGGTTCGTTGATGTGGAGAAAATAAAAACACAGTTGCTGGCTTCCAATGAACAAATCAATTGGACTCCCGATCACATCAAGCACGGCCGTTTTGGCAAGTGGCTCGAAAACGCACGCGAATGGAATGTGGCCCGCACACGATACTGGGGCAATCCTATTCCCATCTGGAAAAATGACGAAACCGGCGAGACGGTGTGTTTGGGCTCCGTTGCTGAGCTTGAAGCCTATGCGGGACGCAAGATTGACGATCTTCATATGGAGTTCATCGACGACATCACCATCCCGTCGCCCACCGGCCGCGGCGTGTTGAAACGTGTGCCCTTTGTCTTCGACTGTTGGTTCGAGTCAGGATCGATGCCTTATGCAGAGCGTCATTGGCCGTTTGAAGACGCTGATGAATTCATGAAGAACTTCCCTGCGGATTTCATTTGTGAAGGGATCGATCAAACCCGCGGTTGGTTTTACACGCTCAATGTTTTGAGCACGGCATTGTTTGAACGACCTCCATTCAAAAATGTTGTTGTCAACGGACTCGTTCTTGCCGCCGATGGCCGCAAGATGAGCAAGAGCCTGAAGAACTATCCCGACCCGATGGCGACACTCGATGAGTTCGGTGCCGACTCAGTGCGTCTTTTCCTGTTGAATTCACCGGCCACAGTTGCCGAGGAAGTGCGCTTCAGCGTTGAGGGAGTGAAAGAAAATACGCGTCGCGTGTTGCTTCCTCTGTGGAACGCGTATTCATTCTTTGCAACCTATGCGGCGCTTGAAAACTTCGATCCGGAAACCGATTCCGTCGAAAGCGCCAATGAGCTCGATCAGTGGATCCAACTGAAGCTCAATGAACTCCTGCGGTTGGTGGATGAGTCGATGAACTCCTACCAAATTGCAAAAGCCGTTCCTTCCATTGTCGACTTCTTGGATGACCTCAACAACTGGTACATCCGCCGGAGTCGCCGCCGTTTTTGGGAAGCCGATCGGGCTGCTTTCTCGACCTTGTTCAAGGTTCTTGTCCAGACCGTGCAGGTGCTGGCTCCTTTTGCTCCTTTTGCAGCCGAATACTTTTTTGGAAAGCTGGCTCTGACCAAGGCGCTCCAATCCACGGGCAGTGTGCATCTTTCACTTCTCCCTGCTGCGCGCACTCTTTCAAACGAAGAGCAGAATCTGCTCGAGCGCGTGGAAATCGCACGGCGCGTGGTTGAGCTCGGACGCAACATACGCACTGCGCACAAGCTGAAAAATCGCCAACCGCTGGCCAAGCTCACAGTGGGTGTGGTGCAGGACTCAGCCGCAGCCCAGCTTAAAACAATGAGCGAGTTCATTGCCGACGAGCTCAACGTGAAAGCTGTCGAAGTCACGCGCGACCCTTCTGCGTTGGCCAAGATTTCAGTGAAGCCCAACTTCAAAGTCTTGGGCAAAGTGCTGGGCGATAAAATGAAAGACATGCAGGCGGCCTTGAGCCAGCTTCCAGCGCAGGAGTGTCAGAAAGCTCTCCAAAAGCAGGTCATCCGCGCCCTTGGTATGGAGCTCACGCCTGAGATGATCACTGTTGAGCTGCAGGGCACAGGCAATCAGCTTGTGGCCACGGATGCCGAATTGGTGGCGGCACTCGATCCGACCTTGACGGAGGAATTGCGCTTCGAAGGTTTGGCCCGCGAGGTTGTGAGCTTGGTTCAAAAGGCACGCAAGATGGCCAACTTTGAGGTCGAAGACCGAATTGCGCTTCAAGTGGAAACCAATGACCCTCTCTTCCGAGCGGCACTCGAGAAGAATAAGGCCTATTTGGAAGATGAAACCCTCGCGCAGTGTGTGTCCACGATGACGGCCCCCGACTTCGAGCAGGCCCTCGAGGTGGAGGGTCAGGCCGTCGTGCTGAAGCTCAAGCGGCGCTGAGTGCGGGCTATAAGCGAAAAAAAATAGGGCCACTGCGAAAGCGGCCCTAAAAACGCAACAAAAAGGAGGAGAAAACTAACCCCATAAAGTTAGTTCAAACCTTCCGAGACTGTCAAATTCGGGAAATGGTTATTTTTCTTTCTCGCTTCGAGGAAGCAGTGTGACCACCAGACGGCGGCCTTCCATGCGAGGCGGAGCCTCAGGAACAACCAAGTCTTCAATGCCTTTGATGAGATCCCGCAACACTTCGTGTCCCAGTTCTTGGTGAGACATTTCGCGACCGCGGAACTTCACACCCACCCGAACGCGATTCTTTTCGGCCACCCAGCGGCGGATGTGGTTTTGTTTGGTCTCAATATCGTGTTTGTCGGTGTTGGGCGTCAGGTTGAGTTCTTTGACTTCAATCACAACCTGCTTTTTCTTGGCTTCTTGAGCCTTCTTGCTTTGCTGGTACTTGAATTTGCCGAAGTCGATGAGGCGGCACACAGGTGGCACTGCATCAGGTGAAACTTCAACCAGATCGAGCCCAACTTCTTCTGCGCGCTGCAGAGCATCACGGGTCGCAAGCACACCAAGTTGTGCGCCTGTTTCATCAATCAAACGGACTTCGAGAGCTTTGATGCGTTCATTGATGCGAGGACCTTCTTGAACGGGAGCGCGATTGGGAGCCGGTGGACGCATACTGGTTGACTACCTCCTGAGGGAAAACTCGGTCGAACCCTGACAATAACACATTTGAATGCAAAAAAGCGAGGCGTCCCACGCACTGTGAGACGCCTCTGCTGTCAAACTTTCGAATTCTTATTTCTTTTCATTCGCAGTGGGCTTGTTGAGAAGGAAAAGAGCGGGGGTTGTCCCCTTGAGCCGGACCTGATTCTTGCGTGGAGTTCCACGTTTCGAGAGTTTGGCTGCGCGGCGGCGGTTGGTGATGTCGGTTGGTGATGTCATGGGAAAATCCTCTACGTAAGCATATGCAAGACTGGACTTGCCAGAAACGACGCAGTGGTTAGCACCTTCAATGGCGCTTGGCAATGGCAAGACTGTCTTGAGGAGCTCTTCTTTTACGGAAGAGAAGGAGGCGGAATTTCAATATCTTCCATGCCTCTGGGCGCTTGTTCATTGGAAACACCGCCACGCGGGTCGATATCGCCGTAGTTTTCCTCTGAGGGAGCTTCGGGCAAAGTCAACGCTTCGGCCTTCTCAGCTTGTATTTCCAGTGGGTTGAGCTGAGGGGAGTCATCCCGAGTCAAATCCGAGGGTTCGTTCAAGGTGCCGGACCCAGCCGATGTGGGATCAACAGGGAGAGCTTTGCCTGCGCCGCCGGAGAGGGACGGTTCAGATTTCACATTGCCTCCTGAGGGACGACCCGCGGTATTTTTCTTGGACGCACTCATGAGCTCCTGAGCTTCCTGTTCTGTGGGGATCATCTTCATACGCGCCTGAATTGTGCTGATCCGTGAGGCAAGGAATCCGGACGGTGCTCCCGCTTTCAGCGACTTGTTCCAGCGATTGGGGCTTGGAAGTATCGCGACGAGGCTGGCACATTCATAGCCTGAGAGTGCCTTGGGTGATTTTTTGAAATAAATTTGCGCAGCATCTTTGATTCCATAAATTTTCGGACCGAATTCGACCACGTTGAAGTACCACGTGAGCTGCATGTCTTTGCTGGCTGTTGCATCGAGCAAGACCGCACCGGCCACTTCGCGGGCCTTGCGGATGTAACTTCGATTTCTTGAGAGGAAGGCGTTTTTTACAAGCTGTTGAGTGATGGTGCTCCCGCCGCGCTTGGGCTTGTTTTTGAGTTGGTTGTATTCGTAGCTTTTTTCGATGCTCTCAAAATCGATGCCATGGTGGATAAAAAACTTGGTGTCCTCAGCCGCCACGAGGGCCATCTTGCAGGCCTTGGGTATTTGGCTGCTTTCAACCCAACTTTTTGAATAGCTCCCAGCATTTGGTCCTGTGATGCGTAAAAATCTTTCACCGCTTTGGGGTGCATAGGGGAAGTAAGCCAAGATGCCCAAGTGGAGGGTGAAAACCCATGGCATGAACCACATCACGGCAGCGGCCGTTATGAGACCAAACAAGGCAAAGGCGGATGAAAATATGCGGAAGAGCCCCACAGAATGCCTTTCAAAAACTTGAATTCACCTGCACTCTGGGCCATTCTCCGACCCCAAGCGTCTGGATGGAGAAAGCCACACTTCTCGCTCCGACGCAATCACATCAGTCAAAGAGAGGACGATCATGACCACACTTCCACCCGTCAAGCCCGTGAGTGTCACCACTGCCGCCACCGTTGCGAATCAGTCTGCTGACGTAGTTTTTGTCGTGATTGATGAAACTGATCTCGAAGCGGGCAAAATCAAAAAGAGTGAATTGCAGGATATCGATGCGCAGTTGGGAGGCGCAATTTCTGCGCTTGTGGGCCTGAAAGATTTTGAAGGCAAATGGTTGTCCACTGCGGTCACTCTGTGTTCAACAACCACGGCCGGAAAACGAGTCGTGCTTGTCGGCGGCGGCAAGAAGACCGACGAAAAACCTGCCCGTGCACGTCAGATTGGACTGAAGTTGGCTGAAGAGGCTGCCCGCTTCAAAGCGGCAAAAGCGAGCGTCACCGGAACAAGCGCGTTCCTCGGTGCCGGCGAATCAGTGGCCCAAATGGCTCTCGGATTGCGCATGGGTTCATACAAATACCCGAACTCCAACCTGACGGCAGAAACACGCAAAGAGCTCGAGACACCCGTGGAATTCAAATTCGCCGGTTTGTCTGCAAATGCAGATGCGCAGCTCAAGCAGTCTGCAGTGGTGGCCGATGCCATCGAAACCTGCCGCTTGCTGCAGGACGCTCCTCCCAACGTCGCCACACCCGTTTACGTGGCCAATGTCATGGCCGAGAAGGCGCGTGCTGCGGGTCTGGGTGTTCAGATTTACGGAGGGGAAAAGCTGCGTCAGATGGGCTTCGGCGCCATGATGGCTGTGGCCGGCGGAAGTGCGAATGATCCTCAGTTCGTTGTTTTTGAATATGCTCCCACCAACGCAAAAAAATCGGTCGCATTTGTCGGCAAAGGTCTCACCATGGACACTGGCGGCTATTCGCTCAAAACACCTTCCACACACCAAGTGGGCATGAAGTACGACATGTCGGGTGCTGCAGTGGTGTTGAATGCCGTTGTCGCCATTGCAAAATTGCAATTGCCCATCCGCGTGTTCGGCGTGGCGGCGTTGTGCGAGAACATGGTCGACGCGCACGCGTATCGTGTGGGTGATGTGCTCACCACCTACAGCGGCAAGACCATCGAAGTGCTCAACACCGATGCCGAAGGCCGAATCGTTTTGTCCGACGCACTGGCCTACACAGCAAAAGATCTCAAGCCTGACACCATTGTTGAATATTCGACTCTCACAGGAGCCATGATTTCTGCACTGGGTCATTTGGGTGCAGGTATTTTCTCGTTCAACTCGGACACGCTCGAAAAGACGGTTTTGAATGCGTCTCAGCAAGTGGGCGAGCGCGTGTGGCCGATGCCCACGTGGGACGAAATCGGCGAAGATGTGAAGGGCACGATTGCCGACGTGAACAACATTGGTGCGACAGCCGGAGCAGCCGGTTCCAGCGTGGGTGCCATGTTCCTCAAGGAATTTGTTGAAAACAAACCCTACTGTCATGTGGACATCGCAGGCGTTGCAAACGGCAATATGGCTGTCGGCTTCCCGAAAAAAATCAGCTCCGGCTTTGGTGTTCAGCTCTCGATCGAAATCGCCCGCGCCTTGAGCGTGGGTTGAGGATCGGATCCCATGGTCTTCAGCGGCGATGCGCCATCACCCGTGTTCGGGAGCCAGCGTTTGGGTGAACGCCCTGCGGCTCCCGTGCTCGTGTTCGATATTGAAACAGTGCCCGATATTCCGCTGATGATGGCGGGGTTTGAGCCCGTTTTGCCTGACGATAAGCACTTTCATCCGGCAAGCGACTGGAACAACCTCTCCTTTGTGGAACTCATCCGGCAGCAAAAGCAAATCAATTTCCCTGCTCCGATGTACCATGTTGTCATGAGCATCTGTGCCATTTATGTGCACCCCGAGACACACGGTATTATCGACGGATTTAAAAAAACCATCCCTCCGTGCGGAAGCTACGAAGAACTTTTGAATGCAGAAGCCCGCCTCCTGCGCGAGTTTTGGGCTTTCTGTACCAAGCATGCGGATGCGGCACGGGTTTGGTACGACCACGTTCAGTCAGACTTGCGCATGAGCGATTACCAGCGCAAAAAGCTGAAGCCGTTGCCTGTGACGTTTTGTGGATACAACATTTCCGGTTTCGACCTTCCGGTGATTGAGCAGCGGAGCATGAAGCATTTCATTCCCTGCCCGATTCCCGAATATGGCCGCGAATATGGCTATGATTCTTATCGATCCCGCTTCGCCTTCGACAAAAGTTTCGATTTGGCTCAGTTCGTGAACGGCAATGCTTCCCAAAAAATAGGGCTCGATGTTCTGGCTCGCTCCATGGGCTTGGCAGGAAAGCTTGAAGGTATGGACGGCAGTCAGGTGGCTGAAGCGTACTACGTGCGCGGGGCCTCACAACTCATCGAAGACTACTGTGCGGTCGATGTGCTCATCACCTACGGTGTTTACTTGGGTGTGCAAAGATTTCGCGGTTTGCTTGATCCAGAGCAGTTTGCGGAATGCGCCAGACAATTCGAAAAATTCCTCAGACACGAGGGTCGGCCGGCTCCTTACCGCATTTTGGCAGAGCAAAGCAGGGAATATTTTGAAAAATCCCAAAAGGCGCTTTCCTGACACCTGTATTCAAGATGAGTCTTTAAGGGCCGATAATACCCCGACGAAAAGCGGTGACCCCGTTGAGAATTGGTTTGGTTTTACAGTAGACGTTTGGCTTTGAAGCTTAGAAAGAGGGAGGCATGTCCATGGCAGAAGAACTCGGGTTTTCCAAAGGTCTCGCAGGTGTTGTTGCAGATGCAACGTCCGTGAGTCAGGTTCAAGGTGAAGTCGGCCGACTCATTTATCGCGGTATTTCTATCGAGGAAATCGCTGAGAAATCAACGTTTGAAGAGATGACTTTCTTCCTCTTGCGCGGCAAACTTCCGACTCAAAACGAGCTTACGAAGATCACCGGTGAGCTGAAGGAATTCCGCAATCTGCCCAAAACGGTGGAAGCGGTCATTGATGCTGCCCCCAAAACAGCTCACCCGATGATGGTTCTGCAGGCTGCCATGGCCGCTTTGGCATGGGATGAGACACCTGTGAATCTTAAGGACGTCGACGGCAATGTCCGCAACGCCGTGCGTCTGACGGCTCAGCTGGGCACTGCTGTGGCGCGTATTTCCCGCCGCCGTCGTGGCTTGGCTCCTGTTGAGCCGCGCACGGATCTCAACCACGCAGAAAATTTCCTCTACATGCTCGATGGCAAAGTGCCTGAGAAAGATGTGGCGCGCATGTTCGATGTGGCCCTCATGCTGCATATGGACCATGACTTCAATGCATCGACCTTTGCAGCACGTGTGATTGCTTCGACGGAAGCACGTCTGACGGCTTCTGTGTCCGGAGCTGTGGGTGCACTCAGCGGTCCGCTTCACGGCGGAGCCAACGAGAAAGTCCTCGAGATGGCCGACAAGATTGGCGCGCCGGAAAAGGCAAAAGACTGGGTTGCCAATGCTCTTGCCACCAAGGCAAAAGTGATGGGCTTTGGTCACCGCGTGTACCGCACCATGGATCCGCGTGCCAAAGTGCTCCGTGGGATGCTTGAACAGCTTGTTGCGAAAACGGGCGACAAGAGCACCTATGAAACACTCCGCATTGTGCACGACACCATGATCGACGAACTGGGCAAAACGTCCAAAGACTACATTTGGCCGAACGTCGATTTCTGGTCAGGCGCTCTCTACCGCCTCATGAAGATCGAGACCATCGACTTCACTCCTATTTTCGCCGTGGCGCGTGTTGTCGGTTGGTCGTCGCACATCATTGAGATGTGGCAAGACAACCGCATTTATCGTCCTGCTGCCAAATATGTGGGTCCTGTCGAGGCAGGCATCACTGCACTCAACTCTCGCGGCTGATGAGCAATTTTCCTGCTCAACAGCCAGTGGTGGAACTCAAAGACTATGCCCTGCAGTCGGGTTTTTCAGCCCTTCTGCAGGGCATCGAACTCTGTCTCCAATCGGGCGAGTCTTTGGGCGTTGTCGGGCCTGCCGGCTCGGGCAAAAGTCTGCTGCTCAAAGTCATTTCTCAATCCATTTGGGAGAAGGATCTCAGCGGGCTAGAAAGCCCCGTTCAAAACGGCACCTGCCGTGTGTTCGGAGAGTCTTTCGGCAACACACGCCCTGCGCGGGCCGCACTCTCGGTCATTCAAAGACAAATGGCTCTGGTGGGTGAAACCTCCACATGGCTGCCTGTGACAGTGGCTCAGAATTTTGAAGCTGTGCGTGTGGTGAGCGGCCTCGCCAAACAACCCTTCGATGAATTTGTCGAGGCTCTGCCGGTTTCGGCACGAAACAAAGCGCAAATTCTATCTGTCAGCGAACTTTCGCCTCATCAGGTCGATCAGCCTCTGTTGCAACAGCTTGCCATCTTGCGTGCTCTTTTGCGCAAGCCGCAACTCCTGATGCTCGATGAGGCATTCACTCGCATGGATCCTGTGCTGCTCAAGAACACTGAGGCGGTGCTCTTCTCTCAGAGTGAAAGCTTGACCCTGATTCTCGCGACCAACGACTTGCTTCAGGCCAGTCGCCTGACGGACAAAATTTTATTTTTGCTCGACGGACGTGTCGTCGAATGCACGCCGACGACACGCTTTTTCACCAATCCTAAAACGCGCCAAGCGGAGAGTTTTATCGCTGGTCGGGATGACTCATTTTAATAGCGGAAATGCTTAATTGTTTCGCCTTTGGCTTCCAACTCACGCAATGATTCAATTCCCAGTTCCAAGTGAATGTCCGTCCATTGGGCGTTGACGACTTTGTCCGATGCTTCGGTCTTGACTCCTTCGGGAGTCGTAGGAACGTCGGACACGAGCAGCAGTGCACCGCGCGAGATGTCGTTGTAATGGCCAACGATGAAGACGGTGGCCGTTTCCATGTCGATGGCCAAGCAGGTCATGTCCTGAAGGCGTTGGCGGAAGGCTTCGTCGTGTTCCCAAACGCGGCGGTTGGTGGTGTAAACGACACCCGTTCGGTAATCCAAGCCCCGTTCAACAATCTTCTGCGAGACGAATTTGTGCAGTTTGAAGCTTGGTAACGCAGGAACTTCCGGCGGGAAGTAGTCGTTGGATGTTCCCTCGCCGCGGATGGCTGCAATGGGCAAAATGAAATGGCCGATTTCGGTGCTCTTCTTCAGGCCGCCGCACTTGCCGAGAAAAAGGACCGCCTTCGGATGGCGAGCGCTCAGGAGGTCCATGACGCTTGCGGCGTTGGCACTGCCCATCCCGTAATTGATGATGCTCACATTCGCATTTTTACAGGTGGCGTTCGGCATAGCCCGATCGAGCCCTTGAACCGGACAGCCCATCAAATCTGCGAATCTATTCACATAGCCTTGAAAGTTCGTGATAAGGATGTAGTCGGCAAAATCATCGA
>JBEGJP010000027.1:0-32209 GCA_041184525.1 Pseudomonadota bacterium | reverse complement strand
TTAAAAAAAATACTTAAGAGACAGATTTTTCTTCCGATAAGCAATTCAAAGGGCAAAGAAGACGCCTTGCGGCTTTTGACCCTTTCCTTTCACAGTGTCACGGAGGTCTGTCATGAAAAGTTCCACCCGCAGCACCGCGCTCTTCGGCTCGCTTTTCGTTTTGTCCTTCCTGTCAGTCTCCTGTGGACGAGTGATGGACGTCCTTTCATCCTCAGACAAAGACGGCAGGGGCGCCGTCAGCACCGATACCGAAACTCAACTCATGCTCGAACAGTCCATGAACGATGCCGCGGGCAGCAGCGAACCTTCGCTCCGCCCCTTCCCCATGGATGATCTCGATGGTCCACCACCTCCCCCAGAGGGATTGGGACGTGATGGCCACAGAGGCCCTCCTCACGGACCACGCGGCCCCCGTCATGAACACGGCGATCACGGCCGCGGCAAAGGTCCTGTGAGCATTCCTGCTGAAATTCTGTCACTGATGAAAGCGGCCGATGCGAAAAAAGACACTGTGCTCGGAATCGACCGCAGCAAAGTCGACGAAATTCTTAAAGCCATGAGAACCGATCTGGAAGCCTTAAGGGCAATCGCTGTCACCCGCACGGATTTTGAAGTGCAGGCCAAAGTCATCCATGACAAATACGCTGCCGAATTGCGCACAGTGATACCCGCATTTGATACACTCACTCAAGAGCAAAAAACGCGGGTAAAAACGATCCATGATCTTCAGCATGAAGTGATAAAATCATGTGTCATGCCCGGAGCCGATGCTGCGAGTGCCAGCTGCGCCGCTGCCAAGATCAATCTGCAGGCCGATATTGATGCCCCTTGAGAACGACTCAAGGGGTCTTCACTTCAATCCAAATTTCGTTGCGACGCAGAAACCACAACTGCCAAGGCGAGTTGAATCGGGCTAAAACCGGTTCGCCCGCCTCGGCAATGTGCTCACGTGACAATGCAGCGCGAAACACGTCCAACTTTTCTTTGAAATTTTCCTGCGACCATGAGCCGCTGTAGCTGTAAACAGCCACCTTTCGTGCAGGCAGCTCGACAATCTTGACTCTCGCATCCATCGGTTCAGGCAATGAGGCGCGCGTGTACTTTGCAGGCATCGTGAACTGCACCACATAACCCTTTTCACTTTTCCCTTGGGTCACAGGCGCAGTCATCGCAATTTTTTCGGAGGTTTTTTCGCTCTGCGTCACAGGCGCAGTCATGGCGATTTTCTCTTTTGAAACATTCTTTCCAAAAATATAGCCCGCAAGAACTCGAAACGCCTGACTGCCTGCGTCTTCGAAGGATGCATCCACCTCAGTCTGAGCCACCAAAGTCGAATCGTAGCTGCGGATGACAAACTCTTTGTATTTGGTTTCCTCTCGGTACTGAGGCTCTTCAATGGCATGGGCCTGCGGCTGAACCAAGCTTCCCAGCAACGGAATGACAATCTTTCTTTTCATTTTTTCCACCCCATATCCGCCCTCAGCGCACTTTAAGAGTTTCATCCAAGACACGCGAGGCAAGATTCTTCACGATGGCATCGGTGTGGTTCTGACTCAACCAAAGGAGCTCACGCACCATCTCCGAACCACCCACCTCGCCCATGAGGTCGAGCAATTGAAATTGCGTCCACACTCTTTCTGTCCTGAAAGTCGAGAGCCAGTCAGCTGTTTGCCTCCTGACCAGCGGCACGTAGCTGTCGCGGAACAAACGACGTGCCCCCGCATTCACTGCAACAAAGTGCATGTTGAGCGCAGAGAATTCAACCGCAGCCAATTTTCTTCCCGCGGCATTCTGAAGATACAAATTCAACAGCAGCGGCGAGGCATCCTTCACTTCTGCGGGCGGGTTCACTTCTGCCATAGTTGTCCGACCGTAAAGCTGAACATCCGAGCGCGACAATCCACGTGCGTTCCGGAGCGACTCTCCGCTCTGCACGACCCACTTGCGCAGCCATTCCACGTATGCCGCAGGATCCCATTGCTTGAGCAAAGACAACCATTCCGGTGCACCTGCGCCCGTCGCTTCGCGCTCAACAAATTTCAGCGCCACAGGCAGTTCCAGCAAGAGGCCGAGCATGACAGCCGCATGCCTGCCGGTGTTGTTCTTGAAACTCGACGGCTTGTCGACAATCTCCGAAAGCCAGTCTTCCAGACCGCGCCGGCATGCATTCGAAGGCTCGTTCAAAAGAGAAACCAGCGCCGAACGCACCGCTGTATCCGACAGCGAAACCTGCCCGAGCAACTCCTGAAGCTCGTCGGCCTTCAACCGCCCTGTCTTCCGACACGGCTTGAGCACCTGCGCCCCTTCTGTGGGTGCTTCGCTTGCCGTTGCCCCTGCGCGCGAGAGAAGGGAGATGCCGAACAAAAAAACACTTGCCCACAAACCTGAGCCAGTTCGTCTGGGAGATGCAAAAATCATGAAACCTCTCCTGCTGTTGATTTCACACTCCATTGCACTGTCTTTCCAGCCTCACCGGACCACGTCAGGCTGCAGGTCTGAGAGGGTGACGCGTCGGACGGCACGGGTGCATTCAAATGAGCGTACAATTCCATCAAAGCCAAACGCCATTCTTCGTCCGAAAGAGCAAAGATAGTCGCGTTCCATTGCACCGTGATGCGACGACGTCGCTGCAATTCGGAGGCAAACCAGCGCAAGGCACGGGACCGTACCGAACGACGGCGCGCGAGAAATGCAGCACTGGACGCTATGGGGAGCGCAGAAGGACGGCCGGATTCTGTCGGAGGGAGCAATGAACCCACGACACCCTGCTCGAGTTCCCCGCGGCTGAAAACAAGCGACCTGTAGGCAAAAGCTGCCCAAACAGCCGCCACCAGAGCTCCCAGATGCCAGACAAGGTTCGTCAATTCCATGAAACCGACTCTCACGAAAGGAATGAATGCGTTAAATTAACAATGAAAACAATTTACCAGTTTTCCGAGCCGGAGTAGAACTCCCCGCGGAAGGAGAGCGTCAACGTGAATCGGAATCCAGCGGACAATCAGAATCTTCCCCCAGTCAACGCGGGCGGACTGTCGGCCGACACCGTCGCCGAAAGCGCTTTCCAACGCCTCGGAGAAGCAACAGCGTCTTATTTGGATTCTAAAAGTATTGAACGCCTTCGTCTTGCCTACCTGTTCGCACATTCTCTGCATACAGGACAGCTGCGTAAAAGCGGTGAACCCTACATCGTTCACCCGATTGCCGTAGCCGAAATTCTCGCCGAGTACCGGATGGACGAAACATCCCTGATTGCTGCGATTCTGCATGATGTGGTGGAAGACACCCACGTCAGCGTGCAGGAGGTGGAAAAGCAGTTCGGTGCCAATGTCGCGTCCATTGTCGATGGCCTGACCAAACTCGCCAAAGTGGAATTCCGCTCCAGTCAGGAAAAGCTGGCAGAGAACTTCCGCAAGATGATTGTCGCCATGTCGCGCGACATCCGCGTGATTGTCGTCAAACTTGCCGACCGATTGCACAACATGCGAACCCTCAAGGCACTTCCTCTGGAAAAAAGACAACGCATCGCAGAAGAAACAAGCGAAATTTACGCTCAGCTCGCAGGCCGCCTCGGAATCTATAAGATAAAAGCCGAGCTGGAAGATCTTTGTCTCAAAGAACTCAAACCTTCCGTCTACTCCAACCTCGTTGCCAAAGTGGCACAAAAGCGCGGTGAACGTGAAAAAGTAATCAACTCCGCAAAGGAACATCTTGAGCAAGCCCTGCAAGAACACAACATCAAAGCCAAGGTCGAAGGGCGTGCGAAACATTTCAATTCCATCTATAAAAAAATGGCTGAAAAGCAGATGGAGTTTGAAGACATTTACGATCTCTTCGCACTCCGTGTTTTGGTGAGCGATGTGAGCGAGTGTTATGAAACACTCGGTATCGTTCACAGCATGTACCGGCCTGTCCCCGGTCGTTTCAAAGATTACATCGCAATGCCCAAGGCGAACCTCTACCAGAGTCTCCACACGACGGTTGTGGCAGCACGCGGCGAACTGCTGGAGGTGCAAATCCGAACATCCGAAATGCATCACATTGCGGAAAACGGAATCGCTGCCCATTGGGCCTACAAGGAAAAACGCGGGCGCGATCAAACCCGCTCCGGCGATGAACCGCTGAGTCAGGAAGATCTGGAAAAGTTCAACTGGCTGAAGCAAATTGTTCGCCATCAAAAAGAACTGCAGGACCCCAACGAGTTTCTTGAGGCGGTGAAAGTCGACCTCTTTGACGATGAGGTTTACGTCTTTTCACCCAAAGGAGACGTGTTCGAACTCCGCCGGAATTCCACCTGTCTCGACTTTGCTTTCGGTGTGCACTCCGATCTCGGACTTCGGACAACCGGCGCGAAAATCAACGGCCGCATGAGCCCGTTGCGCACTCCTTTGCACAGCGGCGATGTCGTTGAAATTCTCTCGGGCAATAAAATCCGCGCGACAAAAGACTGGTTGTCCTATGTGACGACTAGCAAAGCACGCAATAAAATCAGAGGCTACCTGCGCAGCGAAGAACGCGAAGAGGCCAAGCGTGCCGGACTTGAAATGCTCGAAACAGCTCTTGAACGGCACAATCTCACCTATGAACGTTCGGTCAAGATCGGTGTCTTCAACGACCTGAATCGCATCCTTCCGGTGGGAAGTCTTGACGACTTCGTGTTGCAAATCGGCTACGGAAAAATCGACGCTCCTCAGGCTCTGACGAAAATCATTGCACAGTTGCCTGTTGCTATTCTTCCTGAAGCCAGCACAACAGCTTCTGATGCTGCTGCCGCTGCTGTCGAAACTTTTGAGCCAGATGTCTCTTCCGGCCGTCGTTTTAAAAACCGTGCGGGGCGCAAAGCGGAAGATTCCGTCATTGTCCAAGGCATGGACGACATCGTCGTACGACTCGCCAAGTGCTGCGAGCCACTGCCGGGACAACCGATCACGGGGTTCGTGTCACGCGGACGCGGTGTGACGATCCATTCTGCAAACTGCCCGTGGGCCCTGTCGAACGATCCGGCACGGCGAGTCGACTGCCGTTGGAATCAACAAGGCAATGCCGAACACAACGTCCGCCTCAAAATCACCACTCACGACAAGCAGGGCATGCTGGCCAACATCACAAAACTCATTTCCTCAACACAAATCAACATCACCGGCGCTGACGTGCAAACCACTCCGGAAAAGCGGGGTATCATCACGGTGCGTGTTCATGTGAACGGTATTTCACAATTGCGCGACATCCATGAAAAACTGGAAGCACTCGACGGCGTCATTCACGTGGAGCGACTCACCGGCTGAGAAATTGCCATGAGACGGTCACGCGCGGCATCTCCAAGCGGCTCGGAACAATGAGCTCAGAAAGCGCAATCGCCAAGCCACTGTTCGTTGCTACGCCGACCGTGTATTGGCTCCAATAAGGCTGTCCTGCCTGCGAAAGGGTGTCGGTGAGAATCAAGTCGGTCGCGTCTTCTTGAATTGCCAAACGGCTCACAGTCCTCTTGTCGCCGAACATCACACCCAACCAACTTCCGGAAGGCAGATGCTGTATGCTTCCCTCAACAAATTTCATCGTGTGATCGGATGTAAAACTATCACCGCCCGACGCGCTGCTGATCTTGCCGCTCACTTTGGATTTTGTCTGCGCCAGTCCGGCTCCGGCGCTCCAACGCGTGGAGCCAAAGCGCGCAGAGGCCAGCTGAGCACGAGCTCCCCATTGGTACTGCAAAAGCGAAGCTTCAATGCCAAAAAGTTTCTCCACTCCGGCAGGCAGAACGCCCGCCCACGCTTCCATCGAGACACTCTCGCGTTCACTCAATAAGATTCCCGCACCCGCAAAAACGGCAGGGATGCTTTGCACTGGTGACGATGGCAACTGTTCGAGCTTGGCTCCGACACGCGGATTGGGTGAAGGCAAAAAACTCAGGTCCGATCGAATTCCCAAGTGCATGAGTGACGGGAGCGGGCGCGGCACCGGCATCGTATCCAAAAGACTGGCGCTCACTTCCTGCAAACGCTGGGCCTGATCCATCCAAAGCACCGCTGCATGCGCATGCGCAGCAGACAGCGAACCGATCAGGGCTGCAAGCGAGTGCCTCAGCCGCATTGAAACACGATGGCTCAAAAGTTGACTCCCTTCGACCTCTCCGTTCATCATAAAACAAGGCGGGCAGCATCGCCATGCAGGCAGACACCCCCCTGACGGAGCCACCTCTCATGAGCCGCATCACGCTCACCCTCACACAACTCGAATACCTCGCAGCCCTCGATCAGCACCGCCACTTCGGCCGTGCTGCCAAAGCATGTCATGTTTCCCAGCCCACGCTCAGCATGCAAATTCAAAAACTCGAAGCAGAACTCGGCGTGGTCTTTTTCGACCGCAGTCATCAACCCTTGCTGCCCACGGCCGAGGGCGCACCCCTCATCGCTCAGGCCCGCGTTGTTCTTTCCGAAGCACGCAGGCTAAATCAACTGAGCAAAGAAGACAGCAAAGAACTCAAAGGTGAACTGCGGGTGGGCGTCATTCCGACGATCGCTCCCTATCTTGTCCCGTTGTTCGTCGAGCACATGGCCCGCACCTACCCCAAGCTCACACTCCGTATCAACGAATTACAAACGCATCAGATCATCGATTCCCTTGAAAATGAGAGCCTCGATGTCGGACTGCTCGCCACACCGCTGAAGACCGAAGGGCTTGAGGAAGAAAAGCTCTTCCTTGAGCCATTTTCGCTCTATGTGCACAGTTCACATGCTTTGGGAAAACGAAAATGGATCAGCGAAGAGGATCTCGACGGCTCTGACATGTGGCTGCTCAGTGAGGGACATTGCCTGCGTTCACAAATTTTAAGATTCTGTTCTTTGCGCAGCTCGCAGCCGGTTTTCCGTAATATTCAATTTGAGGCTGGAAATCTGGAAACCCTGCAAAGGTTGGTCGAATCGGGTTCAGGATACACGCTCCTCCCGTGGTTGGCTGCACAACGCCCTCACCCGCGCCACGTTGCACTCGTCCCATTCCGAGCGCCTGTCCCGCAACGTCAGGTCTCGCTGGTGTGGCGGCGAACGCAATTGAAAAAGCGCTCCATCGACGCGTTGGCACAGGCCATCATCGCATGCCTGCCGGAAGAACTCAGAAACCTGCAAAAAAACCGGAATACGCAATCGAGCGATGCCTTGCCCGCGTGGTGATCATTGGAGAGGGCAATTGAACTCCGCACGCACATCGGCAGTGACAGCAGCGTCCACCGGATTTCTCAGTGTGCCGTTCAAATAGGTTTGCAGCATTTTACCGCACAGCACCACTCCTTTGGCATTGGAGGCGCTCAGCTCTGAAATGGTGATCTGGCAAGTTCCTGCGTAAGTGAATGCCTGAGCCTTTTCGGCCTCATCACGGTACATGCTGTAGCCATTGAACATCGAACCGCCCGCAGCAGCAGGGACCCGCGCAGTCACAAAACACGTGTCGAATTTACCGCCCACGCTGCCCGCCGTTTTGTTGTCGGCGGCCTGTTGGCATGTGTAGGTTTGAGGCGTCGATTTAAAACCCGTGATCCTCAGCTTGAGTGAAGACACACCGTCATCGGTTGACGTCTCAAGATTGAACACGCTGTTGTCTGCATCACGTTTGCACGTGGTCAGTTTGAGCAGTTCGATCCGAGCATTGTCATTTGATGTCGAATTCTCAATATTGAGCGTGGAATAAACTGTCTTTGTATCTTGACTGAGTCCATCGCACCCTGAATGTAAAACGGTCGCAGCGACCACAACTAAAGAAAGCTTAGTCTTTCTCATACGAACGCCTCCTGAACTCGACACCCTTCTACAATGCTTGCAGGAGCGCAGAAAAACAAATCATGGCGTTGGAATATTTACAGCCGAGGCGGTGACCAACCCGAAGTCAGTCGGACGGATTGATTGTGACGTATTTGCGTCTGGCGACTCCAATTCGAAAAATGCGAAATTTGCCAGAGATTCATCCGATATGCGATGATCCGAGGCGTAATTCATTTCAATCGAACACACTTCAAAAATAAGAGGCATGCCCCATGTGTTCTTTGCGGTTCAGACATTCACTTTTTATACTCTCGATTCTTGCCTCATCCTGCATTAAAAAATCCAACATAAAGAGTGTCAATAATTCTGAAATTTCGCAGAAACCAAGTCTTGTCGTGCTTATCATCGTCGACCAAATGCGGGCAGATTTCCTCGATCGTTTTGCGAATGCCTTCAAAAGAAACTCGCTAAATTCCGAATCCGAGGGCCTCGATCGTTTCAAAACACTGGGGACTCGCTTTTCAATGGCTCGCACTGCCAGTGCACCCACCGTGACTGCAGCTGGACATGCGACGGTTTGTTCCGGTTCGCATGCAGCGGTTCACGGAATCGTGGCAAATTCATATTTCGATCGGGACACTGGCATGAACGTTGAATCGGCTGCAGACCCGACGACCGGAATTGTGCGCACACCTGGATTGCTACCCAACGATCCGTTGTCTAAAATTGAAACCATTGGCTCAAGTGACAAGAAATTGCTTGTTCCAAACCTCGCGGATTCATTTTTTGATGGGAGCGCTAAAACAAGCAGAGTGGTCTCGATTTCGATCAAGGACAGAGGATCTGTTTTCTGTGGCGGGTCAAACAGCTCTGGTGTTTATTGGTACGATTATCAATCTGGTTCCATGGTGACGAGCACCCGATACACATCTGCACTTCCCGAATGGGTCAATCAATTCAATAGAAATCAAAAGCCCGATTTCAATTACATCTGGAAACCGAGTGCTTCACTTCAAATTTTCAAATCGTATTTGAGCGATTCCAAATACAGCAAAGCGCTTGAAATCAGGAGTCCCTTGTCTGGCAAGTTTGGCGGAGGTTTTCCCTATAGCTACTCTTCCTCTGAAATTGGTGCCTTGGGAGCAAGAAAGTTTTTCGAATACACTCCTTTTGCATCGGAGCACATTGTCAGTTTTGCATTGAAGGCTCAAGAGAATGAGCGCCTAGGATGTGCATCAAGAACAGCGAGCGAGCCATGCAAACGCCCAAACACTCCTGACTTGCTCACGATCAGCTTTTCAACACCAGACCTTGTTGGTCATGGATTTGGCCCTGAAAGTCTGGAACACTTCGACATTTACCTGAACCTCAACAAAAGTATTGAACGGCTGAGATCTGAACTCGAAAACAGACTCGGCTCCGGAACCGTACTTTTCGTCCAAACCTCAGATCATGGCGTTCAGATGATGCCGGAGGTCACGAGCGCGACTTCGGGTGCAGCCGCAGGACGAGTGTCTTTGCAAGGGATCAAATCCAGTATGGAGGAATTTTTGAACCACACATTTGGTGGTGGGACATGGATTGACGCTGTCGTGAATGGCGAAATTTACCTCAATCTGGAGACACTCAAACAAAACAAAAAAACCGGACGAGAGGTTTTTGAAAAGCTCAAAGAGTATTCGATCCAAGAGAAGGGGCTCAGGGGAGTTTTAGGTCGAGACGAGATTCTTTCTGGAGGCTCAGAGGAAATTGAATTGATCAGGCGGGGACACAACGCAAAGCGGTCGGGCGATGGGATTCTTTTGCTTGAAAAGGGTTGGCTCGTCGACAATTCCGTTGCAGGCAATCATGGCACAACAAACGACGATGACACTCGCATTCCGCTGGTCTTTTATGGTTGGAAAATTCCCGCCGGAAAGGAGATCAAAACTCCCGTTATCGCCAGCGATATTGCTCCTACAATATTGGAGCTGATTGGTGTCAAAAAAGGAATGCAAATGACCGGAAATTCGCGGTCACAGGCCATCATGCAGACTACCCTCCCCACGCAACGATAACAAGAGAAGTATGAATCGCTTCCGAGCTCCGACTTTGTCCAACCTCCCATCCCCTCCCGAAAAGATGACACATTCATAATCAAGTGTGTCGTCGACATTCAAAAAAAATTTGCGGCATCCTGCGGGTCATCGCCCATGATGCAGCTGAAATTTGATACCAAATTTTCACATCGTTGTTGAAGTGTCCTCTGGTTCAAAAAATTTCAATGACTATTTGTTTTAGTATTGGGAGGACGTTCATGCATCCAAATGAGCATGTGCCAGACAACGACATAAGAACGATAGTTTTGAGGCTATGGAAAAAGTCTGGTTTTTGGCGTCACGGACTTTTGTACCTGATGTTTATGCTTCCTTTTTCAATTTTAAGACACGTCCGAATCCATGGCGATGAAAAAGTCTACGTGGGTCAGGCGCTGGAAATGCTCCGCGCCGGCCATTTTTGGCAACAGATTCAATTTGGCGATGTGAACTATATTAAAGGACCCACACATTACCTCCTTCTGATCCTCGGACATCACCTTTTTGGCTACTCCATGCTCTCGACGGTCTATATGAATCTCCTCTTGGCAGCCCTCGCCATCGTCGGACTGCGAGCAGCAACAGAGCACCTCCTCAGCAAAGAGAGCCTCTTGAAAGCACTACCGGCTTGGCTCTTTGCGGGTTCAGGGGCTTTCGTCTTATTCTCATTTTCCAGCCAAATGGAGAGCGAAGTAACGAGCCTTTATGCGCTTGTTCTTGCGCTTTCTGTCCTCGCCCGACACACAGGAAAAAACTTTTATTTTGCGCTGCTATGGTTGAGTGTTGGTTTTGTGGGTACGCTGAAATCACCTTTGCACAGCTGCCTTCTTGGTGTTTCCGTTCTGATCTACTTTGCCGCGACCGACTCTATATTCGGTAAACTATTTTCCTCACCTGCTCGAATTTCATTCTTGTTTTTTGGAATTCTTCTGGCCGGCTCCGGTTATCTGATTCCATTTGTCTTTGACAGAGAACACTGGCTCAGCACTTACATTTTTAGAGAACAAATTGATAGACCTCGATTTTCAGATTCGGCACTTTCGTTCCTACTGAACAATTTCCTTTTCCATATTTTCCCATGGACACTTTTACTCATTCGATGTGTCGTGATCGCTGCGCAACGCGTCAGAGCAGGAGTATTTAAGTGGGATGAGCTCACAATTGTCTCATTTGCATTTCTTTTGCCTACATTTACTTTCTTTTTTGGCTTGGGATATCTGGCACCATGGTACGGACTCCCGATGCTAGCACCTCTCGTGATATTCATCGTCGGTCAGTTGCAAACACGTCCTTCCCCATTCAAAGAGCTTGCCGACTCCATGATCCCATGGTCGGCTCTCATGATAGGTCTCGTTTTTCTTTGCCACATTTCTTTCTATGAAGGGACACAATGGTGGACCGCTGGAACGAGCTTCGTCTTGAGTGCTGTTTTTCTTTTGTCATTTCTCATTTTTGAAGCGGTCATCACCGGTAGAAAAATTCCCCAACGCATCGGAGTATTTCTTGGTGCGGCTCTTTTCTGGACCGGATCGCTGGGATTGACGGCTACGCTGGGTGAATCCGAGTTGACCGACGTGAGAAACCTTCTGGAAAAACAAAATGCACCCCTCAACTACGAGAATCTGAAGAGGGAAAATTACAGCGAATGGGGCTATATGGCTTATATGACCGGTCAACCTTCGTATTACTCAACGTCGTACGAGCAAATGCTTGATTCGGGGCGCAAAGGTCATTGGCTTGTCTTTAGCGATCATTCGGATCTCAAAGGATTCCTGAATTGGTTGAACGACCACGATCCGAAATCCACAACCCTGCTGCAACCTGAAGTTCACATCTGGAGACGTTGGCCAAGGAACTTGCGACAGCTGCGTGAGATTTGGAAGTCGAGAGAGAGCACAGAAAACATCTGGGACAAGAGCGCCCGCCATTTCATGTTGGTTCGCTTCGGTAATTCCAACTCACATGTTTCTTCAGATCAGTGAAGGAGAAGCTTGCGGCCTTGCAGCTGGAATGGCAAAATTCGAAAACTGAATTTTCCTCCAATGCAAGATGGGGTCGTATCATTGAGAGTTTTTCGAATTTTCGGACCGACACTCTTTTTTTCCCTTTTTTTTCTTCTCTCCAACAAAGGCGAGGCGCAAAGCTCCATCAAGGTCACGTCTGGCTTGCTTGAAACCGAAGCAGCGAAAGGATGGAGCCTATCGCCGTCAGCAGAGTTCGCCTTCTCGACCCCCACAAAATCGGGCTGGAGTGCAGGCAGTCAATTGCGTCTGGTGCCCTTGAAGGCAAACGATCCTCAATCTCAACTGAACCTCCGTGTCAAAGAAGCGGCTTTGAATCTTGAATGGGTCGAAGGAACATTTTCCGCAGGAAGACTTCTCCTTCGACCGGATTCCACCGCACTGAACGAAGCAAGCAAATCATTTCTGCGCAGCGAACCCACAGCGGACGGAATCCGCTGGTCATTTGAGCGAGATGGAATCCGAGCCCATCTTTTTGCAGGTGGTCCTTTGGTTGCTGGTGCGGCACTGGGATTCGACGTCCAAAATGCAAAGCTCTCCTTCATCTACCGCGGCGAGAGAAACAAAATCACACTCTTCCCTATGTCGACGTCTGAAGGTGACATCGTCCCATCTCCTCGTGCTGCCCACACCCAAGAGGCAGAGCTTTCCCTGAAGGTCGCAGCACGCGAATTCAGTGTAGAGAGCTTGTTGCAACTCATGGACCAAGGCCTGCAAAGGCATGTCACGGTGCTTGATCCCACTTGGGGAGAGAGTTCCATTGGCGGAGCAGACACGGTTTTACCACGTTCCTACAGCGAATATCGCATTGCAGTTCAAGGTAAATGGACAATCGATCGTTCGGCAGATTCTCAGGATTTCCTTTTGGTTTCTTTTGCGTCACGCACCGCACCAAGATTCCATGCAGGAACTGAAGAGGAACGTTTTTTCAGGCAAGGCGGCGGCAACGAAACACAGATTGCTTTCGCCGTGGAATCTTCGAATCCTCTTTTCTCCTCTCAATTGGGAACAAGCTTGGAATATTCTCCGACTCGAAAATATCTCTACTTTGCAAAACGAAACGAATTGGGCGAGCGCACATGTGTGAAGGGAAAAGCTCAGTTCTGGTTTTCAACGCGGATCAAGTTTTAAATAAAAACGAATGAATTGAGGTGTGAATGAGCCTTGCGTTGGCCCAAGCAAGAGCGGGCACAATCGGGGGGTGTGATTCACAATTCATTGCTGATCCGTTCAAAAATAATTTCACTTTGAACATTCTCAGTGCTGCCGCGGTGTGTCAGGCGAATCGAGCGGTCGCTGACGGATTGCAGTATCAGCTTGGAAGCGAAATGAGAACGCAGTTGACAGCTGATGGTTGCTCCAGACGTCGCGAACGAGCTCTCGTCTTCCGCGGCGCTCAGAATGAGAGGTTGCAGCTCACAATCGCCACCGAGGCGTTCCACAAAGGATGCTGGATTCGCAGCCATACAGTTTGCAGTCCCTTGAGGCCGCAATTCGATTGTTGATTGCTCTTTGATGAGGTCAAATTGAAATGCACCCACACAACTCAATTCGCGGAATTTTCCGTCTTGATTCAACAGCCCCGAACGGACTGTGTAAATACCAGCTTCAATTTCATGCACAGGCATATGACTGCATGAAAGCAAGACAGACGGTAACAGAATGCACGGGAAGAAGACCACACTGAGTCGCATCACATCAACTCCAAAGAGAAAGATCGGGCTCTGAAAGCTTCTCGCCGCGAGCCAGAACTGTGAAGAAGGTGTTCGTGTGTCGTTCGGTCCATCAGAGAGCCGCGCATTGCCTCTTCTTCTCCATTGCGTGCTGGTGCTCGAATCAACAAGACTTAGCGTTGGAATATTTACGCGACACTCAGAATGCCTTTTATTCTGAACTTCCGCCACGATACAGAATCAAAAACATGATCCCGCTTCGGGGATATTGGCATTTTATTTAAGTTTGATAGAAATTTCGCCGAACTCACGTGGTTGCTTTTTCCCAAAGTTTCAGCGCATTCGGAGGAGCTATGTTTCTCAGAGGTTTTTTGCTTTTCTCCGTGTTGTGCCTCTCTTGTAAGAACATAGAACAAGAAAACCAGAAGGAAACTCAGCAACCCAGCGAATCGGGGGGCACCGCATCGCAGGACACTCAGGCACTCGGACTGGTGTCTTGGAGTCCGTTGGATGCCAGTTACGCAGGAATTTCACGCACCAGCTATCGCGCAACAGGAAGCTCGGGAAACAGTTTTTCTGTCAACGCCCTCCGAGTGGACCTTTCAACTCCGGGAATACGATTGGCAAGCACTCCACCCATGGCATCGTGGGTGGACGGAAAGCAGGAAACCATGACAGCCAAGGTGTCCCAGTTCATCTCCGGTTCTCAAAAGACAAATCAAAAAATTGCGGTTGCCATCAATTCAGATGCCTTTACCCTCACCAATTCCACCAAGTCGGTCCCGACTGACCTGTGTGGTTTTGGAGTCTCAAATGGAATTCTCGTCTCGAGTGGTTCAGCAGGAGGAGTGGCTGCCACACTGTTTTGGGATCCTGTGAATGGTGCCAAGATGGAGAACACATCAAGAACGAGTGCAAACACATCGACAATTGCAGCCAATCTAGTGGCTGTTTCCGGATTTTCGTTCGCCCTGCAGGATGGTGTTGTCAAAGTCTATGATGCCACACTCGCGGCGCGCTCCGGAGCCGGTCTGTCTGCCGACAATCGATTCCTGTTTCTCGTGACAATCGATCAGCGCATCGGGCGCAATGCCAGCGATGGAGCAACGATTGGGCAGCTGGGTGAGCAACTTTTGGCCCTCGGATCTTACATGGGCATCAATCTGGACGGCGGTGGAAGCACGCAAATGGCGTGGTGGAATCCGGCCAGCTCATCGGTGCAGGTTCTCGGTGGCAGTGACACCCGATACGTAGGACAACACTTGGGCGTTTATTATCTCAAGTGAGTGAAACCGCGCGACGACTCCCGCGCGCTGAGTGATTGTTGATTTTCAGTTTCGCCAAGGCCCTCATCCCGTGTTTCTCAGTCCTCCGGCAATTGCATTGATGGTGGAGAAGATTTTCTCCAACAGCATGTCCCTTTGCTTGCGGTCGTCCGGATCGGTGTGACGCCATTCTTTGAGAAGTTGAATTTGCATTTTATGGAGCAACTTCAAGCTCGGCTCGCGCAGCGAAATTGTCTTCATCACTCCGGGGCGCCGGTGCTCGATGGATTCCCCAAAGACCTTCATCAGATTCTTTCGTGTCAAACGAAGCTCGCTGAGTATGAGTTCCATGTGCGTTGAACGGACAGCACGATCGTCCACCAAATCTGCATAGGCCAGCATGATTTCTTCACTCGCCGATGCGACTGTCGTTTCAACATTGTGCAGCACGTAATTGAGCAGATCGACTTGATTCAATTGCTCGCACAGCCGAACGAAAAGAGCTGGATGCAACCTTTCAAGCTCGGACAGGGCCGTTCCCACGCCATACCAACTGGGCATGTAAAAGCGTGACTGATTCCAACTGAACACCCATGGGATTGCGCGCAAATCCTCCAACGAGGAGACTCCTGTCCGCTTGGAAGGACGACTGCCGATTCGGTAATGCTCAAGCACATCAATTGGAGTGACCTGCCTGAAAAACCTCAAGAAGTCTTCGCGCCCGATGAGCTGCCGGTATTTCGCAAAGCTCACATCAGCAAGCAAACCCATCACTTCGCTCACCCAATGTTCTTGCGGTCGTTTTTCTGCTCCTCGGAGAGTTTCGGAAGTCACACTCGCAAGAAGAATCTCAAGATTGTAAACCGCTGTCGCTTGGTTGGCATATTTCCTTGCAATCGTCTCGCCCTGTTCTGTCATGCGAAACGATCCTTTGACGGCAGCCGGCGGCAGACTCTGAACAAACCGATGCACCGGTCCGGCACCACGACTCACTGTTCCGCCGCGTCCATGAAAAAACGACAGTTCCACTCCATGGCGTTTGGCGACCTCAAGCAATTCACACTGGGAGCGATACAGATGCCACTGGCTGGCAAGAATCCCTCCGTCCTTGCAGCTGTCGCTGTACCCCAGCATGATCTGTTGCTGGGGTGTTTGAAGCCCTCGTTCTTTCATCTGATACAACAGGCTGGCACGTGTGACGGGATGCTTCAAAAAGGCATCAAGAATGGCGGCGCTTTTTTTCAGGTCATCAATTGTTTCAAACAAAGGAACGACGTGCACAGGACAGACCCAATGACCTTCCACAGATTGAACGAGTCCTGCCTCGCGCGCGAGAAGATAAACGATGAACAGATCGTCTTCGGAACGAGTCATACTGACAATATAGGACCCGATTCCTTCGCTGCCGTAACGTTCACGATAGGAGTGGATAACCTGCAAACACTTCTTCACATCGTTCGCTTTGCCATCATATATTTGCGTGCAAAGTGTGAACGGCCGTGCGCTTTGCAATTCCGCGGCCAATAGAGAACTCTTCTTTTCCGACGACCATTGTCCGAATGTGTCACCATGCGGCACTCCGGCCAACGCAAGAATCTCCTGAAAGGCGTCTTCGTGGAAGCGACTGTTTTGCCGGATATCCAGTCGTGCCGTGTGGAAACCATACGTCTCCAGCAGCCGCATGACGTTATGAATGGCGGTATTGGCCAATCTCCAAGAACCAATCTCTTTGAGCGCTCGTGCAAGAAGACTCAAATCCTGTTCAACCTCAGTCGGCTCGCGGTAGCTCCACGCATTTTCCTTCAGTTGCGTGGCGTGTTCACGCACAACCTCAATGGGAAGACGTTCGATCATGATTTGAATGAGGAGACGAAGCGATTCCCCAGTGTAACGCCCCAGAGCTCGCGCATGCAATTCAGGAAATCTTTCTCTGTATTGCTGAAGTCGATCCCGCAGTGGATCCGAAACACCCTCCGAGCGGTCCGCAATGCTCAAACTCTGAATCAGTTCCGTCAATTTATGCCGGAGCAAAATAAGTGCATTCAGACGCAGATCCAGCAATGCTTTTTCGGTGATTTCGGCACTCACAAAGGGATGACCGTCGCGATCGCCTCCCACCCAAGTTCCCAATCGAAACGTGGGATAATCGCCGGCAAGAAAGTCGAGTTCGGATTTGAATCCGCATTCTTTCCACGCCTGTGCAAAACGTTTGTCCAACCAAGGAAGCAAATTGGGAAAGACGTTTTTCAAATAATGCATCATGTTCTGTATTTCAGAACTCACATCCGGTCGTTCGACAAATTCACTTCCTGTGCGCCAAAGGATTTCGAGAAGCGCCTTCAATTCATCTGTGTTCCAGTTTTGCTCCACCGGCGTCCACATCCGGTTTTCGCGCTTGACGAGTTGCAGATAAAATTCGCGGTGATGAGCCAGAATGGTGGCGCGCTTCGATTCTGTAGGATGTGCCGTCAGCACCGGCTCCACCTGAAGATGGCGCACAACAGAGCGTATCTCACTCTCGCCAATCCCCTCGTCCCGCAATTGCCGGAGCGTTCTTGGCCAGAGCCCAGATTCCTGCTCCAAGCATCCCTCGACTTGTGAGGCGCGCCTGTGTTGCACACTCACATTTTCTTCGACCATGTTTAACAGTTGAAAAGACAGCGACAGCAGATGAATGACATCCTTGGATTCGACATCTGTCAGTGCAAACGAATTGTCCTTTCCAAAAGGAAGAAAGGGCAGCAGCTCGGCATGGTTGATCTCAACAAGAACTTGGCCCAGAGCGCTCATCACATATTCGAGGTCACAGGCAAACTTATTGGATAAAATTCCCGCCATCGTCGGTGTCCTCCCTGCAAAGCGAAGAACATCTAAGCTTCAAGTGGAACGGAGACGAAGGAAGAGCATGGGACTTTTGTCCCGCGCCTCTTCAAGCTTTCAAAAAGAACCATTATTCCGGAATCTTAAACAGAAAATAATAAAAAATTCTTTTGAAATTCGAAGGACGGCGAGGGGAAACTGTATGTTGTGAACTCAGTAAAAGCGACGGAGCTCGCCACGAACGGCCCACTCAGGGCTTTCTCTTTTTTGAAGGCTCCCGAAACCGAAAATCAATACCCCGAAACGGCATATCAAATCGAGGTTCATCCAAAGAGTCGCGTGCATTTTCCGCACGGCACTGGGGACGAGCTTTTCCAGTCATGCCGGCGTATTTTTGCCACTGCACTTCGCGCATCTCATCCGACACTTCCCTGCCCGTGACGACATCACGGAACAGATAGAAACTCGCTCTCGGGACACGTTCCAGTCCACGAGACCGGTCGACGTCCAAAAGGCCGAATTTGGGACAATAGCCATCGGCCCACTCCCAGTTGTCCGACAGCGTCCAAAAATAATAGCCCACCACCGGTACACCCTGATCCATGGCATAACGCACAGCGGCCAGATGCTCCAGAAAATAGGTTCCACGGAGAACATCTGTGCTGTCGGAAACACCATTTTCAGTGATGAGAAACTTCAGCTCCGATTTGTTTTTTTTGCGAGCGGTTCTTTTTTTGTTGTATCGTTGATTGTAATCCACCAGAAGCAGTGCCAAACCTTCCGGATAAACGGCGCGTCCCGACTCGCTGTACTCGGCCCGCTCGACAATGGCGGCACCCAATCCCTTCACGACTTCCTGACCGTAGTAGTTGATTCCCAACACATCCAACTTCCCAACAATGCGATCGGTGAATGTGTACTTGGAAATCGCATCAAAATAGCGGGCTGAAGGCCAATCGAACCATCGCGCACCGTTGTTGTAACTGATGTTGTGAGCCAAACCGACACGCGCCGGCTGCGCATGTTCGAACGGATTCGACGCGGATGCCAACTGGGTGTCCGTGGCGTGAATGAGGTCATATCCGCGGTTGTGCGCTTCAGCCATGTTTTCCAGAGAAAGCCAATAGGCACCGCGCACGATCAGGGGCACCTCAATGAGTCCGCCCAATTTCTGTTTGCCTCCGGGAGGCCAAATCCGAGCAATATCCGAGAGCAATGAAAAGACTGTCGGCTCGTTGAAGGTGATCCATTCATCCACAACATCGCCGCATTCCAGAATCACATCTTTCACAAACGCGAGATAGAAATCGATGAGTAGCCGATTCGACCAGCCTCCCATTTCAATCGCCCACTCCGGCAAAGAGTGATGAAATAAAGTCACCATCGGCTCAAGACCATGCGCACGGACAGACAGAAGAATGTCGCGGTAGTGTTTGAGAGCCTGTCGGTCTTGCACTCCAGAGGGACAAGGCTGCGCTGGACCGCACTCCATAGAACCGGGCCGGTGCGGAACCAAACGTCCCCAATCCAACCCCAAACGCAACGATTTCGCACCCGAGGCTTCCGCCCATGTGAGTTCGGTCTCGGGTTCTGACCAAAAACGCAAACGCTCTTCGGGAACAGGAGTGTTCTTCCATGCTGCCACACCACCTGCGCGGGCAAATTTCACCCACGAATCTTCCAATGCATCTTCGCTGTGAGCCGGAGCCGTTGCCAAACCAAACACGAATTGAGTTTCATTTTTGAACGAAAAGGACTGCGCAGTCGCAGCGGGAGCGAAGAGAATCAGGGAGAGCCAGAACACGGCAGCGAAGCAGTTCAATCCACACCTTCCGGTTGACGATACCCAGTTGAACGCGGTTCCACTGAAGATTGACTCTCAATCCAGCGACCACGGACGTGTTGGCTTAGAATTTTGTACAAAGCCGGTCAACCGAAATAAAAACAGAAAAAGGTCCGTGAGCCCAAGGACTTGCGAGCTCAACGGACCTTCATCTTGCGAGCTTTGCGCGCGCGTTCACTTAAGAGGAATCAAAACAGGGACACATACATCCCCCGTTCTCCGATGCCCATCTTCCTTGCAGGAAACCGCTCCCGCAGGGCGATGCGCAGCCTCTGACGTCTTTGAGCGGAAGTGTGTCATTCCTTGTTCCGCACTTCCCTCACCTGTCTTGTCGGGGCGTGCCGGTGAAAATTTAACGGAATCATCGCGACTGCTAATTTCCACTGAGATCCCTGCAGCTTAAATGCATATTCTAAAGCCTATTCGGCCACTGCTGCTCCCTCGCCGCGCGGGTCCGGCACACCGACAACGCGCCCTGCGGGCAACCTTTCCAGCGCGTGCACCACGGCCAACCCACCTCCCGATTCGACGGAGTAGCCCAGCGCCGCCAATTTCTCCCGCGTCTCGACAGGAAAACCGTAATTCTCCAGCCTCACTACGGCTGGCTTCCACTGGTGGTGGATGCGTGCTGCAGCGACGGCATCAACAAGCGGCATTCCGAACTCCAGTCTGTTGACGAGAGTTTGAAAGACGGACGTGATGATCCGTGGGCCTCCTGCGGCTCCCAAAACGAGTCGCACATTTCCTTCGCCATCGCGCACAATGGTTGGGCTCATGGAACTCAAAGGACGCTTTCGTGGTGTGATCGAATTCGCCTCGGCACCCACCAAACCAAATAGATTGGGCACACCGGGCTGCGCGCTGAAATCATCCATCTGATTGTTCATCACCACACCCGTCCCTGCGGGCACAAATCCGGAACCAAAATAATCGTTGACGGTTTCCGTAATGGCGACGGCATTGCCCTCGGCATCAACGACAGAAAAATGTGTCGTGTGAGAGGGCTCCGGTGCAACACGACCAGCCTCGCTGGGAAGACTGGCACGCGAAGGATCGAAGCTCTTCCAACGTTCATCCAAATAATTTGACGACAAAAGACGCTCGAGAGGAACCTGATAAAAATCAGGGTCACCCATGTGTTGTGCACGATCAGCAAAGGCCAAAGACATAGCGTGTATCTCTGCGTGCAGCGCGGGGATCGATCCAAATCCAGACTTCAAATATCCCGCCCGTTCTGCACGTTCCATATCAGAAAGCAATTGCAGAAGAACCGTGCCGCCTGACGAAGGCGGAGGCATCGTGACCACCTCAAAGCCTTTGTACTTGCCACGAAGGGGTGTGCGTTGGGAGGGTTGATACTCCTTCAGGTCTTCCAGTGAGAGAATTCCACCCGCTTTGCGAAGAGCATCGGATATTTTCAGAGCCACATCACCTTGGTAAAAACCTGCTGCACCTCGATCGGAAATCGCCTTCAAAACAGTGGCGAGCTCCGGCTGCCGCAATGTCTCGCCACTCCGACAGGGACCGGATTTTTCGTGACCACAGCCAAAAATTCTTTTCGCTGATGGGTTCATCTCCGCCCAACGTCGCTGCGCTGCGGTTTCGGTGTGCGTACTCATGCGAATGCCTTTGCGTGCCCAACGCAAGGGTTCCGACAGAAGTTCCTGCCTTTTCTTCGTGCCAAATTTTTCGAGGGTGAACAGCAATCCTGCTGTCACTCCCGGAACACCTGATGCCAACGCTCCGTTGCGTGACAAGTCTGGGACAGCCTTTCCATCCCGCAAGTACATGTCCCTCGTTGCCGCGACTGGAGCCTTCTCGCGAAAATCGACGACACTGCAATCAGGCAGACTTCTGCTTTTCGGCGCAGGGCAGTAGACGAGGAAACCACCTCCTCCCAATGATGCAAAATGGGGCCGCGTCACGGACATTCCGAAGGCTGTTGCTACCGCAGCATCCACTGCGTTGCCCCCCCTGCGGAGGATTTCAGCCCCCCACTCGGCTGCGCGTGCATCGTCGGCGACCACCATTCCTCTTGTGCTTTGCGGCGCGAAGCGGACGCTCTCCGCCTCGGGCAGAACCGCGGCTGCAACAGGAAGAGTCACTCCGGCAAAAGAGAAAAAGAGTGCGACTCGAGAAGACGTCAGTCTCATTTCTTCAGCTCCTTTTTACGTTGGAAATTCCGTTGCCCAACAACATGCCGGTTGGCAGTGAAAAATCCCTGAACAGTTCATTTAATCACGTTCAGCATCACGACACAAAAAAAGTCCAATCATTTCAGAGAATCAAAAAAGGAATGGATTGGCATTGGGATTGCTGAACGGGCCATCAAAACGTCTTACCGAAAGGAGACTGCCATGAAAGCCATTTCTTCAGCCCTTTTAACCCTCCTCGCTGCGACTGCCTGCATCCAAAACCCGAATCCGGAAAGCGACGTCAATGCCGTGAGGAGCCAAAAGAACCAAGATCTTGTGTTGGTGGGTTTGAGTCTGTCTCCCGCCAAAAACAACAATGAATCTGGCGAAATCTTCAGTTCATGCGGCTACGAAATCAATCTGAAAGACCTCGACAGCACTGTGGTCTCTTCACTCAACAAGTTTGCTTATGACAGCCGAACGGCTGATTTCCAACGCCATTTGAAATTTTATACCGGTGGCGCGACGTTCATCGCAGGTACCGTGTTGGGTGCAATCATTGCGGGCGGTGGAGCGGCGGCCACTTGGTTGTTTCCACCAGCAGCCGCCGGTGTTCCCATCGGGTTCATGGTGGCCACGGGATCCATGGCTGTGGGAGGTGGCTTGGGTGTGAGTGCACAACATGAACTCGATCGGATGAACAGTGCGATTTCCACATTTGCAAGACTGTCCTCAGGTCACTACGTGACCGATATCTGGTACGACAACTACAAAGAGACCATTCAGAAATCGAGCAACACTACGAAACTCTGCCCTCCGCTGAAACAGGGCGATCTCAAGAAATTGACCAACTTCAACCCAAGCGAACCTGCACAAAAGCTTTGAACCGACGCGAGGCGAGGAACTTTTGTAAATCCTCGCCTCAGTCAGGTTGGACAGCAGGAATGGAATGTGATTGCACATGAGCCATTCCTTTTTTTCGTGCTCGAAAGGACAAAAAAATGAAACGAATTTTTGCAACCGCTTTCGCATTGACTGCCGCCACAGCCTGTTCAACAGCAAACACAGGCGAGAGTGAAATGAACGCCGTCCGCAACGAAAAAAATCAACACAACGTTCTCACAGTACTGAGTCTTGCACCTGTGTTTGACAAGCAGAAACAACCGGACATTGTCGCATCCTGCGGATACGAACTCGACCTCAGGATCTCAGATGATACACTTGTCCATCCTCTCAACAAATTCGCCTACGACAACCGCTTCAATGACTTCGCATCCAAAAGTAAGGGCTTGGGCGGAATCTTCGTAGTTTATTCCGGTGTCCTATTGGGTGACCTGATCGGTGGTGCCGCAGTCTCCACAGGAATCTTTCCGCCTGCCGGCTTGCTTCTGGGAGGGCTCGTGATGGTGGGCTCCGCTATCGGCGGGGGTGGATTGATGTACCACGCAGGTGAAGACATGGTGAAAAACAAATCAGCGGATGAGGCCTTTGTTCGTGTGGCAGCAGGAAACAAGTCCATGGTGAATCAATACGCCTATGAGGACCTCAAAAAAAGCATCACAGAGGCCGCAAACAGCAAACGTCCCTGCCCTGCGATGAAATTGTCGAATCTTAAAAAACTCAGTGAGCTGTAATACCTCAGAGCTTGCTTCAGAGTGCCGTCAACCGAAGGTCCGCAAATAAGAATCCATGCGTAATTTCTTTTTTGCGGACGCGGTCGTCATGCTGCGCACAAGACCAAACGGCTCACGCGCCGGAGGCCACGGCCTGTCGAACTTGCCCAAACACCAATAGATGCCTGTGTAGGAATTGGGATCGCGACCGTCCAATGAATATTTATTATTCAAATATTCAAGGCGAGAGAGGGCCTCTTCCGGACCATTTGACCATCTCACAATTCCTTTGCCCCACAGCATGCGCATGTAGTTTTGAATCACTCCGGTGCGAACCAGTTCCTTCTGCGCTGCATTCCAAATGGGATCCGGCGTCTGTGCCGATTCAAGATCTTCAAGGGAAACCTGCCGCTGTGCGGGTGGAGCGAATTTCACCAGCGTGTCCCATGCCCATTTTGGTACAAGCGAAGAATGGCCCAATGCTGTTCCCTGCCGATAGGCATAGTGGGCCATGTTTTGTCCCAGTTCTCTCCACGTGACGAGCTCATCGACAAATTTTCCTGCCGAACTCGAAGGGTGAACTTCTGATGCCAGAGAGACATCCATGGCTTGGGCCACCTGCGAAAGGATTGTGCGCGTGTGGATCATACCGAAATGCAGCCACGGCGAAAGGCGCGAAGCACAGTGTGCATCCGGATGATTGCGCTCTTCTCCATAGCGCTGGATGTCACTTTTCAGGAAAGCAGCGAGACGTTCCAATGCAGGCGCTTCCCCGCCCACAATTCCTTGCACCCCTGCGACATCCCGACTCACGCCGGCAAAAGCCGTGATGGCCTGCCCATATTCGACCGGACTGATGCTCTTCGAGCCGACGGTGTCACCCAGCAGCCATTCCCCTTTGACCTTCAGCTTTTCATCAAAAACAATCCGCTCTGAAGTGAGTGCAGCAATGGCAAGTCTTTCCCGTTCTGCTGTCGCAATGAAGGGCTGAAGCTTGGGGCGAATGAAGCGGGCCGCAGCTTCCACCTTTTGGTACTTAAAGAGCGGCACCAATCCAACGTCATCGACCAACAGAAACGGCGCTTCCGGACTTTTCTTTTCGAGAAGGCGACGCGCGCGCAACGCAATGTCGGGAAAAATATAGAAAGGCGCCCAATCACAGACAACCGCAGCGGCCTCTTCCATCAGGAGCGGAAGAATGTGTGCATTGGGAACTTGTTCAATGTCTGAGAGCAATCCCGTGGTGAAGGCGAGCTCGGGTTTCAAGCCGGAATTGATTCGAAAAGAGACGTTCTTGTGCGGATCGACTGCAGGATCGGCCCCCTGTGGCACAAAAATATATCCAGACATGTGCTGAGCCATTTGAGCCGCCGACTGTCCGATAAACGAATGCACCCGCTCACTCGACCACGGCGCATTGCCCGACATCGCCTCAAACACGAGGAGTGGTTTTTTGAGCGCACGGGAGAGCGCACTGGCCACCGCAAGTCCCGCATTGTCCTGACTGCGCCTTTGCACGGACATCATGTAGACAACGTATCGCCCCGCACGGGACTGGCCACGGGCGGCTGCCTCGAGGGCGGCAGCACACTTGAGAGCATCGGGGGGTGCACTGGTCAAACCCGCCAAGGGCAGCGGATCACGGCCTTCTTCGCCCTGCAGAACAAGAAGCCGCTCAATGAAAAGCCCCTGTTCGATCAGATGACCGCAGAAACGTTTGGCCTCAGAACTCATTTTTACTGTTCTCCCGCTCCACGCTGTTGAGCCGGCCCGCAACTCGGGCTAGAACTCTCCATTCTCAGGCTGGGGAACAGAATGGCAAGTCAAACTGGGGTTCTTTTCAGGGTCAGCACCTTCGGTGAGTCGCACGGTGCGGCCGTAGGTTGCACGATCGACGGCTGTCCTGCCGGACTTCGCCTCGACCTCGATCAAGTGCAAAACGAACTCAACCGCAGACGTCCGGGGCAAAGCTCATTCACATCGCCTCGTTCTGAAGCGGATCAGGTGCGCATCCTTTCGGGAGTTGAAAACGGCGTCACCCTAGGCACGCCCATCGCATTGGTCGTGGAAAATACCAACGCTCAAGCCTCTGATTACGATGAAACACAATCCGTCTATCGTCCCGGTCATGCCGACTACACCTACGATGCAAAGTTCGGCATCCGTGCCCGCAGCGGCGGGGGGCGTGCCAGCGCGCGCGAAACCATCGGCCGAGTCGCAGCAGGTGCGGTGGCGAAACAACTTCTCGAACATTTGTTCCAAGGGAAAATTGAAGTTCTGGCGTGGGTGCACCGACTCGCACACATCGCCTGCCCCGAAGGAGTCAAACCCCTGAGCCGCGCCGAAGTCGATGCGCACCCTTTGCGCGTGCCGCATGCTGAAACAGCCGCAGTCATGGGCCAATTTCTCACTGAGCTGATGGTCGAAGGCGACACGGCCGGCGGCCTCATCCGCTGCACAGTGGCGGGCGTTCCTGCGGGTTGGGGTGAGCCTGTCTTCGACAAACTCGAAGCGGATCTCGCCAAAGCCATGATGAGTCTTCCCGCATCGCGCAGCTTCGAGATGGGAACAGGGCTTGCCGCCACGTTTATGAAAGGCTCAGAACACAACGACGCCTTCACAACATCGCCCGAAACAGGTGCCATCGTGACGCGCACCAACCACAGCGGCGGAGTGCAAGGCGGCATCAGCAACGGAATGGAACTCACCTTCGCAGTCGGCTTCAAACCTGTCTCCACCATCCGAATCGCTCAGGACACTGTCGATGCACAAGGGAACAAAACCACCCTGCACATTTCCAAGGGGCGGCACGATCCTTGCGTCCTGCCGCGTGCTGTTCCGATGGTGGAAGCCATGACGTGGCTCGTACTCGCCGATCACGCGCTGCGTGCCCAGATGAACCGCGTTGAAGGGTGCTTGCCCCGATGAGCGTGAGAATCGACGCAGGGAAATTCATCTCCGAACTCATTTCAGGAACACCTGAAAAGCCGCGGCTGCGGCTCATTCTGACAGACAGTTCTCTCATTCGGCGCCTGATCGCCGAACGGTTGCGTCAACTCTTCTCGGTCCGCCCCGTTTTGTATTCCGGCAAGAATCCGGTGCAGGAAGCGGTCGAAGCCCTCTCCACCCAAGACCTCTTTGGTGAACCCGCACCCGTGTGGATTGAACTGCCTGAGAAAATCTCCGCCAAGCAATGGACAGAACTCACCACGCCTTTTTCCAACCTCTCCGATCCGCCCCGTCAGGAGCTCTACGTTCTTGCACCTGCATCCGCGCGGCACGGTGCGCCCGATGCCAAAGAACTTCCTTGGAAAGCAGAAGTGCTTCTTGTTTACGAACCCAATAGGGCCGACAGCATTGCGATTCTCACAACCATCATGCCTCGTCACGGTGGAGTGTTTTCAAAAGCCAACAAGCCTGAACTCCTCGCTTGGGCGCATCAAGCCCACGACTATTACAGTGGCGATCTCGAAGCATGCGACCTGCATTTTGAACGCATGGTGCGAGGCTCGTTGTCATTCGATGCAGCTCTTGTGCCAAAAACAAGCGTGGACGCCTTCGACGTCATCGAAGCTCTCTCGAGTGGTGAAAGCAATCTCATCCACCTGCGTATGTCACAGCTCGAACAAGCCGGAGAAGATGCCGGCAGCGTGGTTTCCGCTCTTGCTTATACAGGCCGTCAGGTGCTGGCCTTTCAAGCCGCACTCAGCAAAACCGGACAGGCGCGGGCCGCCCACGAGGTCTCCAAAACCCCCTATCCTTCACAGGCCAGAATCGAGCGCCTCGCCAAGTTGTTGCCGCCCGAAAAATGGGCCCGTTTCTTCTTGACTGCTGCGGAATTGGAAAAACAGAGCCGGACCCAGCGCGACGCCCACGCGTGGCTGGCCATCGAACTGACTGGCCTTCTGAACTGAAATCTGATTCAATCTGAATGAAAAGTCGTACACAGAGTCTTTTCAGGAGTCAGGTCACATGCAGTCTGAAGGTGCTGAACTTTCCAAACCGCTGCGCGTTTTGCAGGGTGTGCGCATCTATCTTGTTGAAGACGACCTCACGACGGCGCGCGTCTACCAGCGTTGGATGCAAGATGCGGGTGCCGTGGTTGAACATTTTGCCACCGCAGGAGCGTTTCAAGAACGCTTGAATCATCCTGACGATTGGGATGCCTCTTCTGCTCTGCGACCGCAGATTCTTCTCATGGATCTCATTCTCCCCGACGGCAACGGGCTCGATCTTATTGAGCAATGGCACAAGCGCTGGCCACATATCCCAGTGCTGGCCGTGACGGCATTTGCGACTGTGGACACTGCAGTGGCTGCCATGAAAGCCGGCGCAGCCGATGTTTTACGTAAGCCCGTTGAAACTGAAGATCTCATTCTCGCCATGCGAAAAGCCCAACAGCACGGCGAGCTGCTGAGGGAAAACCAGTCCCTCAGCAATGCCGTGCACATCCTCAGCATTGCGCAAACTCTTGCCGGCCTGTCCGACAAAAAAACACTCCTCAAAACCTATTTGCGCCTCATCACGCGTGAGCTCAAAATCAGCGAAGGTTTTTCGTTCTTCTTTGACGCACACCGTTCGTATCCTGAACTTCTTCTCGACCTGCGTCAGGCAGGCGTCGGCCGCACGGAGCCACAAGAACTCATTCAAGGCCCCTTAGCTGCCTTTTTGCGCAGCCGCTCGCTCATACCCGACAACGTTGCCGAAATGGATTCCGTGACACTTGTTCCGCCCACCGTGGCGGCAGCGGACGAGAGTCGTTTTGTCATCATTGAATTCAAAAGCCCGACGGCCAACAGCGGTTTGGTGGCACTGACAAAAGAAGGAATGACGGCAGCGGCATTGCTCGAAGTGTTGCAGCAGGTGTCGCCTATCACCATGCAATCGGCACGCACCTTCCAGAATCTGGATGTGGCCAATTCTCTCTCGCTGCTCGACGAACTCACCGGTTTATATAATCAGCGTTTTATGGATGCCTCGCTGTCTCAGGAAGTGGCCCGCAGCCAGCGTTACGGCAGTCCTGTTTCGCTTTTGTTTTTGGATCTCGATCGATTCAAGTCGATCAATGACTCTCTTGGACATGTGGTGGGCAGCCAGATGATCAAAGCGGCAGCACGCACCCTGCGCGAAATTATACGCGATTCCGATCAGCTGCTCCGGTACGGAGGCGACGAATTCTGCGTCATTCTTCCCAACACATCGCTCGAAGGCGCGCACATTCTTGCCGAACGCATCCGCATTGCCTTCGAACAGAACAAGTATGATCTCCGCGCTGCGAGCGGAGTTGACGACGCCCTGAATCTTGCCGTCACAGCCAGTATCGGAGTGGCCAGCTTTCCTGAGACCTCAAACTCGGTTCAGGAGTTGATAAAAATGGCAGATACAGCCATGTATGCGTCGAAAAAAGCCGGCAAGAACTGTGTGAGTTTAGCGGGCAACGGAGCGGAGGAATCACGATTCGTCAGCAGCCCGATTGTTGAATTGAATCAGAAGCTCTGACAGGGCGCGTGCCTGTTCTTTCGTGAAGCTGGTGAATGCAACACCGTGCCAATTCTTCTGTCCTACAGGCTCCATCCATCGCACTTCACAATTGAAATTAGCCAAGCCTTTGGAATGAAGAATGGTGTCCCAATCCGCACGATCGGCCAGCAGAGTGACGTTGAGTTGCTCCTTGCGGGCAAAGGCGCTCGAAAATTCCAAGCACAAGCCGCTCTCGGAGAAGTCCACCACACGTGATGTTTGTCCATCGCGGGTGACCGCGTTCAATGGAACATTGCAAAGCCAAGGGATACGCATTGTCGTGCGCTTGTTGCCTGTTCGGACGGAACGCATCGCCGATTTGAGAAGCTCAGTGTCCACCCCGAAAGGGTTGCACTCCCAAGCCTCGAAAAGACCCGACTGGTACTTGAACTGCATAAACCGACGGCCCCAGCTGGCGCCGACACCAAAGTCCAAAGATTTCTCGGAATCATCCAACAGTGCCTTGGCCGAGGGACTGACGAGAATTTTAAAGACGTCAGCTGAACCTTCCAACCGTTTTGCCAAATTGACAGTTTCACCCACGACCGTAAAGTCGTTCGCGTCTTTATCGAGACCCAAGTTACCATAAAACACTCGGCCTGCGTTGATTCCAATGCGCAGCGGAAGCGCCTGCCGCTCGGTCCGTTTTTCGCCCTGATTTGAAGCCTCGGCCTGAACAAATTCAGCAGCCCATTCACGCTGGATGGAGATTGCACTCCTGAGAGCTGATTCAATATGACCGAGAAGCTTTTCTTCCTTGCCAGTGGGAGGCGTTTTATCGGTAAAGTAACAAATCAAACCATTGCCCAAAGCTTTGCCGACAATGCCGCCTTCGGCTTGAACAATAGATGCCATGCGATTCAGGCAATGACGGAGATCTCTGAAAATAGTCTCAGGATTCTTCTTTGCAATAATCTTTGAAAAACCATCGACGTCAATAAACATGACCGCAGCTTCAGTTTCGATGGCCGTTCCGATGGGTGGTGTTTTGATTTTGCTCATTTGAAGTATCCCCAACTCTACCAATGAGCTTACCCCCTTCCCTGCCTTTCCTGCAATGCGGTGAAGCCCACCTGAGCACAACTCAGATGGGCTGCCGAACGACTCAAACTATGTCAGGAGAGATAAAGAGAATGAGAATTTTTCGGCTGAATCAGCGCGCGGAATTCTGACGCTTGCCCTGCAACTTTGACAGCGCAGCCTCGTGCGCTTTTTGCAGCGCCGCCAGAAACGCCGCACGCTCGCCGCTGCTGGCATGAGCATTCATCAACTGAACCACATGTTCTTCAGTAGCATTAAACTGCTCAATCTGTGCCAAAAACAAACGCGCCATCGTCTCAATTTCCACTTGCGTCAGCGCGCTCAAATCTGTCTTCGGCGTTGTAGGAACTGACGTTGCTGCGCTCTTTTCTTTTTCGCTCATGCTGACGGCAGAAGCAGAACTCTGAACCATGGTTGCCTCAGCCGGAGAGGCAGCAACAGTTGGCTTTGTTTCCGTGTGCGTCTGCATTCCAACCGGCGCTTTCAGGTCGGCGCTCGTCTGCGCTCCAACCGACGTTTTCGGTTCTGCATTCACTTGTGACGAAGAGTGCTGCAGAGCTGTGACCTCGGCGGACATCTGGTTGGCAGCAACGGAATCAGATGAATCCAAAGACAATGCAGAGCGCAGATGAGAAACAACCGGAGTGTTCGAATTCAATTTCCCTGTACCGACGGCCACCCAAAGACCGAGCATCAGTGCAAGTAAACTGCCGCGAAGAATCGGCCGCACAGACTTCTGAATCGAAGGCTCCTTCGGAACGGCATCGTCATGATGGAATTCACTCATCGGATAATCGACAGCCATGGACTCAGGGCTCGCCGCCAAACGCGAAGTGATGGATTCCGACAAGGGCGCTGCCTCTGACATCGGGAAAACAGACAATCCGCCTCGAGAAAGAGGGATGACGTTGTCTGCCCTGTCCTGAGTCTTGCCGCGCATTTTTTGTGCTGTCTTTTCTGCAGGCCGATCAATTGAGTCGTCCGCAAAGGTCATAGGAAAATCAGAGTTCATAACAAGCCCCTCCTGCGCTCGGCTTGCAAAAGCCATGCCAAGGTCAAAAGCATCATCCTGATTGAAGTGAGAGAGGGCAAAAGAAGAGACTTCTCGCGCAGGCGATGAGGAACACCCCATTCGAATCGAGCCCAGCCAAAGGAGAAAACACAGGGTTCCGGTGCAGATGGCCCGCGACATTGTATAAACTTTGTTCACTTCAACCCACAGACCGGCCCTGTGACTCAATACGATTCTTTGCTAAGCCATAAATCCGGCCGCCGGAGTTTTTGTCGATAGGTCCGTGCTAATAGATACTAGGATAAGACATAAAAAAGGGAGTTCAGCTGTGACAGAAAGCTTGAAAATAACGATTGAAGAACGCCTCAAACAAGCCTTCGCCCCGCTGTTCCTTCAAGTCGATGACGAAAGCTGGCAACACGGAGGCGGTCCCCACGCTCAAAGTCATTTCAAGATCATCATTGTTTGCGATGCATTCTCGCAACAAAAGCTACTCGCACGGCACCGCAGCGTGCAGGAAAAATTAGCCGACATCACAACTCAGGTGCGTGCCATCTCGCTCCACACTCTCACGCCCGACGACTGGCAAAAAGCCGAGGAAAACGGGAACGGTTTCCGCTCGCCCGGCTGTCACAACCAGAAATAGGGACATCTTGCGCCGGAAGAAAAAACTCCTCAGCCGTTGAGCAGGGCTTCCAAGGTGCCTTCAGCCTTTTCGGCTTCCATATCTGAGTTGCCGCCGACCAGAACACCGTTCACAAAAATCATCGGGAACGTTGAGAATCCCGTCCACATCTTGAGCGTGACACGCTCGTTGTATTGGCTGAAGTAAGAACCAAATTCGACGTATTTGAATGAAATATTCCAATCTGTGAGGTTTTTGATCGCCTTCTTCACAAAGTGATTGCCGCGCATGCCGACAACAACAACCTTGTTCTTTTGAATTTCAGACTCGACCTGAGCAACAATTTCAGGGTGAAAATTTTGGATTGATTTCTTAAGGCGCTCCGAAACTTTGATCTCGGGCAAGACAGCTCTGGAGGACATGCGATTCTCCTTTTAAAAAAACAAAAAGAGCAAAAAAAAACCTCCGGGACAACCCAGAGGCATTCTTGAAAGGATGGTGGGTCTGGGCTGAGTTGAACAGCCGACCTCGTGCTTATCAGGCACGCGCTCTAACCACCTGAGCTACAGACCCGAATTCTTTCGTAAGAGAGAGATTGAAGTCACAGAGTGCGTGAAGAGTTGACCTGGAAGGAATTCTCAATATGAGAATCCTTTGTCGGAAAGCCCATGTAAGAGCCTTCCTTAGAGCAGTTGTTACCAACCACTCGTCTTCCTAGAAAGGAGGTGATCCAGCCGCAGGTTCCCCTACGGCTACCTTGTTACGACTTAACCCCAATCATCGCTTGAACCTTGGCAGGCTGCCTCCTTGCGGTT